>CAZFFW010000034.1:0-39529 GCA_964518125.1 uncultured Porifericola sp.
TTTCGTGGAAACGCTCAACGACATCAAAATTGCTGACGCTGGCCCCGTCAAAATGGCCCATATCCAGGCACATGCCTACATGGCTGGAATCAACCGCGGCAAAAATCTGCTCGTAGTCTTCTATGTTTTCAATATTGTTGTTGGCATGGTTCTCCACCGCGATCAGCACATCCATCTCCTCGGCGGCGGGTGCCAGTTCCTGCAGCACTGCAATCACATTTTCCAGCCCCCCGGCCTTGCCACGTCCTGAGCCGGTAAACTTCACCCGGCGGCAGCCCAGGGCTTTGGCCTTCTCCATCAGCCACAGCTTATGGGTGACATCCTTGAGCACATTGTCGCCAAAGGAAGTACCCTGCAGGGAAATCGGTTTGAGGCCGTTTTCGTAGCACCTTTCCTGTATGCTGGCCAGGCCGGCAGGCGTAATATTACGCGGATACCAGACATTGAACTCCACGTTTTTGATCCCGGTCTGCGGGATGATGCGGAAGGCGGGTTCAAAGTTTTCGTCCCCGAAACCATCCAGGCAGATGGTGGCAATGGCCAGTTGTACGCCCTGCATCTGATCCACATCGGCGGGCGGGCGGTTGGTACTGTTTTGCCCGGGGCTCGTCTGTCCGAGGCTGTTCAGCCCGAAACCAAAGCCAGCCAGCAGGGCCGATGAGCTTTTGAAGAAGTGGCGGCGGTTGATCTTGTTTTTCATAGCTTATGGTGTGTTTAAAAAATTTCAGAAAGATTCTTCTACAAATCACTTAAGTAGTAAGACACAACTATTTTGTAACTATCATTTTTTAAATACCTGTAATTCAGTTTTTTATAAAATTTAACCGAGCCATGGCGGCCTGCAACCTTAAACTGTCTAACTACATTAGCGTAGTGATTTCAGATAAGCGATCAGGTGGTTGAATTCCTGCGCTGTCATCATATTTTCCAGCCCGTCGGGCATCAGCGAGCTGGGGGCCACGCCATAGCCCTGCGGGTTCTGGTAGCGGACAAACGCACCACTGGGCATCAGCAGCTCGGCGGAATTGTAGCCCACATCTATCTGCCGGCCATAGTGCGTCTGTCCCTTTTCGTCTTTGACGTACCAGCCCTGCCACTCGGGAGAGATGGCGGCCGAGGGTTCCAGAATGGATTCTACCAGTTGCTCCTCCGACTTGCTGATGCCTACATTGGACAGGTCGGGGCCAAAGTCACTGCCCCAGCCGTCCACCTGGTGGCAGCGGGTACACTGGGTGTTGGGCAGTTGGAAGACCATCCTGCCTTTGAGTGGGTCACCCGCTTCGTTGACCGCGGCGAGCCACTCCTCATCGGAGGAGGGGCGTGCTTCCTTGGGCAGAGTCCCGCGGCAGTGTTGCCAGAGCTGCTCCAGCTGCCCGGAACTGCTATGCTGACTTTCGGTGATGAGTTGCTGCACCACTTCATTTTCGGCACCGCAGGTGCATAGGTAACGCAGGGCTGTTTCCTGCAGTAGTTCGTTGTTTTCCCGGAAAATCGCCTGCACTTGTTCGCAGAATTTGGTGGGCTGGTAAGCCAGCGCAACCAGTGCCTGCGCCCGCAGTTCAGGCTGCTTATTATCATCCAGAGCGATTTGCAACATACTTTCGGCTACCGCCTTATCGTAGGTCTGTTCCAGCGCATGCAGCAGAGCCATCTGCAGGACGGGCGCGCTCTCATCCAGCATGGCAGCCAACTGCTCCCTATCCCCTTCCTGCGCTTCCAGGTAAGGCAGGGCTGCGGCGCGTATCTCCGCCTTCAGTTTTTCGTTGGTGATGATTTGCATGAGATAGCGATCGGGCAATTCCCTTTTGATGTTTTTGGCTTCCGCCTCTGTCCGCTCCTGCATAGCCTGGATATAGCCCGGCTGCAGGTGCCGCACGGTGGCCAGGTAGGTCTCAAACAGGGCCGGGGAAATGTAGCCTTCGTAGAGGGCACTTTCTACCTCCGGCAGCAGTTCGCTCCGGGCATGGGTGGCGATGTGGATCATGGCCATACGTCGTACCTTCTCATCCTGGTCATGGAGAAGTTCTGTAAGCCGGTTCTGCCTGAGGGGAGTTTCAGATTGAGACAGGGTCAGAAGGGCCTGCAGACGTAATTCGGCATCTTCATCTACGGTGAGGGTGATAAGTTCGTCGTGAAAACCCTGATTTTCGCTCAGGGCTTGCCGCGCTACTGCCTGCACAAAGGCATCCCCGGATTGTAGATCCGCCAGGTAGTCATCAAAGTCAGCGCTTTCGGTGTAGCGGCTAAAGAAATGGGTGGTGCCAGCGTCCTGCATGGCTGCCTGTTGGACCGGCGTTTCCGCTCCTTCCCTGGCACGCAGGCGCCAGATTTTGCCGTGACCATGGTTGGGATACTGCCGTACCACCCAGTCGGTGATGTACACATCGCCTTTGGAATTGGTCGCCAAAGCTACCGGGTGAAAAGTGCTGTCGCCCTGCACAATCACCTCGGCAGTACCGCTGACACTGCTATTCCAGGATTCCAGCGGCACCCGTACAATGCTATTTTCTTCCCATATGGTGCTCAGTATATTGTTCCGGTAGTCCTGCGGAAAATTGCTGAAACTGGCGTCCAGCACACCGGAGGGGGCTTCACCCAAAGCGGCGGCATAGGGCAGCGTGCCGGGCAGTTCACCATTCCAGGCCAGGAAAGGATGGATACCGCTACCGCCGTAGAGCGCCTGGTAGCCGTAGTCTCCGCCGGGTACTACCTCAATCAGGCGATTAGGCCCCCGGCTGTCGGGATCATTGTCTACCAGCATAAGTCGCCCCTCGCGGGAAAACTGCAGGTCAAAGGGATTCCAGAAGCCGGTGGCGATCTCTTCCACCGAGCTACCATCCGGGCGACAGCGAAATACATTGCCGCCATTGCCGTAGCCCGAGATGGAAGTGCCGTCCGTCCCGATGATCTCATGCGCCAGGCTGGCGCAGTTGCCCCGGGAGACATACAGCCAGCCGTCGGGACCGTAGGTGATGCCCAGCAGCCCGGCATGGTCGTAGACCGCTTCGGGCGTTTCCATCTTCACCAAAAGTGTACGTTCATCACTTTTGCCGTCGGTATCGGTATCGCGGAAAGCATACACTTTGTCTTTGGTCACCAGAAAGACGCTGCCCTCGGCATCAACTTCCAGGTTCATGCCATCGCTGATACTGTCGGCAAAGATGATCCAGTCTTCGGGGATACCGTCCCCGTTCGCATCAATACCTTTCTTGATACGGTCAAACGACGGTCCCGGGTAGTCATCAGGGGGCGTATGGGTATGGGATTCCAGCACGTAAATGGCATCTTCCGTATCTATGGCCATACCGATGGGCGTCATGATGGTGGGGCTTTCGGCTACTAACTGTAGTTGCAGCCGTTCGTCAAGTACCTGCAGCTGGGAAATATTTACTTCAGCTTCCTCCTTATCTGCGCAGGCAGCGAGGATAGCAGCAAAAATCAGTAAACAAAGCGTCTTACAAGTGGCTCTTTGATGCTCTTTCATTGTTTTATTCTTCCTTGAAAATGTAGTCATTTTTCAGCAACTATTTTTCCTCCAGGATAAAGCCTTTACCATGGATATTGACAATACTCAGTCCCGGGTCATCCTTCAGGTACTTGCGCAAACGGGCGATATGTACGTCCATACTCCGCCGGTTAAAATAGTCATTGCGGCCCCACAGCTCCTGCAGCGCCACCTCTGATCGCATTCATAAGCTACTAGTTAAGCATAAGACCGGCTCTGGGCAAACAATTTAACATTCTGTTAACATATTTAACAGAATGTTGGCAGGTATTCAGCTGCCAATCACCAGCCATTTTGGATCGCAGGAAGCACCCGGAGTGCTATTGGAGACACATAATGTTCAGCCAGGTGAATTTGAGAAGGGGGTGGTTTGTTATATCTACCCAAGTATCCGTAATTTGTGTTTTGATGCGATACCTGGTGAAACAGCTGGCGCCTGATGGTCCATGAAAGCCTGGCACACGGCTGTTTACGACGATGTATACTTTGGCCAAATATGACGCAGTATTTTTATGAATAACGATCCTGAACTGAGTGGCAAATATCTGGGAACAATCACCCAGGATTTTGTGGTAATATCGGAGACGCTCAAGGAGGCTTCTTACCAGATCCGGAAGCGGGGGTTCTCTGATTTTCCAATTTTTCCGATTTCCAAGGTGGGTATCCCCCTGGGACAAAAGCTGATTGTCCGGGGAGAACTGGCGACCAACTGGAATTACCATGTGACTTACCTGGATGAGTTTGTGCAGCGTAAGCTGGTTACGGATGAGGAAGAGTTTAAACGGGCGTATAAGGATCCGGATGAGTTTTGCTGCCTGTTTGTGGTGGATGAGGACTTTACCAGGTTTGTGTTCATACCTTATCCGGAGGATTGAAAAAGAAAAAGGGTGCTTCCCTGCTTAGCATGCGCCTCTATCGTGCACCCTTTTTCATAAATTCATGCTGTTACTGCGCCTTTGATGCTTCCCATCTCCCAGGTTTTTTGTTAAACCCTGGCCAGCTTCTGTCGCATCCTGGCAGTAATCATAGTACCTCAGCTACAGTATGATGCTTTGTTCTTTTGCGAATATGAACTTTAAGCTGGTTCAAAAGTTATCAGTTTCAATTTTTTTAAGTAATTCTTACTTCATTTTTTATGAAAACTACTCAGCTTTCAGCGCTGTCCCGTCCGGTAGATATCAGTTACCGCAGTAACCGCAGTATTCTCCTGATCATCTTACTGACCATGATCGCCGGCTGCCTGTATCAGTGGTTCGTGGGAAGTCCTTTTCTCGACAGCCTGTGGTGGGGAGTACAGGCCGGGCTGCTGGTATTCCTGGGCTGGGCGCTGGGACGCGAGCTGGACCCGGATATCAATGCCACTGCTTTTGTGGCCGTGCTGCCGACCCTGCTGGTATTCTACTATTTTGAAACAGCCAACTGGCTGCTGCTGATTGAGTTTCTGTTGCTTATGCGCATCAGCAGCCATGTCTGCGGACGCTCCGTCAGGCTGACTGATGCCGTTCTGGTGATCGGGCTGGCTGCTTACCTGAGCTGGCGGGGAGATTACCTCATTGGTTTTGCGCTGACGGTCGCTTTTTTTACCGACTACCGCCTCCGACCGGCCAACGCCCACAGCCTCTGGTATGCAGTGGCTGCTTTTGTACTGACGGTGGCAGCCATCGTCATCTCGCCCACAACAGCTGCGTATGCCTTTGATTTTTCCTATCCCTGGCTGGGAGGCCTCCTGCTGACAGTGCTGCTGTTTATCCCGGTAATACGGGAATACAAAAGGCCTCGCTCAACGGAAGACTACCGTGTACAGCCACTGAGCGGCAGCCGGATGCAGGCTACCCAGCTGATCGTGCTGCTGAGCCTTGTGTGCATGTATCTGCTAGAAGGCAGGGCCTACGTACTGGCGCTGGCCCCGCTCTGGTCGGTGATCCTCAGTGCCGGGCTGCTCAGGATTTACCAGCTGCTGACGCGTCATCGTCCGAGTTAAAGTGCACCCAACCCTGGGCCTGCAGCGGTACTGCCTGCTGCCCCCTGGTGATCAGGTGGATACCTTTGCTCTGCTCATGTACGTAGCCTACAAAATGTATGTCACGGTGGTTTTTGATTTTCTCAAAATCCTTCTGGCCAATGGTGAAGAGTAGCTCGTAGTCCTCTCCTCCATTAAGGGCAGCAGTATTGGGGTCCAGGTGAAATTCGGCTGCCGTAGCGTAGGTAAGCTCGTCAATCGGCAGATTCTCCTCGTAAATATTCATCCCCACCTGCGATTGTTCGCAGAGGTGGAAAACCTCGGAGGCCAGCCCGTCGGAAATGTCAATCATAGAAGTAGGGACGATCTCCAGTTCCTGTAATTCATGGATAATGTCGGTACGGGCTTCCGGCCTCAGCAGGCGTTTTACGATATAGTCGTACTGTTGCAGTTCGGGCTGCATACCGGGGTTTTCCCGGAAGGTGATCTTTTCCCTTTCCATCACCTGCAGGCCCATATAAGCGGCACCGAGATCGCCGCTTACGCAGACTATATCATTTTCCTGTGCGCCGCTACGGCGTACAATTTTGTCTTTGGCGACCTCTCCCAGGGCAGTAACGGATATGATCAGGCCGGCACGGGAAGCGGTAGTATCACCGCCTATCAGGTCTACCCCAAAATTTTCGCAGGCATACTGTATGCCCTGGTAGAGCACGTCTACGGCTTCTACCGAAATACGATTGCTCAGCCCCAGGCTGACGGTGATCTGCTTAGGCACACCGTTCATGGCGGCAATGTCCGAAACATTGACCGCCACAGCTTTATAGCCCAGGTGCTGCAGGGGCGTATAGCTGAGGTCAAAATGGATACCTTCGGTGAGCATGTCGGTGCTGACCAGCTGGTAATGGCTGCCGACGTCTATGGCAGCAGCGTCGTCGCCGATGCCCAGTACACTGCTGCTGTGCTGCAGCTTGAGTCCGTGACGAATGCGTTTGATCAGGCCAAACTCGCCTATGCTGTTGATCTCAGTACGTTTGTTTTTCTCGTCAGACATAGATTTTTCGTTGGGTTAAAAAATTACTGCTTCTCCTGGCAGAGTTCTACCAGTACGCCCTGGGTAGATTTTGGGTGTAAAAAGCAAATCAGTTTGTTGTCTGCCCCATCTTTGGGCGTTTCACTCACAAAGCTAAAGCCCGCTGCCTTGAGTCGCTGGATTTCGGCATAGATATCTTCCACCTCAAAAGCCAGGTGGTGTATGCCCTCTCCTCTTTTGCTGATGAAGCGCTCTATGGCACTGTCGTCCGAAAGGGAATTGAGCAGCTCTATTTTAGCATTGTCCAGTCCGAAGAAGCTGGTTTCCACACCTTCGCTGACTACCGCTTCAGATTTATAAGCCTCCGTCCCGAGTAATCGGGCGAAGAGTGTAGCCGCCTCCTGCTTATCTTTTACGGCGATTCCTATATGTTCTAGTCGCATCATGCATTGAAACTTTTTCTTGAAGGTCTCAGTTCAGTTTTGTAGATTACCTAGACTGATTTTAAATAAGCCCTTTTGCGGGAAGGCTTGTGGATGATCAAATCTTTTATTGGAAAACACTTATGCGAAACTTACGTTAGCATCGGATTATGCGGGCCATATTTGGAGGAAACTTCCACCTTTTGTTAATTTGTTATTCTTCAAATGTGGCGGCAAACTACGCAGGTAAGTTTGGGCACAAAGTTCGCACATATTAATGGCTTAATAAAATTTACTTTACAATGATAAAAGTCACCGACAAAGCAAAGGCAAAGATTCATGCTTTGAGAACTGAAGAGGGCCATGCTGATAAGCATAATATCAGGGTGTCCGTAAAGGGAGGCGGTTGTTCAGGTCTGATGTATGACCTTAACTTTGACAGCAAAATAGAAGACGGGGATCAGGTTTTTGAGGATAAAGGGGTTAAAATCCTGGTAGACAAGAAAAGCCTTCTTTACCTGCTGGGTACCACGCTGGATTTCTCCGACGGGCTGAATGGCAAAGGGTTCCAGTTTGTAAACCCTAATGCCTCCCGGACCTGCGGTTGTGGAGAAAGTTTTGCAGTCTGACAAACCTTAACGCTACAGTTTTTGAAGCCAGAATCATGCATGATTTTGGCTTTTTTTATGGATGAGACTCTCTGGGTTAGCAGCTTGTCGGTTTACGTGTGACCAAGGTAGTATGTATAAGGAAACCACAAGTGTCAAAGTATTCATTGTTGAGGACAACCCGCAGTACGCCAGGTTTCTCCACTATGTGTGCAGCCTGAACCCCAGCCTGGAAGTCCATAACTTTTACTCGGGCCGCGACCTGCAGGAGCAACTGCACACCAGACCGGATATCGTGACCCTGGACTACTCACTACCGGATACTACCGGTGAAGACCTGATCCGCCGGATCAAAGCTTTTGACTCAGCGATACAGGTGATCATTATTTCCGCCCAGGAGGATGTATCCACCGCCGTACAATTACTCAAGCTGGGAGCCTACGACTATATCACTAAAGACGAAGACACCAGGAACCGGCTGCTCAACAGCATACAGAATGCCAGCCAGAGCATCGCACTGACCAAAGAGGTCAGCTATCTAAAAGAAGAGATTTCCCGAAAATACGAGTTCAGCAAGACCATCGTGGGTAACAGTCCCGCTATCCGGCAGGTGTTTAGGATGCTGGAAAAAGCTGTCCGAAGCAATATTACCGTATCTGTGACCGGAGAAACCGGAACAGGCAAAGAGGTAGCCGCCAAAGCCATCCACTACAACTCAGACCGGCGCCATAAACCTTTTGTAGCCGTCAATATCGCCGCCATACCCAGAGAACTGATAGAAAGTGAGCTTTTCGGACACGAGAAGGGGGCCTTTACCGGCGCCCTGAGCCGCCGTATCGGTAAGTTTGAGGAAGCCCAGGGAGGTAGCATATTCCTGGATGAGATCGGTGAAATGGACATCGGGCTTCAGGCTAAGCTGCTCAGGGTCATCCAGGAAAAGGAGGTAGGCCGCATTGGGGGCAATCAGCTGGTGAAACTGGATGTCCGCATCATCGTTGCCACCCATCGCGACCTGAAAGAGGAAGTCAGAAAGGGCAGGTTCAGAGAGGACCTTTACTACCGCCTGCTGGGCCTGCCGATACAGTTACCCCCGCTGCGCGATCGTGGGAACGATATCATACTGCTGGCCCGCCATCTGCTGCGGGCGTACTGCAAAGAAAACAAACTGCCGCTTCCGCTGCTCAGCAAAGATGCGCGGCAGAAGTTACTGAGCTATCACTACCCCGGCAACGTCAGGGAGCTGAAATCGCTGATAGAGCTGGCAGTAGTGCTGGCCGAGGGCGAGCAGGTAGAGGCAGACCATATACAATTTAACAGTATCCATAAGGAAGAACAGTTTCTACAGGAAGAGCTGTCGTTGAAAGAATATAATCTGCGCATCATACAGCACTTTCTCAAAAAGTATGACAACAATGTGCTGCTGGTAGCCCGCAAGCTGCAGATCGGTAAATCAAGCATTTACCGTTACCTCAAGGATGTAGAGAAAGATAACTCCCGTAAATTTCAGTATTGAAACCATGAATGTTAGTAATATCCACCTGCTGGAACAACTGCTTAACCAGTCTAATGATGCCTTCCAGGTAGCGGATGAAAGCGGACGCATCATATACGTTAACGAAAAAGCCTGCCAGAACCTGGGCATGAGCCAGGAGGAGTTTACCAGCAAGCGGGTGGGCGATATAGAACCGCTCTTCCGGGAGGAAGGTAGCTGGCAGGCCCATATTGATGACCTGAAAAGCAAGAATGAACTCATCATTGAAGGAGTCAACATCCGCAAGGATGGCAGCCGCTTTCCGGTAGAGGTCAGTGTCAAACTTATTGAAGTAGACGGGCACTTTTATGTGGTGGCCGTGATCCGCGACATCAGCGAACGCACACAACAGGAGCAGTTACTCCGGGCCATCCTGGACAGCTCCTTTATCGGTGTCGTAGCCCTGCGGGCTATTCGCTCGTCGGCGGGTCAGCAGGCAGAGGACTTTGAGTACGTCCTTTCCAACAAAACCGCCGATGCCATCCTGATGGATGGGGCTGCACTCACCGGCAAAAAGTTCAGCGAACTGGCCGGACAAAATATCCTGGATGTACAGGATTTCATCAGGCTGTTCAACCAGACATTACAGGAGGGCAAGCCCTCCCAGCACGTCTACCTCATGGAGACAGCGGGGCAACAGTTCTGGTTTCAATACGCCATTGCCCGGATAGACGCAGAAACGCTGGTCATTTCTTTCAATAACATCACGGAAAGTAAGACCTACGAAAAAAAGATGGAGCAGCAGCGACAGATGCTCAACGACATCCTGAACGCGCTCCCCATCAATGTGTTCCTCAAGGATGAAGCAGGTCGTTTTCTCTTTATCAATGAGAATGCCGCTGATATGGTAGGCCTCAGCCCGGAAGAGGCAGTAGGCAAAAGCGAATTTGATCTTTTCCCTGAGGAAATTGCCCGGGAAAGCGCACGAAAAGACCAGGTTTTGTCCCGCTCACGGGGAAAAATCATGATGTACCAGGAGGACCTGGAGGTCAAGCATGAGATACGGCACATGATCGCCGGCAAAAAAATCATTGACTCTGCCATTTACAAGCAGCAATCCCTGCTGCTCAGTTTTTCGTTTGACAATACCGAAGCAGTAAAGGCCCAGCGCGACCTGGAAGAACAGCGAAGGTTCGTGCAACAGGTCATTGATTCTGCCCCCAACCTGGTGTTTGTCAAAGACTGGGATGGTAACTTCCTGCTGGTAAACCAGGCCATGGCCGATCTTTTTGGCCTCAGCAAAGAGCAGCTGATCCTGCGCAGCAATGCTGACGTACACAGCAACCGGCAGGAGACGGAAGAGTACATGAAGGTAGACCGTCAGGTGATCAGCAGTGGCGAGGAAATCACGCTGGAAGAGCCTTTCACCATGCCCGATGGTGAGGTTAGGTGGTTTCAGACTACCAAGAGACCTTTTTATTACGAAAAAGGGACAACCTGTGTGCTGGCCATCTGTGTAGATATCACGCAGCGCAAAAAAGATGCTGAGGAACTGCTCAGGGCCAAAAAAGCCAAGGAGCAGTTTCTCGCCAACATGAGCCACGAGATCCGTACACCGGTCAACGGTATCAGCGGTATGCTGAACCTGCTGGGAGATACCCCTACCAATCCTGAGCAGGAGAAATACATCACCTCCATCAAGGAGGCCACCAATAACCTGCGGGTCATCATCAATGATATCCTGGATATCTCCGCCATTGAATCGGGTAAGCTGCGCTTTGAAAAAATCGGCTTCAAGCCTAACCATCAGATCAGTGCGGTAGCCAATGCCTTTACCCTGCAGGCCAGAGAGAAAGGTGTTAGCATAGAAGAGGATACAGACCCGGCAACACGTACCATCGTTCTGGGTGACCCGGTACGCCTTAACCAGATACTGATGAACCTGGTGGGTAATGCCCTGAAATTCACCTACAGCGGCAACATCACGGTCAGTAGCCGATTGCTGAAGGTTGAGCAACAGCAGTACCATATTGCTTTTGAAGTAAGGGATACGGGAATCGGCATACCCCAGGAAAAATTTGAAGAAATCTTTGAAAGCTTCAAACAGGCTGATACCAGCGTTACCCGGCGCTTTGGCGGTACTGGCCTGGGACTGACCATCTGCAAGCAGCTCACCGAAATGCAGGGAGGCACCATCAGCGTTGAGAGTGAGGTAGGTAAAGGCTCCACCTTCCGTTTTGTCATTCCTTACGAAAAAGGCACCGAAGCCGACCTGATGGTGACGGAAAACAGCCAAAACAGCCCCGATGATGAAGATAACAAGCGTCTGCAGGGTACACGTGTACTGCTGGTGGAAGATAATGATATCAACAGGATATACGCCAGAAATATCATCAGCAAACGTGGCTGCGTGGTGGATATAGCCGAAAACGGGCTTATCGCACTGGAAAAAATCAGGAAGAAAGACTATGATGTGGTGCTCATGGATGTGCAGATGCCGGTAATGGACGGGCTGGAAGCCACCAAAACCATCCGTAGGCAGTTTGCCTCTCCCAAATCTGAAATACCCATCATAGCGCTCACTGCCAATGCCATCAAAGGCGACAATGAACGATGCCTGGAAGCAGGTATGAACGATTACCTTTCCAAACCTTTTGAACCGAATGATTTGTACCGTGTGCTGTTAAAGCTGCTGAAAGCAGGCCCTGTTCAGCCACATTTTACTACTGATAACTCCATAAAAATGACAGACAAAACCCCTAACAAAAACAAGGAAATTGAAAAAGCAGACCTTAGCTACATCTTCGGTATCTGCGACGGCGATACGGCTTTCATGGCAGAGATGATACAGAGTTTTATCCATGATACGCCCATCGCACTACAGCAGATGGCGGGTTTTATAGAAGAAGCAAACTGGGAACAGGCCGGGCGGCTGGCCCATAAGATCAAGCCTTCCGTTCAGTTCATTGGTTTGAACACCACTCATGAGCTGCTCAAAACCATAGAACTCAAATCCAAAACCGAGGAAGCCCCCTTGTACCTGCCCGACTTATGCAGGCAGGTCTCCCATATTATCCTGGCGAATATGCCCCTGCTGCAGGCGCATCTGGAGCAGAATTTCAGTCAGTTGAGCCAATAGCTGCCCAATTTATTCAATCAGCCTCTTCCGGAGGCTTTTTTTTTGGTATCTGAACAGACCAGGAGCGCTTAAACGCTACGCATACCAGTCGCCTCTTTTGCGGCTTTCGTATTTGAAACGCTGTTCGTGCAGGGTAAAAACACAGGACAAGACGAGCAAGGCAACACTCAAACAGCTAAGGGCAATGATAGTCATCATGGTTCAGGTATGTGGGATATATTACTTCAACAGACCGTCTGGGTTTTCAGGAGTGGCAGCCTATACTGCTGCTCCATGTGCGGGCATTAAGATGCCCTGCATACGCGTAAGATTAATGGTGCTCCATTGTGTGTCTTTCTTCCCGGACAATCTACCACCCGGTTTCCGGTCTCAGGAATACGAAACAGGAGCACCAAAATCTATCCTAAATTACCAAACTATACTATATACTGAGAAAAGAATACCAAACATGTAAATCACTGAACTTCAGATATTTACAAAATATACTTTCAGTAAATTGTCCCATATTGGGATTTTTTTCCCTTTTCAGGATTAATCTTCTCCGGCCTGGAGCCTTAGCCTGCCTAGCGCCAGTCCGGCATGCAGGCTTCGGCAAAGAGCATACTTCTTTCACCACCTTCCATATTCATCTTCCATACACTGCTGACAGCTCCATCCTCATTGGAGGCATGTTCAAAGATGATATAGGCCCCATTGGGTGAAAAGCGGGGACGGCCGTCGTTGGTACCAGCTGGCTTCCCGGAAGACAGATCCTGCACAAGCTGTTGGTTAAGGTCATAGAGCATGATGACTGCATCCAGTTGACGGCCCGGTTGTGACTGAAAAAGGGAGTTATCGTAGGAAAACATCAGCTTCTGACCATCCAGGGAAAACACCGGACTTTCAATCCGCCCATCCAGGTTCTCCAGCAAGCGGTGCGGTACAGTATCCTGCGGGTTGAGAAGGTACAACCTGCTCCGGCTTACATTTGCATCTGTTGCCTGTACCACAATCTGTCCGGTAGCAGCTGACCAGTCACATGATTTAAAGTGAAAGCCAGAGGGAGCAGTAGCCAGCTGCTGCAGGCCGCTTCCGTCTTTATTGATCAGATAGAGTTTGTCGTAGTGGCTATATAGTAAGCGGTTGCCATCCGGCGACCAGCAATAGCCTTCGCCATAGTTATGGTAGCCGGTAAGCGGTAGTCGGCTGATTTGTCGGGCATTACGCCCCTGCGCATCGGCCACAAATAGCTGTGGGCCGGAGGGTGTCTGCATGCTGTAGGCGATGTGCTGATGGTCAGGGCTGATACGGGGATGGGCAAAATGACCCGTCTGAGGGGTGATGAGCATCTGGTATTCCATGGATGGATCTGCGGCAAATATTTTCAGCTGATCTTCCACCATCCGGGCAAATACAAAAGTCGTTGCCGGGAAATCTAGGGTACTGAAAGACCATAAGGCCCCACTGCTGCGGTTGCCCTGCTGGTCCTGCGCTACTACCTGCCAGAAATAGGTTGTGCCAAAAGCCAGGTCAGTCAGCAGCAGGGTGGTATCCGCCAGATTGCTCCATTGCCGGATTTCAGCGGGGTTATCTGCATTGAATAGCTGTAATTCGTAGTGGAGGCTGGCTCCTTTCACAGCATTGCCAACACCCCAGGCTAAATTAACAGTAGTGGGCTGAACCTCACTAAGGTGCGCGGGCAGCGGATTTTCCGGCAGGTTGACCAGGGCTGTATTTTCCGGTCTGATCAGGAGCGCCATATCTTCCGTTTTACCAGCTTCCAGGCTAATACTGACACTATCTGCCTGATAACCGACTTTTCTGACATTGACTGTATAAGTGCCTGCCGGAATGGAGTCAAGTAAAAACTGCCCCATGGCATCTGTCAGTACGGCCCTGCTGGGAGGATGGGTCGTAACCATGGCAGCCGCTACCGGGTGGGTAGTCAGGGCATCAAGCAGCTGACCGCGAATTTTTGAAGGTTGGGCCTTTCTTGCCTGCATGTACAGGCTGATTGCAGATGCCTGGTCAGTCTGCAGATTAACTTTGACCGAAGTATTGTGATAGCCATCTTTCTCTGCTACTACGGTATACTCTCCATATGGCATCTGCCTCAGGACAAAGCTTCCCAGGCTGTCGCTCATGGTAATACCGGTAGCAGGTGAAGTAGTAATGGACACTCCCCGCAGTGGTCTACCCTCTCTATCCACGACAATTCCTTCCAGTGTAGTATAATCCACCAGGGTAATCGTGTCTTCCTGACAGGCTGTAAACCCTAGCATTACAAATAGTAGTAAAAAATACCTGATCATACGTATCTGATTATCTTGTAACATTTACCTTTTATCGTTTTACGCTTGCTGATGTATATCTGGTCTCTGTGGTAAATCGTCTTGTATATCAATCCGTATTTTCATCTGGCCAATGGAAAATTGATAGAAGGGGCACCCTTTGTTGGGAACCAGCACGCAAGGCACCAGATTTTTCCCTGGCTACTTTACCTCTCCCACTTCATTTGCTGGTCAGCAGTGGGTAAGCGGGAGCCGCCTTGTATTTCCTGGGCTGATGGAAAAAACTTTGCTTTCATGATCATGCTCCGCCATTATCAGTACTAGCCCCATCTACTATGCTTTCCGGCTGGTAAGGATATGGGGAAGTTGGGTTTTAGAGGTTTGGACGATAACTGATACCATTTTCTATGCGTACCTGCATGTCACGGCCTCTTTGCCTTACCTGGTAGGCAGGAGCCATACCATCTCTTTCCAGTTGGATCAGTTCCAACTGGCTTCCCTGCTGACTGACCCGGTAATGCATATTATCGCCTTTTAGATTCTGTTCAATGTGGTTTTGCGTTCCTTCCTGCTGCAGTTGTAGCTCATTCCCTTCTCCCACTATATTTCCCTGGTATGAATTGTGATTTCCGTATTGGTAAATCTGCAGTTGATTTTGTGCACCTACTTGGTTGACATCTATTGCATTATGGTTTCCGTTTTGTAATGCCCTGATCTGCTGTTCATATCCCCACTGCATAATGAAGGATTCAAGGCTGTTTCCCTCCTGCTGCAAAAACACCTTGTTATCTGCATGCTTCTGGAAAAACACTTCCTCAGGCTGGGGTACTCGCTGCGCCATCAGCATGGCTGACAGCATGAGCAGGAGGACCAGTATGTACACAACTTTCGTATCGCCTTTAGCCATTGATCAAAGTCTTATGGATGCTGAATCAGCGGAATCTAAGGATTCCGCTGATTACTGAAGCTTGCAACATTACCTGCTGATTAGCGGATATCGTTTCTGAAAACCTGACTGGTGCCCTGTGCCACATTCGCTACATTGCCAACACCATGCTGCTGTATTTCAGCAAGGTCATACTGGCCTGCCTGAATGACAATGACATCATTGGCCATACCGCGCTGTGATACTTTTACATCATTGTACATAGCTTTATCTTCTTCTACTTCGGTGTCAAAAGCTAATCCGGTGCCCTGAAAGATATCGGCCTGGTTGGCTTCACCTTCCTGATATAGGTCAACATCGTTGCCTTTGGAGTAGCCGTCGTAATCACCCTGGGAAACACTGGCGCGGTTGGCATATCCGTACTGAATGATACGCACCTGATCATCTTCTGACCTGCCGTCCTGATTTCCCTGGTCAATAAAGACTTCATTGTAGTAACCAAACTGATCCAGAGTAGCTATTGAATTTTCGGCACGACCATCGTCATCCCCCTGGTCCACATCAGCAAGGTTATCCCTGCCCTCCTGTCTTACCACAGCTTTATTGTCATAGGCCTGACCGTCATCGTATCCCTGTACAACAGAAGCTTGATTGTCTTCACCCTCCTGTTGAATGGTCGCCTCGTTATCATAAGCTTTGGCATCATCATCTTCACCCTGCTCTATGGAAGCCTCGTTATCGTAGCCATCCTGCGCAATGCCAGCAAAGTTATCCCTGGCTACTGCATCATCATCCATACCCTGGTCTATGGCAGCATTGTTGCCATTACCATCCTGTGCTATTCTGGCTTCGTTTCCATAAGCCTCAGCATCTTCGTCTTCTCCCTGCTCAATATCAGCCACGTTTTGGTAACCATCCTGAGTGATACTGGCCTGGTTATATTCGGCTACTGCATCATCTTCGGCACCCTGTTCAATTTCCGCATTATTAGCGTACCCCTTCTGTTCGATACTGGCTTCGTTTCCTTTTGCTTCAGCCTCATCTTCGTACCCCTGATGTACCACCGCACTATTGTATCCGCCCTCCTGCGCTATGGTAGCGTTGTTGTACTGTGCCTCGCCAGTTTCTCCCTGCTCAATATGCGCATCATTACCTTCTCCATCCTGGCGGATTCCGGCCCGGTTGTTTTCCGCATCACCACCGTTTGTTCCCTGTTGAATATAGGCATCATTGGCATAGCCATCCTGCGCAATACCAGCAAAGTTATCGTATCCATCCTGTTCAATATCCGCTTCGTTTTCAGCGGCAGTACGGAAGGAGCCAGCCTGCCTGATTTCAGCCTCATTGTCTTTACCTTCCTGCTCTACTGTCGCCTGGTTGTCGTAGGAAGAAGATCCAGCGTTTGCTCCCTGCTTCACATATGCAGCATTTTCAGTTCCTTCCTGGTTTACTACTGCTGCATTGTCGTCGGCATAGCCACCGTCAGTACCCTGCTCTACAGCGGTATAGTTTTCGTACCCTTCCTGCTCAATAGAAGTATAGTTGTCTTCTGCCATGCTACCGGTACCTCCCTGGGTCACATCGGCCTGGTTCATTTTGTTCAGTTGCAGGATATAGACTTCATTTGCCGAACTATTCGTCTCTGCATTTCCTGATTTGTCTTTATCCCGGTCTTTTTCCTGACCGTTTCTTTGGCCCTGTGCGTAGCCCAAACTTAGTGTTGCAGCAGCGAGTGCTACAGTTAGGATTGTGTGTTTTAACATGATTTGTAAAAATTAAAGGTTAAGTAAAGTGATTGTATAGACTAATTGGTTCTGCCAAAATTGATACTGACTCCCACTTGCGCTGACCAGAAGAAGTCATTCCACCTTCCCTGTTGCACCTGGTCCAGGGCATCGGTAAAAGTATAGTGGTGGCTGATAGCGCCTAGAAGGCTAAGTTGTTCGTTGATGGTAAAGCGACCTCCCAGTCCGCTGATCATCATTGGATGCCAGTACTGGCGTTGCTGAAAGTTTTCAGCGATTATCCCTCCTCCCAGTCTGAAAAAGGGGCTGAAGCGTGTAAAAGGGGAAAGGCTCCATGTGGTGTTCAGACTGGCGTGAGAGAAACTCTGCCGGTATGCCTGTTCGGCTGATAGGATACCTTGTCCCAGGTTGAGACCGGTAGCAAGCCAGGGCAGAAGGTTCCAGGAAAAAAACAGTTCGCCCGCCGGCTCCGTTAGCGGATTGGCAAAGTCACCTGCGTAGCGAAAGGCTCCTCCCTGTACGCCCAGGCTGAAGCGGCCACGCTCCACCTGGCTGAACCTCCTGCCCAAATAATCAGACTGACGGCTTATATCTTCTTCGCGCTGATATTGACTGATGACAGGTTGGTGCCAGTCATCTTCATTTTTGAGCCTCCACAGTCCTTCCTGTACCCCCTCAATGATCATACTGATGACTGCTTTTTCTATAGCTTCTCTTACAGCCAGTTCTGCCGGTTCATTATGGGTGAAGCCCGTTTCAACCTCCAGTAGTCGCTGAAAGCTGACAAAACGGAAAAGGCCGGCATCTACTTTCTGCGACAGTACTGTGCGAGAAGTGTAAACAGTTTTGAGAATGCGACCATTGCTGGTGGAAGTCGCTCTCAGGTAGACAGTCACCCTATCCTGACGATAAGCAGCTGATCCGCCCGCTCCAAAATACCTGGCCCCGGCTCCTCCTGTAAGGACATTGGCATCATACGAAATGATACCACCTTCCAGTAGAATACCGGCAAAGAGCAAAGGAGGCAGGTTAGCTGCATCCTGGCCTTCCTGTTCAAAAGCCTGCCGGCTACTTCGGATGATTTTGCGCTCATTGAGCAGATTGGAAAGTCCTTCACGTTCAATGGTCACAAACCAGCCTGACTCCTCCATCGCACGCTGCAGTATGGAGGTAGCACCCTGGGTAACCGCTGTCGACCAACTGGCCCCGGTTTCACTAGGCTTGTACTGCCCGGTCTGATCCCTGAATTTATATACTGCCGCAACTATTTTTTCCCGAGGTTCTGGCAACTGTGTCAACTGGTGGTAAACACTGGATTCCGCACCCAAGCTTGCTACTGGAGGCTGCATCGGCTGGTGTAGCATAGGCATACAGCCTACTGTGAAAAACAAGACGGCAAAAAGTATCCAACGATAGTGAAACATGGCAGGGGCTTAAAAGTATGGAACAGTTACGATTGTCTCGGAACCACTGCTAGTGTCCAGTATATTAACCTGAATACCTTCATCTCCAGGCCTCACATCAACCTGGAAATTCCCAAAAGTGTACTGCCCTTCCTGCAAGCCCTCTTCGCCAAACTGTTTTCCAATAATCTCTCTGCTGATACGGCTGAGAATCTGCCGATTGATACTTTCTTCAAAATCAGCAAGTGGGTCCTGACTCAAAAAGTCTTCCCTGGCTTCCTGAAAACCGTTTTGCACCTGCGCAGCACTCAGCATCCAGGAGTAGTTGAAATTGCTACCACCGAAAGCAGGATTTACCGGTTGGTAGACAAAGTCCTGGGACTGGACCTGACCGGCAGATACCATTAATCCCAGCAGCAGTATGAGGCGGAAGGTGATAGCCCCGGACCTACCATTATGGGTAGATAATGGTGTCTTTGTATAGTTCTTTGACAGGGCCTGCCTTCTTTTCATGGGTTGTGTGTAGGAATGCTTCATATCGTTATTTTTGGTTCTGCATTGCTGTCTGCTAAAAAATCCCGCTACCTTCCTGATCTTCCGTTTCCAGTTGTTGTACCATCCGGGCATATTCGCTGATATAGCTGGCGGTAAGCTGCACTGCATAGCTGGCATACTCTTCCAGTAGTTCATAGCGGGGCTGTACCTGCTGGGAAAATAGTTCGGTATCATTCAGCCATACCGAAATTCTGCTGCCCATACCCGGCTGTGATTGCTCACGCACAAAGATCATATATTGCTCGCCAGCCGGGGGAGCGCTCCAGTAGCTGTAAAAGAGCTCATAAAAGTCTCTTCCCAGTTTGCTTACCGTTTCATCCACTATGAGCCCATCAATGAGTAGAAATGGATCATCTTCCAATTTAGTCTGTGCCCTGAGCCATTCTGTATTGGCTAGCAGCAGCAGGACGATGATACGGAAGCTATATTTCAGGCTTTTCCCGGATAATCTGGAATGGAGCATACAGGTAAATGATTTAGAGGCGGATACAGCTTTTATTCAATAATTCTGATACATTATTAAACATTTCGTATTTACTTATCCTGATATGAAAAATTCATTCCATTATTTTATTCTGCTCATAGTCAGGTACTTAACAGGAATGAAAGCAGAAAAAATGTCCCATGATGGGAAAATATTCTAAAATTGGGATGCATTAACAGAGCGGCACATCCGGCTGCAGCCTTATTGCAACGGATGGAAAAGGGCAAAAAAAAAAGCCGGACTGAATGTCCGGCTGATTGTGGTATGCTGTAGGGGAAGGAGTCGAACCTCCACGGAGCGGTTAGTCAGTCAGAGACTGATTTATTCCGTTGTCTCCACCCCCGAGACGGGAGGGCATGTCTGCCAGTTTCATCACCCTACAAGATTAACGTTTTTGCAACGTTTTATACTATTGTATACGACAAACATAAAAGAATGATTCATTAAATAAAAATATTTTATGAAAAAAGTTTATTTTTTGAAATATTCGCTTTTTATCAGCAGTATTTTGATTTGCTTTCAATAGAACATCCCTTTTGCGCCATTTTTGTAATAAAAGTCTTAAAAAATGATGTATATACATACTTATTTTTAGCAACTTATCAGCAAAATACACCTTTACATAGCCTACAACTGTACTGGAAAAAAGGCGATAAACTCCTCATCTGACAAGCCAGGAAAGCTTTCTGATCCGGAATGCAGCAGTACACATTCTTCAGCATACAAACTTTATCTCCGAAGACTGCCTTAAACCGGATACCAGGCTAAAAGTATACAGTATTTTCTGCTTAAGCGCTGACTATCAGGACAAAGGAATCAGCATATCCTTATACATTGCCGTAAAATTTGTTAACTTTCGTAGTATTGCCCTATTTTTAAAGCAACCAACCTTAGATGTGTATGCGTTTTTTCTGGAGGATCTTTGTGGGCGTAGGAATGGCTTTTTCTGTTTTGTCATCCTGTTCTGAAACCAGCCAATCCCCCCCTCTGTTCCGGGCTGTATCGCCCGACGAAAGTGGTATTGATTTCGTCAACCAGATTGATGAAAATGATACCCTTAATGTCATAGATTATGCATATATCTATAATGGCGGCGGACTCGGCGTAGGCGACCTGAATAATGACGGCCTGCAGGACCTGTTCTTTGCCGGTAACATGGTTAACAACCGCCTTTACCTGAACCAGGGAGACTTCAGGTTTGAAGATGTCAGCGAAACGGCCGGTATTGGCATCAATCGCTGGTGCACCGGGGTCTCGCTGGTGGACATCAATACCGATGGCAGACTGGATATTTACCTCAGCGTAGCCAACAAATTCAGCCAGGAAGCCAGCCGCAACCTTTTGTACATCAACCAGGGAAATGATGCTGCAGGCCAGCCTCTTTTTAAGGAAATGGCCGCCGCCTACGGCCTGGATGATGCCGGATACTCCACCCAGGCAGCCTTTTTTGATTATGACCAGGATGGCGACCTGGACATGTACCTGCTGACCAACGGGATGGAAGGTTTTAACCATAATAATACCCGACCCAAGAAGGTCAATGGGGAAGGAATCAGTACTGACCGCCTCTACCGTAACGAGGGGCCCGGAACCGGCGAGCACCCGCTTTTCACCGATGTCAGCCGGGAGGCCAATATCCTGAAGGAAGGCTACGGACTGGGAGTCACTGTGAATGACTTCAATATGGACGGATGGCCTGATATTTATGCTGCCAACGACTTCATCACCAACGACCTGATGTGGATCAACCAGGGCGACGGTACTTTCGTGGATATGGCTCCCGAATACCTGAAGCACCAGACTCACAACGGTATGGGTACCGATGTAGCCGACTACAATAATGACGGCCTGGTAGATATCGTGGTGCTGGACATGCTGCCGGAGGATAACCAGCGGCAGAAGACCATGCTCAGCAAAATGAACTACGATAAATTCCTGCTAAACCTGAACTTTGACTATACCCCCCAATATGTCCGCAATACCCTGCAACTGAACAATGGCTTCGCCCCGGATGGCAGCCTCTCCTTCAGCGAGATCGGGCAACTGGCCGGTATCTACAAAACTGACTGGAGCTGGAGCGCACTTTTTGCCGACTATGATAATGACGGCCTGCGAGACCTGCTCATCACCAACGGCTATGTCAAAGATGTCACTGACCTGGACTATATTATGTACCAGTCTTCGGCCTCTCAGTTTGGTTCGCAGGAAACCCGCGACAGTAAGGTAAAGGCACTGGCTGACCGGCTCAAATCCGCCAAGATTCATAACTATGTCTACCAGAATAATGGAGACCTGCGTTTCTCCGACAAGTCAAATGAATGGGGCATAGCGGTTCCCTCCTTTTCTAATGGCACCATCTTCGCCGACCTTGACAATGACGGTGACCTGGACCTGGTCATGAACAACATCAACGATCCGGCCTTCGTCTACGAAAATACTACCGAAAAGCTGGGCCATCATTATCTCCGCCTGCAACTGGCCGGACCACAAAAAAACCCCGCCGGGCAGGGGAGCAAAATCACTATCTGGTATCATGGCGAGCAGCAATACCATTATCACACTACCTATCGTGGCTATAAGTCTTCACTGGAAGAAGCTATCCATTTTGGGCTTGGCCAGGAAGCTATGGTGGATTCCCTGCTGATCGTATGGCCTGACGGAAAATCGCAGATGCTGCAGGATATTCCGGCTGACCAGCGGCTAATACTACAGTATGAAGAAGCCGGGCAAAGGGAATTGCCGGTAAACAAAAAGCCTGAGCCTCTCCTAAAACTCACCCATCAACTGGACCACCTGCACCGGGAAAATGATTTTGTGGATTTCAAGTATCAGTCGCTCATTCCCCGCATGTACTCCAGGGACGGCCCTGCCCTGGCAGTCGGCGATATCAATGGCGACGGTCTGGATGATGTATACATCGGGGGGGCAAAAGGCCATACGGGAGTTTTCCAGATCCAGCAGCAAGGTGGCGATTTTATAGAAAAAGCCCTGTCCGATGCTCCTGACAGCGAAGATATGGGCTCCCTGTTCTTTGATGCTGACCAGGATGGAGACCTGGACCTTTATGTGGCCAGCGGTGGAAATGAATACTACGAAGGGCATGAAGCTTACCGCCACCGCTTTTACCGGAACGATGGCAAGGGGAATTTCCAGCGGGATACCACTGCCATACCTGCTATCCTGCACAGCGGCTCGGCAGTGGTGGCAGCTGACTATGACCAGGATGGTGACCTTGATTTGTTTGTAGGAGGTCGTCTGCGTCCGCACCATTATCCGCTCCCTCCCCGCTCTTACCTGCTGGAAAATGAAGCAGGCACCTTCCGGGATGTAACCGCCGAAGTGGCCCCTGAACTGCAAAATATCGGTTTGGTAACAGCCGCATTATGGACAGACTACGACAGCGATGGCCGGGCAGATCTGCTGCTCTGTGGTGAGTGGATGCCCCTTACCTTTATGCACAACGAGGGCGGTAAACTGGTCAACCAAAGCGCACAAACAGGCCTTGCCAATACGGAAGGTTGGTGGAACAGCCTGCTGGCCGTGGACTTTGATAAAGACGGCGACCTGGATTACGTAGCCGGTAACCTGGGCCTCAACACCAAGTACCAGGCTTCGGAAAAACAGCCCGTAAGCCTTTATGTCAAAGATTTTGACCTGAACAATACCATAGACCCGGTCATCTCGCGCTATATCATGGGAGAGGAGTTTGTAGACCCTCCCCGCGACGCCCTGATAGACCAGATTGTACAAATGCGCCGCCGCTTTCCCCGCTATGATATGTATGGTGATGCCCGTTTTTCGGATGTTTTCACCGAACAGGACCTGGAGGGGGCAATGGTACTCAAAAGCAAAACGATGGTCAGCAGCTACGTGGAAAACCTGGGAAATGGTAAATTCAGCATCCGGGAGCTGCCGTTACAGGCACAGTTTGCCCCAATTTACGGCATGCTGGCCGAAGATGTCAATGCCGACGGGCATACCGACCTGCTCACGGTAGGCAACTCTTATGCCAGCGAGGCACATGGCGGCTGGTATGATGCCGGCATTGGCAATGTATTGCTGGGGAACGGGCAGGGTGGCTTGCTGCCTGCAGCCATGCAGGAAAGTGGCTTTCTGGTGGATACCGATGCCAAAGCAGCAGCCACGCTGCTGGGCCATGACCAAAAAGCAGTCTACCTCTTCTCTTCCAACTCCGATAGCCTCAAAAGCTTTGTGCTGAATCGCCCTATGCGCGACATGATGATCATCCCTCTGCAAAGCGGTGATTTTTATGCGGAAATAGCGCTCTCCAACGGTAAAAGGTACCGGGAGGAATTCCATTACGGAGAAGGTTTCCTTTCCCAGTCCGGGCGTAATTTCTGCCTGCCCAAGGCTTTGGTAGAAGAAGTGAGGATCTTTAATTATGAAGGGGAAAGCAGGACCATCACGCCTGAAGAAGCTGCCTTGAGCCTGCAGAAATGAGTTGAAAAAGTATGAGAAGCGCCGGTATTTTCGTGTTAGCAGCCCTCTTAGTTGCCTGTGGTCCTGATACAGAAGAGCAGAGCCATCAGTATATGCTCAGGCTGCTGGAACAAACCGCGGTTGCGTCAGCGGTACACCAGAATATATTTGCCAACGATGCCCGTATCGCCCATTATGACAGCCTTTTACAGCAGGAACCAGATCATCCTGGCCACCTGTACAACAAAGCTACCGAACTACTCCACCATGGAGATTCCCGCGAAGCAGCTGAAATCTATGCCCGCCTGCTGGCATTTAAAGAGGAAGGCAAACTTTATGGTTTCCTAAGCCCGGCCTTAATCAGCGGGCTGGAGCATCAGTTGGCCCTTGCCTACCTCCGCCTGGGCGAACAGGAGAACTGTATCATCAACCATACGTCAGCTTCCTGTATTTTTCCGCTGCAGCCAGAAGGCTTTCACCAAAAGGAGGAAGGCTCACAAAAGGCGATAGCCCATTATACCCGTATACTACAGGAAAACCCGGACGATCTGCAGGCCCGCTGGCTCCTCAATATTGCCTACATGACGCTGGGCCAGCATCCGGAGGGCGTGCCCAGAGCGTGGCTGATAGCGGAGACTAGCTTCCGTTCAGAAGGTGAGGCCAAAAACTTCCGGGATATCGCACCAGCAATCGGATTTGACATTCGCGGCCTTTCCGGTGGCCTGGTGGTGGATGACTTTACCAACGACGGCTACCTGGACATCCTAATTTCAGAATGGGGACAGCGGGATCAACTCCGCTTTTTTGTCAACAATGCCGATGGTACTTTTACCGAAAATACGCAGGAAGCCAGGCTCAGCGGTCTCTACGGTGGACTTAATATGCTGCAGGCCGACTACAACAATGACGGCTGGCTGGATGTCTTCATTCTCAGGGGTGCCTGGCTGGGCGAATACGGAAACCACCCCAATTCTCTCCTGAAAAACAATGGCGATGGCACTTTTAGTGATGTCACCCATAGTGCAGGGCTACTTTCGCTCCACCCTACACAGACAGCTAGCTGGAACGACTTCAACCGGGATGGCTGGCTGGATATTTTCATTGGCAATGAAAGCTCAGGGGCTGCGTCTTTTCACCGGAGCGAGTTATACCTGAACCAGCAGGACGGCACTTTTGTGAACGTAGCTGAGGAGGCTGGTGTAGCAGTAAATCAAATTGGTTTCCGCCCTACCGCACATTTTATCAAGGGCGTCGCATCCGGTGATTACAACAATGATGGCTGGCCGGATATTTACGTTTCAACGGGAAGCTTCAATCGCGGACAGAATTTCCTCTTCCGCAACGAAGGTTTGGATGAACAGGGACAGCTATCCTTTAAAGACGTCACCCAAGAGGCTGGATTGGATACTCCCATGTCTACCTTTACCACCTGGTTTTTTGACTACAATAACGATGGTTGGCTGGACATCTTTGCTGCATCCTATATGCGTAGCGGCGGGCAGGGCGCTATCACCGAGGATGTAGCCTCTGAATACCTGGGCATCCCCCATACTGCCGAAAAAGGTTTTATCTTCCGCAACAACCAGGACGGCACCTTTAGCAATGTATCAGAAGAACTGGGATTAGACAGAATCATGTATTCTATGGGTGCCAACTACGGGGATTTTGACAATGACGGCTGGCTTGACTTTTACCTCGGCACCGGCAATATCAGCCTCAGTTCCATCATGCCCAACAAACTGTACCGCAATGCCGGAGGTCAGGGCTTCCAGGATGTCACCGCTGCCGCCGGGGTAGGACACCTGCAAAAGGGACATGCCGTATCCTTTGCCGACCTGGACCATGATGGAGACCAGGACCTGCTGATGTCCATGGGTGGGGCTTTCCAGGGAGATATTTACCAGAATGCCTTTTTCCTGAATCCCTACGAAAATGAACATCACTGGATCAGCCTGGAGCTATCGGGCGAAAAGACCAATCGCTCCGCCATTGGAACCCTACTTACCCTTACCATTGAGGAAGATGGCCGGGAGCGAAAGATTTACCGGGAAGTAAGCTCAGGCGGGAGCTTCGGCGCGTCTCCTCTTCGGGTGGAAGTAGGCCTGGGAAATGCCGCTGTAGTAAAAGAATTAGAAATAAACTGGTTAAATTCAGGAAAACAACGGTTTGAACAATTGAAGGCCGATCAGTTTTACACAATCAAAGAGGGAGAAAATACTGTTGAGACCAGAGACCTGAAGCAACTTCATTTTGAACGATCAGTTGCTACGCATCCCCATGGGTCATTGGCTTCGGAGGTAAATTAAAGCTCTATGCAAAAAACTGCATTCATTTTTCTGATTTCTACAGCCTGCCTGCTTCTGGCTGCCTGTGAGCAAGAGGATGAACCTGTTGTAAGCGGCCCTCTTTATCTTCAGCAAATTGAAATACAGCGCGCCAGCAACCTTGAGGGTTCTGCCCTTCCTTACTCCACGTCCGAAGGTCCTCGTTTGTTCTTACGCTTTGGCCCATTCCAGGGCGCTTTTCCTGCCTACCAGAGTCGGCGCAGCCGTCAGGTGACCGATCTACCCATCAGCTGGGGGTTTGCCGGCGACAGTATCCTGATACAGCAGGAAGAAGAGTGGGTTGTGGCTTTGTATGAATTTAATGCAGACCAGGGAGAAGACCTGCTTTTTTACCAGAAACTGGATGTGCTCCAGTACAGCAGTCCGGTCAGCCTGACCGATACCGAAGAGAAATTCCGGATTGATCTCCATTACGGACCAGCGGAGGATTAGTCTGCAGCATAAAAAAAGCCACCCGCTTACACGGATGGCTTTCTGTTTTTGGTAGCAAGCCGCTTAAGGCAACAGTACCGTATCTACGATATGTACCACACCATTGCTGGCCTGTACATTGAGCGTGGCATCACCCAGCTCAACCAATTGGTCAGTTTCAGTATTGATGGTAAATACCGCATTATTGATGTTAATAGCGGTGCCTTCGTTCAGGGTGTTTACAAAACCATTGGGCAGTTCTGACGAAATCACCCTTCCTTCCACCACATGGTAAAGCAGGATAGGCCGTAGCTGACTGGGCGTTAACTCATCCAGGCCGCTGACATTCAACAGGTCAAAAAGCGCGTCAAAAGCGGCATTGTCGGGGGCAAAAACGGTATAGGGTCCGCCACCCTGCAGATCTTCAATCAGGCCGGCTTTCTCAATAGCTGCCGCCAGAATTGATAGACTGGGCGTATTGGCAGCCAGTTCTACGACATTATTCATAGGTGGCATCAGTACTGCATCAATCTCATGGACCACCCCATTGTCGGCAGTAATATCAGGCTCTATTACAGTAGCCATGTCGACCATGACCCCCATATCTGTGTCTATATCCACATAAGCACCGTTCAGCGTCTGGGCCAGCCCCGCATTGATTGCAGTAGAAAGTACTTCCGCACCCAATACGTGATATGTCAGGATATTGGCTAGTGCAGCATCTGACACTTCATCCAGGCTTTCTACTCCCATATCTTCCAGCAGCGTGGCAAAGGCTTCATCATTAGGCGCGAAGATGGTATAGGTACCCATGCTAAGCGGTGTAGTCAGATCCGTTTTTACCAGTGCGGCAGCCAATGTGCTGAACTCCTCGCGGGTGAGGATTTGTCCTACCACCGTGTTTAAGCTGGGAGGCAGCAGCACCTGGTCCACAATATGGACAAGTCCATTGGTGGCACCTACATCGGCCGTATTTACTACTTCGAGGTCAAGGTTCAGCGTTTCACCGCCCAGCGTCACCTGGGGGCCGGGTATGGTCCCAGAGGTAAAAAGACCATCCAGCAGGTGGTACTCCAGCACCACCCTCAGCAGCGGATCGGGGATTTCTTCCAGTGTGGACACCGGTAGTGCGGCAAGAGCTGCATCAAAGGCAGCATCGGTAGGGGCCAGTACCGTAAATGCTCCATCACCTCCATCTATCAGGTCAACCAGGTCCGGGAAGCGGCTGATAGCGGCAGCCAGTGTACTGAACTCGCTATTGGCCGCAGCAATCTCCAGTATGGTCTGCTGCCCGATGGTGGGCGGAAGCAGTACCGCATCTATCTCGTGTACAAAACCATTACGGGCAGCACGATCAGCAGTGGTGATGTTGGCCCGGCCATTGATCATCCCGTTGCTGAAAGTGATATCAGTACCCTGTACGGTTGTTTTCGCATTTCCCAGATCACCGGAAGAAATGCTGCCCTCTACTATATGGTACTCCAGTAAGTCAAATAGTATAGCATCAGGAATGTCCCCTATCCCATCGTAGGTATCATAGCGCTCAAAGAAGGCCTCAAAGGCAGCATTGGTAGGCGCAAAAATGGTGTATTCATAGCTGGGGCCGCTACCATTGTACAAAGGCACCACTCCCAGTTCGGTCATGATCTCATAAAAGGTGCTGAATTTACCTTCACTCTCAAAACTATTCAGCACACTAACCACCGGTAGGCCTCCTTTATCCCGAACATCTACTTCGTCCTCCTGGCAGTTCGTCAGTAACAGAAGGGGCAGCATCACGGCTGCGGCCTTCATCGTATAAGTGAAAATCTTATTTATCATCATTGATATTGATAACTTAAGTGAAAAAATGGATTAATACCCGGGATTCTGGTCCGCCTGCGTAATCTCGGGATTGGTCTCAATCTCTGCCTGAGGAATGGGCCACAGCTCGTGACGGCCAACCACGTAGGGCTTACCATCTGCCAGAGCTACGTCGTCGTCCAGTCCCCAGCGGCGCAGATCGTTGTAGCGGTGCTGCTCACCGGCCAGTTCCACTTCTCTTTCGTGCATAATAATCTCCATCACCTGATCGCGGTTATTGGCCGGATATTCCGGCGTAGGATACAGCGCCAGTTCATTGTCCAGCGTCCGGGGCATGTAGAGGTTAATATTTGGGTTAGACTTCTGGTCAATCGCCCGCTGGCGTACACGGTTCACCAGTTCCAGCACCTCGCTGATCGGCTTACCATTCATCAGTTTGGCCTCAGCCGCCATGAGCAGCACATCGGCAAAGCGCATCAGGCGGAAGTTGATCCCTGAGCTTTGGTTACGGTCGTCGCGAACGTCGTAGTTATGATACTTCCTCCACGCAATCTGGTCACCATAGGTGTCCCGGCTGTAGGGACCAAAGATGGTCATCACGCCATTGTCGTAGAAGGTCTGCTCGTAACGGGGGTCACCCAGCTCAAAACGGTTGGCAAAAGCAGGCTTGGGACGTACATTGTTAAAGCTGGCAAAAGCATACTCCACCCCACGGAAGGTAGCTTCACCACCGCCGTTACCATCAGTTCCCCACTGTCCTCCCAGGTTGTCCTGGAACTGGATTTCAAAGAGAGATTCAGGACTGTTTTCAGCAGCCGGTTCCTGCTCCTCACCGATACCGTTCCAGCGGAAGTTGTCTACCAGTTCATACGGGCCATGCTGTCCATTGATAATTTCCATAAACTGCGCTTCGGCATCAGCCCAGCGCTCCTGGTAGAGATATACTTTACCCAGGTAACCAGTAGCCGCACCACTGGTTGCTCTTCCTTTTTCAGAGTCAGGATACTGATCAAAGGTCGGCAGATTGGATTTAGCAAACTGCAAATCCTCTATGATCAGGTCATAAACTTCTGACTCGGGAGCACGGGACTGGAAGATAGGGCCATCCGGTGGTGAAGTCACCAAGGGTACTCCACCCCACTTATTGACCAGGTCAAAGTAGAATGTAGCCCTCAGGAAGCGTGATTCAGCCAGGAGCCTATTCTTCAGCGCTTCATCCATTTCAATGTCAGGTAACTCAGCAATAACACGGTTAGCCCTTCCGATACCGGTATAGTACCCTCTCCACAATCCGGTAATTACCTCATTGTTGGCATTCCAGGTATACTCCAGCATCTGGCGAAGCGTGGCCTGCAGGTTATTGGTACCGATACTTTCGTCAGAAGGCATATCGTTACCAAAAAAGTAGAAACGTTGGGCGAGGTCTATCTGCTGCCATCCGGCGTAAACAGATGTAACTGCCAGTATCGCATCTTCAGCACTTTGGTAAAAAGTTGCCGGGGTCACAGCATTAGGATTGTTCTTATCCAGCAGTTCATCCTCATTCTGACAAGCCGTGACAAAAACGAGACTCGTCAGTATCGTTATTAGAAAGGACTTAATATAAAATCTTATATTTTTCATGGTTAATTTAATTTTAATCAGTGTAGTTAATTAAAATTGAACCTGTACACCAAACAGGAAAGAACGGGCTTGAGGATAATTACCTCCGTCAATACCTCTTCCCCGGCTGTATGTTTCAGGATTATTGCTCTGAGCACCCACTTCAGGATCATAGCCTTCATAATCGGTGATGGTAAAGAGGTTTTGTGCAGTAGCGTATACCCTCACACTGCTGATGAAGCCATCACCAAAATTGTCCAGTGCAGTAGTAGGCACAGAATAACCCAGTGTAATATTTCTGGCCCTTAGGAAAGATCCATCACCCAGGAAACGATTTGATTCACGGGCATTATCCGCAGGGTCAGCGCCTACGGCACGAGGAATAGTAGTAGAAGTTCCCGGACCTGTCCAGCGGTTGAGGGTACGCTTCTCAAAGTTGAAAGTTCTGAGCATACCTTCCGGGAAGTAGCGGTAGCCATAGTACAGGTCTACACCCTCTACACCCTGGAAGAAGGCGTTGAAGTCAAAACCTTTATAGCTGGCGTTCAACGTCAGACCGTAGGTTAAGTCAGGAATAGGATCACCGATGTAGTCTTTGTCCTGTACATTGATAACACCATCGTTATTGAGGTCACGGAAACGAATGTCTCCCGGGCGGGCATTGGGCTGCTCGGCATGGGCTTCTACTTCCTCCTGTGTCTGGAAAATACCATCGGTCACGTAGCCAAAGAAGTGTCCGATAGGGAATCCTTCAATGATACGAGTCACCCGGGTTACATTCACTTCTCCACTAATGATAGGCTGTCCACCTCCCAGGGATAGTACTTCATTGTTTAGTGTGGCGAAGTTACCGGTCACACTATACTGGAAATCACCGGTAGACTTACGGTAAGTAGCCGCGAACTCAAAACCTTCGTTACGTACCGAACCCGCATTGATAGTAGGCGCACCACCAATACCAGTTGACAATGAGGGCGGTACTGGCACAAGTATGTCTTCAGTTTCTTTGATATAATAATCAGCATTGATCAACAGGCGATTATCAAACAAACCCAGGTCAAGGCCTATGTCAGTCTGCGTAGAAGTTTCCCATTGTACATTAGGAGAGGCCAGGTCGCGCTGGGCAACACCGGTACGCTGCTGGCCGCCGAATACATAATTGAGTGTATTTCTCAATACCGTCTGGAAGGTATAGTTACCAATCTCCTGGAAACCAGTCTGTCCCCAGCTACCTCTCAGCTTCAGGTCGCTGATCAGACCTACATTGTCCATAAACCCTTCTTCAGAGACACGCCATCCTACGGATGCAGAAGGGAACCAGGCAAACTTGTTACCGGGCGCAAAACGAGAAGAACCATCACGGCGAATATTGGCCGTCAGCAGGTAGCGGCTGTCGTAGTCATAAGTTAGACGTCCCAGGTAAGAGACCAGGGCAAATTCCTGCTGATTTCCGTTTACCCGGGGGACATCGTTGACACCATCCAGTACACGCACTACGCTGTTGGCAGTGTTTCTACCTTCGGCTACTGCCGAGCGGCGCTCAAAAGACTGACGGGTATAACCTACCAGGGCACCCACGGTATGCTTACCAAAGGTGTTATTATAATTTAGCGTATTTTCCAGTAGTGGAGATAAAGTATAAGCGTTGTTTTCGCTAAGAGTCGCAAAAGGCTGGGTTCTTCTGTCGCCAAACTCATAAGGGGCAATATATTCATAGCGGTTACCATAGATAAAGTCTACCCCGGCATTCAGACGATAAGTGAGGTTTTCCAGTATATCAAACTCGGCATACACATTACCTAGTGCACGATAGCGAGTCGTGAAATCATCAAACAGGTTGGCCTGACCTACCGGGTTGTTGGCATCCTGCTCATCTATAATTCGGTTACCGGCATAGCCTCCCAGGTTATCAGGGTTAAGCACCGGGCGGTTGGGCGGCATAAACAAGGCATTGGTAATACCTCCGCGGTAGTTTTGAAACTTGGTACGACTCACGGTAAGGGACTCGCCAAAGCGAAACCGGCCTTTTTCAAAGTCAGTATTTACCCGAAAGCCTATACGCTCAAAACTAGACTCTATCAGAATACCTTCCTGGTTCTGGTAGTTAGCCGATACGTTGAAGCGCGCTGATTCAGAACCACCGGAAACACCAAAATTTATTGTATTAATAGGAGCAGTACGAAAAATCTCTTCCTGCCAGTCAGTTTCGTTGACCAGTTCTTCCGGTATCTGCAGGGCAGCCACCCTTGGCAGGTTAGCGTTTTCGCTCAATTCATCAGAAAGCTCCTTGTAGCCATCTATATCAGTAAGTTCAAGTTTTCTCCAGGGTTGTTGGATGCCTGATTGAATATCCAGGTTAATTTTAGTCTCTCCTGCACTACCCCGTTTGGTAGTAATCAGCACTACACCATTGGCAGCACGGGCTCCGTAGATAGCAGCAGCGGAAGCATCTTTCAAAATTTCCATAGACTCAATGTTAGCCGGATTAATGTTAGCCAGGGCATTGGTATTATTGCCACCGGTAGCACCATTGTCATTAATCACCGGAACACCGTCTATTACGAAAAGCGGGTCGCTATTACCGATGGAGCCGATACCACGAATCTGCACCTGCATTGCAGCGCCGGGTGCTCCCGACTGCTGGGTCACATTGACACCGGCTACACGTCCCTGTAATCCCTGCTCTACCGAATTGATAGCCATATTCTTGATTTCTTCTCCACTCACTGAGGACACTGCCCCAGTCAGGTCGCGCCGTTCCTGCGTACCATAACCTACAACGACGACCTCGCTCAGCGACTGGATATCAGGTAGTAATTCAATATTAATGGTAGATTGGCTACCCACAGTTATCTCTTCGTTGGTATATCCAATAGAAGAGAAAACAAGTACGCTTTCCGAATTTGGTACATTAATACGGTACTCTCCGTTAAGGTTTGAGACTGTACCGGTAGTGGTGCCCTTTACCAGTACGTTTACACCCGGCAAAGGCCCTTCCTCTGCACCGGTCACCGTTCCGGACACCGTCCTTTCCTGCGCAAAAACAAAACTGAAGGAAAAGAGTGTGAGCAAAAAGCACAACACTCCCCGTTTTGGGATTGTAGAGATACTCATGTGATTTGGTTTAATTAAAAAAACTATGTGTAACTATTAACTAAAAAGACTTAAACGATAGATAAACAGACATTTCAAGCCGAGGTATAGTCAAAAAAACGGTTTGGGAACACCCTTATATTGTTGTATTAGTTACTAATTGTTCAAAATCAGCCTTCAATATAAGGATATTATTGAGAATATTTTCCTAAAAATTTAACAAAGGCGGCATTTTTAAAAACATGATAAGCCAACAGGCCTGGATTTTGAAAGTTTTAATCAGCGATACTATTGTATTAGATAAATAGAAAAAAAAGAAACATTTAGCTGTAATTTCAGCAATAAACAATTGAAAAAGTAGGTATGGAAAATTATACATTTACCCTTAAGTAAATACACTTTCACTTCTATAAATCTTATTTCGTTCAACTTATTTTCCACAATTGTGTAACATTGGGGTTTCCCATAAAGCATTGATCATTGTCGCCAGTTGACAGCGTTTTAAAGTAAAACGGCTTTGCAGCTATCCTTTTCCTGCATCTAATCCTTCATATCTGCCTTTTAGCCTCAGACGGCTTACCCATCGGAAAAAGCTAGCATCCAGCCTGGAGACTGGCCTATTGATCTGGCAATATCTGAAGGCCAGAAGCCAATGGATTCTACCATGCTTTTTCTGTCAGGTAATTATATCCAATACGTACTGTAAAAAAGTCCTGAAAGAGGGGAAAGGGCTGACAAACCGATATTGCCTGAATGCACAGGCTTTGCAAGACGCTCCGGGAAGTAAAAACTTTGATTAATTACTGAAAATACTGTAATTTCCTTGCTGCTCAAAATGTACGATTACCTAAACCTAGCCTTCAGTGAAAAGTCTGTTTTTCATTATTTTAATTTTCCTCTCATACATCAGCAGTGCACAGATCCCTGCTGATACACTGCGCCCCGACGCCTTCCTAGAGCAGGCGCAGAGGCTGCTGGCGCGTGAACAGACAGACAGCGCTGCTGTTTACCTGAACCAGGCTGCACGGGCTTTTGCCGGGCAGAAAGACTGGCAAAAAAGCCTGCTGGCCAAAAAACAGGAAGCGGATATTTACTTCAGGCAGCGCCGAAGTGAAGAAGCCATTCAGGCCTATACCTACCTGCTGGATTCCCTGGCAGGGCAGGCCAGCGATACAGTGCGGGGAGAAGCCTATTACCAGATCGGCCTGAGCTACGCCCGCCTGGCTAGCTTTGTGGATGCCCTGGAAAATGTGAAAAAATCCACCGAAGTACGCTCCCAAACGTATCCTGAAACTCACCCCATACTGGCAGAAACCTTCCACCTGCTGGGTCGTCTGTATTTTGTCATCGGCGATTACTGGCAGTCCCTGCGCTATCAGCAGAAGTTTCTGAAAATCAGCCGTACACTTTATGGTGAGGAGCATCCACAGGTAGGAGAAGCGCTCTTATACGTAGGGCTATCCTACAGCCGACTGTATGAACATGAGCTGGCACTGGAGTATTACTTCAAATGTGCAGAGTTACTCAAAAAGAATCAGCCGGACAATTTCCATGACCTGGCCAGCACATACAACAACATCGGCCTGGTGTACGGCAGAGAAGGTGCGTTTGAAAAAGAACTGGAATACATGATGATGGCCATCTCGCTAAACGGCAGCAAAAGCTCTAATACGGCTACCAATTACCACAATGTAGGTCGGGCATACTTTGATCTCGGTGAATATGATAAGTCTTTTGATTACCTGCATCAGGCAGTCCGTATGAAAATAGCCATCACCGGCCCTAACCATACTACGGTTTCCAAAAGCTATAATGAGCTAGCCAACCTCCACCAGCGCCTGAAAAATTTTGATTCGGCTATTTACTACCAACAGCAGGCACTGAAAATACAGCATGATAACTTTGGTCAGTACAGCGTGGAGCTATCCGATACCTACCGCGACCTGGGAGGGATATACCTGGAACTGGAGGATTACCCCAGGGCCATTCAGCAGTATCAAAGAGCTATCGCCGCCATCGTAGAAAATTACGATACGGCGAATGTAGCAGCACTGCCTACCGAAAAGGATATTATCCTGGAGCGGCGCAGCCTGAGCCACATATTGCAGCAAAAAGGTATTGCCCTTTACCGACGCTACCTCCTGTCCGGGCAGCAGGAAGACCTGCAGCTTGCCCATGCCACCAACATGGCTTCTGCCGAACTGCTGGAAGGAGTATATGCCCGACTGAACAACAAAGAGTCGATCTCTTTTCTGGCCAGAAACTCTCTGAAAATTTACGAGCAGTGTCTGCAGACAGCGCTGGCCCTGCAGGAAACCCAGGCAGAACTGAGCTATCTGAAAGATGCTTTTTCGGTAATGGAGCGAAACAAAGCCCGCCTGCTCTTACAGAATATTGCCGAGTCGCGCTGGAAAGCGCAGGCCAATGTGGCGGATAGCCTGCTGGAACAGGAGCAGGCAATTAAATCACAGCTTGCCTACTATGAAAAGCTTCGTTTTGAGGAGCATACCCGCGAAAACAGCGACTCTTTACGCCTGGCCGAAGTGCAAAGCGATATCTTCCGCCTCCACCGTCAGTTGGAAGGTATCTACGAACTGATGCCCATCCGCCATACACCCAATGGTATGGGAGAGCCGACCCAGCAATTTGCCAGCCTGCAGCAGGTTCAGCGGCAGTTACTGCAGCCAGGCCAGATGCTGCTAGAGTACTTTGAAGGTGAAAATATGGTATACGGCATGGCAGTAAGCCGTAATGAAGCCAGTCTGTTTGCCGTAGAGGAAACATCCCGCTTCCGGCCAATGGCGGAGCAGATGATACAGGGCCTGCGCAACAAAAATTATACGGATTATGCCACACCCGCCCATCAGCTGTATAAGCAGCTGATCGCCGGTGCATTGGAGCATAGCAATACAGCTGTGGATGCCCTGCTCATTGTCCCGGATGGCAGCTTAGGTTACATCCCTTTTGAGGCACTACTCAGTTCATCGCCTCCCACAGCGCCGCTCTACCACCAGCTGGACTACCTCATTTTGGACCACAACCTTGCCTACCAGTATTCGGCCAGTTTACTTTCGCAGGTAAGCGGGCAGCAGCAAACAGATTTTAAGTATCCTTTTATGGGTTATGCTCCTGCCTTCAGCAAACAAGGCAACCCCCTGCTGGCAACCCGCTCCTCACGTGACCGACAGCTGGTTGATCAACTGCAGGAACTGCCTTATGCCCAGGAAGAGGTAAGGTCCATAGCAAGCCTGCTACAAGGCAACTCACTAACCGAATCTCAGGCTACAGAAAGTAATTTCAAAAAGACTGCCGGCGAGGGAAGGATCATCCACCTGGCTTCCCACACCCTGATAGACGACCAGAACCCCCTTTATTCTAGACTGGTATTCAGCCGGGAAGATAGTGGTGATGAAGATGGTCTGCTACATACCTATGAACTGTACAATATGCGTCTGGCCTCCGAAATGGTCACACTGAGCGCCTGCAATACCGGCATGGGCCAAATCAGAGCAGGAGAAGGAATCATCAGCCTCGCCCGGGGCTTCATGTATGCAGGGGTTACCAATGTGCTGATGAGCCTCTGGGCTGTATCCGATCGCTCCACATCGGAGCTGATGCAGTATTTCTATCAGTCGCTGAAAGATGGACATAGCAAAAGCGAAGCCCTCAGGCAGGCCAAACTGGAGTACCTGAGGCGGGCCGATGCCAATACTGCCGCACCCTACTACTGGAGTGGCTTCATCCTGATCAGCAGCCAGCAGGACCAGGATTCCACTCCAAAAGCCTGGCTATATTTTTCTCTTGTAATGGGAGCCTGTATATTTGGTGGCTGGTTTCTTTTCCGCAGGAAAAAGATCAGACAGAAACACTAAAACTTTCACCTGACTCTATGAGACTTCTTTCAAGCCTGCTGGCGACCTTTCTCTGTGTTTTGCCCCTGGCGGTTCACGCAGACATACAGTTACCTCATTTTTTCTCGGACGGAATGGTACTTCAGCGAGACCAGGAAGTTCCGGTCTGGGGAAAAGCTGACAGGGGCGAAAATATCCGACTGGTTTTCCAGGGCAAAACCTACACCAGCCAGGCCGATAGAGACGGCAGGTGGAAAATCATGCTTCCTCCTACTCCGGCAGGTGGCCCCCACAGCATCGCGCTCAGCGGCAAAAACAACATTAGCCTGAACAACATCCTGTTTGGCGATGTGTACCTGGCCGGTGGTCAGTCCAATATGGAGTGGGAGTTGTACAAGCTGCCGGAAGCCCTGCAGACTGCAGGAGAAACTGCTCAGTACCCGGAAATCAGGCTTTTTATGGTGCAAAAAAGCCGGGCATTCACACCCCAGGATAATGTACCTCCTGCCAGCTGGCATACTGCTGATAGTAGCAGCGTGCTTGATTTTTCGGCGGTAGCCTACTATTTCGCCCGTGAGCTCCAGCAGCAGATACAGGTACCCATCGGCCTGATCGGCTCCTACTGGGGCGGTACAGCCATAGAAGCCTGGATGAGCCGGGAAGTCCTGGACAGCCTGCCTCCTTACCGAGCCACTGTTGCAGAACTGCTGAAAGAACGTAAATCGGCGGCAGACATCGCTGAAAGATACGAAAAAGACATGGACCGCTGGATAGCGCAGTCAGAGAAAGCTGATTCGGGTTATGCCCAGGGCTGGTACTTTGAAAAATATGATCACCAGCGTTGGCCCACCATGACATTACCTGCCATCTGGGAGTTTGCCGGGCTACCTGGCCATGATGGTGCTGTCTGGTTTCGCCGGCAGTTTTTTGTCCCCTCCTCCATGCAAAACCAGGATCTCTACCTGCACCTGCCTCGTATAGACGACCAGGATCAAGTGTGGGTAAACGGCAAAGAGATCGGGGGAGCAAGCGGGCCGCAGCACCGGGTCTATCAGATACCCAGATCGGCCCTTGGTGAAGACGAAAACAGCATCACCGTGCGAGTATTTGACTCCGGCTACCAGGGTGGCATCTGGGGCCATGAAGAAGATTTTTATATCACCGACCGGCAGCAACGAATCCCCCTGAGCGGAGAGTGGCATTACCGTACCGGCATCAGCCACCAGCAAATGGATACCAGGCCTGGGCTCATGTTTAGCGGGGCCACGCCCATGGTACTGTATAATGCCATGATCGCACCACTGATACCCTTTGCGCTAAAGGGCGTGATCTGGTACCAGGGAGAGAGTAATGCCGGACGTGCCTATGAGTACCGGAATCTCTTCCCGATGATGATACGGGACTGGCGCATGCGCTGGCAGCAGAAGCTTCCTTTTCTCTACGTTCAATTGGCAAATTATATGCAAGCTGCTGACCAACCAGGACCCAGCAAATGGGCAGAACTGCGTGAAGCGCAGGCAATGACCCTCTCGCTGCCCAATACGGCGATGGCTACTGCCATTGACCTGGGAGAAGCAGATAATGTACATCCGGCCAACAAAAAAGAAGTGGGCAGACGACTGGCGCTGGCTGCCCGTAAGCTAGTGTACCAGGAGCAGCTTGTCCACAGCGGCCCGGTATATGACAGCATGGAGGTAGTAGGCAACCAGATCATGGTCACCTTCGACACCCAGGGCTCCCCCCTTAAAGCTGATGATCTGTACGGTTACCTGAAAGGATTCAGCCTGGCAAGGGCAGACAGAAAATTTGAAAGAGCCAAGGCTTATATCCTCAATGAAAATACAGTGGTGGTGTACCACGACAGTATGATCAACCCGGTAGCGGTCCGCTATGGTTGGGCCGACAATCCGCATGATATCAACTTGTATAATGAGGCTGGCTTACCGGCGCTGCCTTTCCGGTCAGATGACTGGCCGGGAGTCACTTATGAGTCAGCTGAGTACAGCATGCAATAGAATGCCGGTTGATGCTGAACATGTGAACAGTTTTTACAGTTATTTAAATAGAATAATATTTAATTTTTTAAACTTATTAATTATGAAATATCAGAACGTGTTATCCAACCAACCCATTGATCACCAGGATTATCCATTCAACAGCATAGAGTTCTTTGACCAGGAAAAGTTGCAGGAAAAGCTTTATGTGGATAAAAGTAAGATGAAAGCTGACGGTGGCGACATGCTGGAAGAGCTGGTAGACAGCTATCTGGGCGACCATCCGGATATAGAAAAGGCAGTCGCTTACCGGGAGGAAAGTCCTGAAAGCCGCTTTGCTTTCCGCGAGTTTGGCAGAAATTAAAAACTGAACAGCAAACATAAAAAAACACCCGGCCAATATATGGCCGGGTGTTTTTATGTATAGGGAGGATACTTTCTTAAGATCTACTACGGTGTTCTTTGTGATGGCCTTTGTGCTGACCATGTCTTTTGCCTCTGTGTGCCTG
>CAZFFW010000035.1:0-39480 GCA_964518125.1 uncultured Porifericola sp.
TTTCCAACCATATCTTCGCTACCGCCGCCGCAGGTAAGGAATATGGTTTTAAGACAATTGGCATCATCCGGGGAGAAAAAACAGCACCCCTTAATCCGACGCTGGCTTTTGCAGCAGAGCAGGGGATGCAACTGGAATACGTAGGCCGGGAGGCCTATCGTGAAAAATCCGGCCCTGCATTTCAGGAGGCACTTTGGCAAAGGTATGGGCGCTGCTACCTGCTGCCCGAAGGTGGGTCCAATGTGCTGGCCGTGCAGGGCTGCATGGAAATATTACCTCAGCAGCATACATATCAATATATCGCCTGCTGTGTAGGTACCGGGGGAACGCTGGCCGGCATACTGGAAAAAAACCGGGAACAAGCAGTAGTACTGGGCTTTTCGGCCCTGAAAGGTGGAGGGTTCCTGTACGAAGAAATTAACCAGCTGACGCAGGCCCACAGTGGAAATATCTACCAGAATTACCGGATTGTGGAAGATTATCACTTTGGAGGATATGCCAAAGCGAATGCCGAACTGGTGGAGTTTATCAATGACTTCCGAAAGCAGCATCAGGTTCTGCTGGATCCCATTTATACCGGTAAGATGATGTACGGAATATTTGACCTGCTGGCAAAGAAGTTCTTCCCGCCTGGCAGCCGTATACTAGCCATGCACAGCGGAGGGCTGCAGGGAATTAAAGGGTTTAATGAACGCTATCAGAAGAAAAAATATCATATTTTTATAGACTGATGTTTACTAAATAATCCTGATGCGTCATTAAGCTAAAAAAGATGAAAAAACTACTACTTCCTATCCTTTCCCTGCTGCTTATCGCCGGAAGCGCTTCGGCCCAGTGCAGCAATTCCTTCTACCGCCTCCAAGAGGGCAGTGAATTTGAAATGACCACCTATAACAAAAAAGACAAACCCCAGGGCCGGATCGTCAACCTGATCAGCCAGGTGCAGGAAAAAGCTGGAGCTTATGAGGCGACCTTCAGCAGTAAGATTTACGATGATAAGGACAAAATGGTGACGGAGGGTGACTATGTAGTGATCTGTGAGGGCGATAAGCTCAAAATAGACATGCAGCGCCTCACAGCCTCCATGGAGCAACTGGCTGCTTATGACCAGATGGAGGTAGAAGCGGAAGGTAGCTTCCTGGAACTTCCTTCCTCCCTGGAAGTAGGACAAACCCTACCCGATGGGCATACGACAATGAAAATCAAAATGGGAGAGGGCAATATGGCTATGAGTACCATGGACCTTGATGTGATCAACCGTAAGGTGACAGCCAAAGAAAGCCTGACCACTCCTGCCGGCACTTTTGAATGCTACAAAATTACCTACGATACCGACATAAATATGAAGATAATGGGTTTTGCCAACAAAAGTACATTTAGCAGTGCGGAATGGGTCTCCGAGGGAGTGGGCGTGGTAAAATCAGAATCGTATGATAAAAAGGGAAACCTGAATTCTTACTCACTGCTGACAGCTTATAAAGAATAAAAAAAAGGTCGGTGCTGAGCCGACCTTTGCATTATATTTTTAAGAAAAAGCTTACTTTCTTACCAGGGGCATATACCGGCCAATGCCGCTGCGCTGCCTTTCCGGTGCTGAGTCATCGTCGCTTACCCGCTTCACACTTTCTACGGTATAGTAGGCATCCGGCTGGAAGTAGCGTACTGCTTCCAGAAAAGCTTCCAGTTTGCTTCTGGGAACTACGCTAAACAGAATATTGGCATTGCCTTCATGGTCTATTGCCTCTACCGTATTATATCGATATCCCTGTCCGACTAACCAGTCAATCAGGGGAGAAACATCCTGTTTTGAAATCACCCGGACCACCATTCGACCAATAGCGATCTTGGCTTCTATACGCATCCCGATATAGGTACCGGTAGCATAGCCTCCGGCATATGCCAGGTAAGAATATGCATTGCTGATATTCTGAATGATCTGGCCGATGGCCAAAAGCCAGATAAGGGCTTCAAAAAAACCTAGCAGCGGTGCCCAGCGGCGGGCGCCGTTCATAATAAACATGACGCGCATGGTAGAGAGTGATACATCGGTCACGCGGGCCATGAAAATCAGCAGCGGCAGTACTACGTAGGAGAAAAGCTGCGGGCTGATCCCTAAATTGTTAATGATAAATGTTTCCAAAGTTAAGTGCTTGATCCAATTGTAAAGCGGAACACAATTTTGGGGCTAAAGATGCATACCGACAAAATTTTATTTTGTGCTGAAATGACCCATAAGGCACCTTACTTCATCAGCTGGTCAATCATGTCTTCAAGCTTACTAAATGCGTGAATCTGGATGTTGAATTTTTTCCGGTCAACTCCTTTCAGGCTAAATTTTGAAACATGAATTTCCTCAAAACCCAGCTTCTCGGCCTCGCTTATTCGGTTCTCTATTCGGTTGACTGCCCGGATTTCGCCACCCAGGCCCACTTCGGCGGCAAAACAGATGCGGCTGGAAATCGGTACATCCAGAAAAGAAGACACAATAGAAGCACAAACGGCCAGGTCAATGGCCGGATCTTCTACTCTGAGGCCTCCCGCGATATTGAGGAACACATCCTGTACCCCCAGGCGGTAACCGGCACGCTTCTCCAGCACTGCCAGCAACATATTGAGGCGTTTGGCATCAAAACCTGTAGAACTGCGCTGAGGCGTGCCATACGTTGCGGTACTTACCAGTGACTGTATTTCAATCAACAAGGGGCGGTTACCTTCCAGCGTGGCGCCCACTGTGATGCCGCTGAGTTCACCCTCCCGCTGGGTGATCAGGATTTCGGAAGGGTTAGTCACCTGCCGGAGACCGGTATCAGTCATTTCGTAAATACCCAGTTCTGAGGTAGAACCGAAGCGGTTCTTGATGGTGCGCAGGATACGGTAGGCCATATGCCGGTCACCCTCAAACTGCAGCACAGTGTCCACCATATGTTCCAGCACTTTAGGGCCGGCAATGCTCCCTTCTTTGTTGATATGTCCGATCAAAAAAACCGGGATGTTACTCTCTTTGGCAAAACGCATCAGCTCTGCCGTACATTCCCGCACCTGAGAGACGCTACCTGCCGCCGATTCTACATATTCTGATTGGAGTGTCTGGATAGAGTCTACGATGATCAGGTCAGGTCTGAGTATTTCTGCCTGTTTAAATATCTGCGCGGTAGAGGTTTCTCCCAGGATATAGCACTGCTCGGTACTTCCGTTGATCTGGGGATTTGTCAGCGTACGCTCGGCCCGCATCCTGATCTGCTGATCGCTTTCTTCACCGGAGATATAGAGCACTTTCTGGTTTTGTAGTTGCAGTGCAATTTGCAGCATGAGCGTTGATTTGCCTATACCCGGTTCTCCTCCGATCAGTACCAGTGAGCCAGGCATGATGCCGCCACCCAGTACCCGGTTCAGCTCTCCGTCATGGGTATTGGTACGGCTTTCCTTTTTATAATCTATCTCATGTAGCAGGCGGGGGCGGGAGCTGCTCCCTTTGCTACTGCTATCGCCCGGCCAGCTCACTGTTTTGCTGGTTTTGCTGATTACCTCTTCAACGTAGGTATTCCATTCTCCACAGCTGTCGCACTTGCCCTGCCATTTAGGAGAAGAGACGCCGCAGCTCTGGCAGACATATATCGTTTTTGATTTTGCCACTGAGTTAGAGTGTTATTGTTTGTAGTATTATGGTTCTTGGTGTTAGGATAGTATATTCCCATGCACTATGGTTTTAGCGCTTTGGCATCAATGGTAATTTAATGAAAACTATGTAACCATTGCATTATAACACTATCGCACCTTATGATCATAACACCATCAGGAAAGAAAAAAGTCAAAAGAACAAGTGACAGATTTTTAGTTTAGTATGCATGTCTTCATATATCAATGCTATCGGGACCGCAGTTCCCCAGTATAAAATAGCTCAGGCAGAGATCGTGAACTTTATGGCACGGGCTCATCAGATGCGTGAAGCCGAAAAACGTCGGCTGATTGCGCTGTACCGGGCATCCGGTATACAATACCGGCACTCAGTACTGCCTGATTTTGGCCAAAGCGAAAGCTTCAGCTTTTTTCCGGATAATGATTCTTTGGAGCCTTTTCCGGGAGTACAGCAGCGTATGAATCTCTACCGTCAGGAGGCACTGGGACTTAGCCTGTCGGCAGTCAGAGATTGTCTTAAGGCACAGAAGGAGATTGCTGAAGAAGACATCACCCACCTGATCACCGTAAGCTGCACTGGTATGTATGCGCCAGGACTTGATATTGAGCTGATTGATAAACTGGGGATGTCTACCCAGGTGCAGAGGAGCTGCATTAATTTTATGGGATGCTACGCCGCTTTCAACGGTCTTAAAGCGGCCGATCATATTATCCGCTCAGATGCTGATGCCAAAGTACTCCTGGTTTGTACGGAACTCTGTACGATCCATTTTCAAAAGGAAAAAAATGAAGATAACCTTCTTTCCAACGCACTTTTTGCGGATGGTTCGGCAGCAGTTTTATTAAGTGGAAAAGCGGCCAAGGGTATGGCACAACTGAGTCTGGAGCAGTTTCACTGTGACCTCGCGCCTGAAGGGAGCCAGGAAATGGCCTGGCAGATAGGGGATATGGGCTTTGAAATGAAGCTGTCCGCGTATGTCCCCGATGTGATCAGCCAGGGTATCAGCCGCCTTACACAGCAACTGTTGCATAAGATGCAGCGAAAATCCGGAAGTTCACCTCAAATTTCACTGGACTATTACGCCATACATCCCGGGGGTAAAAGAATACTGGCAGTGATAGAAGAGGAACTTGACCTGACCAAAGAAGACAACCGTTTCGCCTACGAGATTCTCAGGAATTATGGCAATATGTCTTCAGCTACCGTATTGTTTGTACTACAGGCAATTTGTCAAGCGCTGACTCCTGCTGACCAGGATAAACATATACTAAGTTTTGCCTTTGGACCCGGACTTACCATGGAGAGTATGCTACTAAAAATTCATTCTCCGTAAAATTTTCTTAAATTTCTTTCCTTACAAACCAACCCTAAGATGAAGACAGAAGGAATGCTCAAAGAAAATGCCCTAAAGGGCAAAACGATTATTGTGACCGGTGGTGGTACCGGCTTAGGCAAGTCCATGGGAAAATATTTCCTGGAACTGGGTGCTAACCTGGTCATTGCCAGCCGTAAACAGGAGGTGCTGGATGCCGCAGCAAAGGAACTGAGCGATGCTACCGGCGGTGAGGTGCTACCCATCGCCTGTGATGTACGCAAGTACGAAGAAGTGACAGAGGTGATCAGGAAGACGGAAGAAAAATTTGGCCGTGTAGATGTGCTGCTCAATAATGCCGCCGGCAATTTTATCAGCCCTACAGAACGCCTTTCGCACCGGGCTTTCGACATTGTTGTAGACATTGTACTGAAGGGAACCTACAATTTTACGCTTGCGGTAGGCAAAAACTGGATAGACAAAAAACAGGCCGGCAATATGCTCAATATTGTCACTACCTACGCCTGGACGGGCTCCGGATATGTAGCGCCTTCTGCCTGCGGTAAGGCCGGCGTGCTGGCGCTTACCCGCTCGCTGGCCGTAGAGTGGGGTAAGTATAACATCCGCATGAACGCCATTGCCCCCGGCCCATTTCCGACAGAGGGCGCATGGAGTCGGCTGATGCCGGGTGATATGGCCGATAAATTTGATCCTGCCAAGCATAATCCGCTAAAGCGGGTAGGTGATCATCAGGAACTAGCCAACCTTGCTGCTTACCTGGTTTCTGACTACGCAGCTTACGTGAATGGGGAAGTGATCACCATTGACGGAGGAGAGTGGCTGATGGGCGCCGGTGAGTTCAACCACCTGGATGCCGTACCGCAGCCGATGTGGGATCAGCTGGAGCAGATGCGCAAGAAATAACAGCTAAGTCAGGAGATTTCTGCTTATGCGCATGTAGCTTATTTTCATAGGTTTGGCTTCCTGGTGCTGATTCCTTTTTTCATCTGGGCGATGCCCTGGAAGCCTTCTTTTACGGATTTAGTCAGCGTATCCAAGCCATTGGGCTTTGCCTATGCCAGGGCGGGCAGATAATCAGAAGTAAGCATCAAATCTAGCTACCTCCCAGGCTGTAAACCTGTACCTGAGAAGCTTTCAGAGGAGTAGATAAGGTGATTTCAAACTTTCCGTTTTCCCACTCTTCTACGGTAATGAATTTATCTTCATTATCATTCTCAAATTCCCAGTAGTAGAAAAACTCTTCATTATCACGGGAAGTATTACCATCGGCAAAGTAGGAAGCTTCGTTGGAATATTCAAAGTAGAAAGTCTCTCCTTCGAACTCAAATTCTCCCTCGGCGGTCTCATCCATACGATCAAGGTCTTCCCGGTTGATAGGAATTTCGCGCAGTTTCAGGCGGCGTAGGGTGAGGGTCACATCCAGCCCATCATCTTCTTCTATGCTGATCCACACTTTCTGACGGCCATTATCGCCTTCCAGCTCGTACCATTCGCTACTCTCGCCCTCACGGTAGATACCTTTGGAGAGAATAGTAACATCATACTCCTCCATATCTGGTCCCACATTACGCAGATGGATGACTCCTCCTGCACCAACGTTTTCCAGGCTTAGCTCTTTAGGAGCATTGGCTTTAGCCTGCTCCTCTTTCTTTTTTTTGTTTGAATTCCAGAAAAACACGGCGATTCCGATTACAACGATGAGAAAAAAAATTAATGCCCACATAAAATAATGGTAGGAAAGCTCCGGCAGTAAACCGGAGCTTTAAAAATTACTGAATTTTACTTTGTGCCATCTTGGCTTTCAGTGCGGCCAGCCTATCGTTGGCCGCCGGGGCACTGGTAGAGCCCAGGACTTGGTTAATTTCATCATCCACGGATTTGGGCGCAGAAGCTATCTGTCCATATGACTCAGCCAGCGACTCATCTTCTTCTACTTTGGTCTTCATGCGCTCCAGCATGGCCACAGTACTGGAAGAATCAATTCCTGCCATTTGCTTGTTTAGTTTTTTGGTAGCAGAACTCACTTTGGCGCGGGCTTTCAGCGTACGCAGTTCATTTTCCCACTTAGAGATCCTGCTTCTAAGTTCATTTACTTTGGACTCCAGGTTGGCAGTCATCCCATCATATTTTTCTACCTCCGTCTGCAGCCTGCCAATCTCCTGGTCGGCATGGTCTTTTTTGTTCAGGGCCTCAGTAGCCAGCCGGTCTGCCTCGCCAGCGTCGAGCTGTCCCTGCTCAGCCCTCTGTATCAGCAGCATAGCCTTTTTCTCATAATCGGTTGACTGCTGCTCGTAGTTTTTCATATCACGGCGGGTGCGGATGGCAATAGCTTTTACTTCTGCCAGGCTTTCCATGGCCTTGTTGAGGTCGTTCTTGAGGTCGCGAATTGCCTGCTCACTCATTTTTACAGGATCTTCCATGCGGTTAATGACTGCATGTCCTTCTGCCTCTCCTATTTTAAAAAGTCTTCTGAATAAGCTCATTCTATTGGGTTTATGGTGATTAAATTATTTCGAGAAATTGATAAAATCTGCGGCATGTTCTGCCATCAGCAATCCGATGGAATTGATGCTCGCTTCAATTTCGTTGAGGTCCAGATTTTCCAGCTGCAGCGTATCCCGGAAGATTACCCGGCCTTCATCATCCATGACCAGTGCACCATGTACGATGTTGCGGTTAATCTGGAGTAGTTTTTTTAGCACTTCGGCATTGTTAAGGTCATTGAGTCGGAAAACGAACTGCTCAAATACCAGGATGTCTTCTTCACAATCAATAATCAGGTTGCTGATACCCTGCTCTTCGTCGGAAATAACAACCAACCCCTCTTCTGTGTCTTCAGATTGTATATCAAAACCTAATTCAAATAAAAATTCTTTTACTTTGTCAAAATGTAGGACCATGATTCAGGATAGTTTGGGTTACTTGGTTTATTACGTGTTTATTATACAAGTCGTTTGATGTGGAAGAAAATTTTGTACTAACTAACGACTTTTTTACTAAATAGCAATTTATGAAGCTGTTCGTTAACGATACCCCGGTAGAAATTTTCAGCCAGCAAAAGCAGATTGATGAAAGCCACTACGAATACAAATTTGATGCTCGACACCATAAATTCAGTGGTATCAGGCTTAAGGATGATGTATTGGTCAAGAATGCCGATGAAGCTTATATCAAAGACTGCCTGGACTACTTTAATAAGCAAAAGGTAAAAAAACTGGACAGTATTACCTTTGTGGTGCCTGATATTGAAAAAGTGAAGGAGTTTGTAAAAAACCAGTATGTTGTTATCTCAGCAGCCGGTGGCATCGTGAGAAAAGAACAGAAAATACTGATGATTTACCGTCTCAAGAAGTGGGACCTGCCTAAAGGAAAGATTGAGAAGGGCGAAGCTCCCGGAGATGGCGCTTTGCGGGAAGTTGAGGAAGAATGTCAGGTAAAGGCCCGCATTCTGGACGAAGTTTGCCACACCTGGCATACTTATACCCGCAACAAGAAGAAGTACCTGAAGAAAACCTACTGGTTTGCTATGGACTGCGTGGATGACAGCCAGATGAAAGCCCAGAAAGAAGAAGCGATTGAGGAAGTAAAGTGGATGAACGAATCAGAAGTGAAGCATGTACTATATGAATCTTATTTTTCTATCCGCTATGTATTCCGCGAATACTACAAGCAGTACGGCTACTAAATCTGGTAGGGCAAAAACTCATTGACATCCCCGCCATAGCGGTGTACTTCCCGTATGATAGATGAATTGATGTGGGCGTACTGTGGAGACGTGATCAGGAAAACCGTTTCCAGGTGCTGGTTCAGGTGACGGTTGACCTGGGCGATGCTGTTTTCATACTCAAAATCTGTAGTATTTCGCAAACCTCTCAGCAGGTAGTTGGCATTGTAGCGGCGCGCGAGCGAAGCGGTTAGCTCGTTGTATACGACAGTTTTTACGCTTTCATCTCCATCAAATGTCTGCTCGATGTGGGCAAGTGTTTTATCTATGTCAAAGTATCGCTGCTTGCGACTGTTATGGCCTACTCCGATAACAATCTGATCAAAAAGATGCAGACCACGCCTTACGATGTCCTCATGTCCTTTGGTAAAAGGGTCAAATGAGCCGGGAAAAAGCGCTACTCTCATTATTCGCAAACGTATATGCTGAAAAGATCAAAATACTGATGATCAGGCACTTCGTCAAACATATAGGCAAATTTAAGGTAGGAGGGCTTGCCGCCGAAAGAAATGTTCCTGATGTAGCGGTACAACTCTTTGAAGTGATCTGCATTAGAGGCAATATTACCCCAGACAAGCGTTTTTGTTTCCTGTTGGTTCATCTTAAGCTCCTGCATGCTCAGCACTGTATACTTCACAATATCGGCAGCGTTACTATAAGGAAAGCGATTATAAAAGAGTAGTTTATTATCTTCTGTTGCCACAAGGCTGAAATTGTGGCGACCTATGTGGATATACAAATCCTTGTAGTAAGTATAATCGCGGTGGCTCTGTATACCCTCGATGAGCGCGCTACCGTGGTGCAGTACCTGTACCTTCAGTGTAGGATAGATGGAACGCACCTTTTCTACTATTTTTCTTTCAGCGGCAAATACCGATACAGCTTCTGACTGCTGATGTTTAAAATAGTAGAAATCATCCAGTTCGGGGTCGGCTTCTGCACTTAGCTTGAGGTAGTCTTTCAGATGTTCAGCGGAGAATAGCTTAGCCGGCAGTAAAGTGAACTTCTGGTTTTTCATGGCCAGCTTCACTGATTTCCAGTATCCGGCCATCAGCAGGTGATGACCCTCAAAGAGTTTGTATAGCGTATTGATCAGGATACTAGTAGAAGAAATGCCTTCTAACTCGTAATCTTCGAGTAGAAGGCATTTATTATCTCTGGTATCGATGACACAAAACTGGAAATCATGGCGTCCTACCAGTAAAGACAGATTATAATGCGTCAGGTCATCGATACTAAAAGCAGTATCCTTAATTCTTTTAACCAGATGGTAATTTCCTGCTTCTTGCTCCAAAACGCGCTTAATTTAGCTTTATCAGAGACCGCTCTCACCTACCTACTCCCAGTTACCGGCAGTAGTTACTTCAGTACGGGAGCCCACTCTGAGGGGGCCTTTGATACTGTTTTCACCACGGCGAACCGGGTTGATAGGTGACGGGTCTTTTACTTCAAATACATCAACGTCCACACCACTACGTTGGATTTTATCTGCAAAAATCTCAAATTCCGCACGGGTGACGGGCACATACCTTAGTTCGTTCAACGAGAACTTCTGGTATACAGGATTGTTGTAGATAGAGTCCCGTACGGACACACTACCCAGGGTATCAATATAGATAGTTGTCTCCTCTGCACCATATTCAAGCAGTACGGTTTCTTCTCTTCTCTGAGTAATGTAGATTTTGCCGGTATCTATAAAGCTGATCAGCTTATCCCAGTCACTGGTGAACTGACCGTTTACGTCTTTATAGGCAATTTGAGCATCGCGGATAAACTGTAATTTCTCGATAACTCTGCGCTCTATTCTGGCTATGCGCTCTTCTTCTTCGACAGTGAAAATGATGCCGTTCACTAGATAATATCCGATACCGACAGCAATCAATAAAAAGACAAAAGTCAAGACTTTAGTAAGGTTCATTGCGTAGTAAGTTTTTTACAATTATAGACATTTTAACAGCTAAAACATAGCTCAATAATCTGCTATTTTAATGTTTTATCATCAAATTTAAAATAGCCTTGCAAATTCAGTAAATCTTTTGGGTGTTTTATGCGACTAAGCATTTGATGCATCTGCTCTCCCTTTTCGGTTTTAATTTCTGCCGGAGACAAATACTGTACTGCTTCAATAATCTGTTCATCTGCCGCCATTTCCGGGTCCAGGCCCTTCTGAAGCTTGCCACCCACTACTTCTACAGAAAAAAACAGTTCAATAGCATGCAGCGGTGGCGATAGATATTCATGCGTAAAAAGAAATTTTTTTACCTGAATGACCAGGCCAGTTTCTTCCAGAAATTCCCGCTGGAGGCAGGCTTCAGCATCCTCTCCATACTGCATGCCTCCGCCGGGGGGGGCATAAAAAACGCCTTTTCGGCTTAGTGCCTTATGCCTTACCAGCAGTAGTTTATCCCCGGAATAGCATAGACCGCATACCCTGATGCGTAATTTTTTGCCATATAGTCTACTGATTGCCTGTTGCTGCATGAGTGGTGAAAGTACTGCCCTAAGCTATCCTCTTTTTTCAGGAGCTATTTGCTGGCTGGGACTAATGAGGACTGCTTATTTTAATTAAGTTAATTACTTAAATTTTTGAGTAAACTTCATTATATTGACCATCAACGCCTGCAAAAGCATTTTTTGATTGCCAGTTTACTGGAAAGCCCTCAAGGATCGCCGCAGGTATACTGCCAATATATTTTTCGTCCTGAATATGAATCCCGTAAACTTCAGAAAACTATCCCTTACCCATCAGTCGTCTTTTCTGTGGAAAGATGGGATACATTTATGCAGCCGTAGAAACTGCCTGTTCCTGGTTCATCTATATGCTATCCACAATTTCTATGTGGAAGTCTACTTCTCTTATGAGCTATGCCGGGTAGAGCGGATCAACGTTCTGGAAAGCACCAGGGAGCTCGATCCTTTTCTGCTCGACATGCCCATGCCCGGTAATATGTCCTGACTTAGCGGAGGCGTGAATAATAGACCCGGAGCTTAACACTATCGGCACTGGTCACCAGCTGCGTAATACTGCTGTTGAAATCACTGGGGAAAAGCAGAATCTCTGAATTATCTACATAACCATCGAGCAATGTCTGGCTGAAGCTGGTGATCTTCAGGTTATAGGCTACGTCAGTAGAATCATACGCGATTGCAGATGGTTCTACCGGAAACGGCCGACGGTTGACCGGGTCAAATATAAATTCTGAATCACTATATACACCGTGAAAGTATAAACTTCCGCTGCGGTTTGGCACCGTAGATAGTATCCGGGAATACCCATCGTCCTCTACCAGGTAGCCAAACAAGGCCGGGGGAGGGGCCAGCCCCTCTTCTACCTCATTTGAAAGCCCTATGTGCAGCACGACCCTGTTGAGCAGTATCCTCTCTTCGCTGGACTCTACAAAATCCAGGAGCGGCTGCATGTCAATCCGCGAGATCAGCCCCGAAGATGATTGCAGGTAAAGGCGGTCATCTGTGGGAGAACCTACTTCTCTGGGTTCATCAATATCCGCTATCGCTGTTCCGCTACGGTCGGTTTCTATGCCATTGAAGATACGAGAAGCAGTAAAGTTGAACGACTTGGATACGGTATCGGCCGGAGCACTATAGTACATCAGCATCTGTATCCTTGAAAAGCCTGTCATGAAGGAGTTTTCGGAACCAGGAGAAAGGGCCAGTCCTCTGAAGTACTGCCGGAACAGGGCGCTGCTGTCGAGCTCTGCTGCGTCAGACTTGAGTTTGCTGAGCAGGTCATTGCCCACAGCATCACTCATACGTACTCTTAAAGTATCAGCCTCCTCCGGGTCAGCCGTAAAGCTAAAGCTGGTAAGAGGTGCACCTCTGAATGGTAAAGAGGAATCACTGAAATAAGTCAGCGTATCCACAAAGGCTTCTTCCAACTGGTATACATCTACCGTCTGTTCCAGGCTGGCATCTACGTTTCCGTAGAAATAGTTTCTTACCAGGACCAGTACCAGCGAATCCAGTTCGTCATCATCATCAGCATTACTGGTAGATGAACCCAGGCCCAGGCTCACGTAGCCAGTAGCTTCCAGTGTACCAAAGTCTGGATTCTGATAGTTACCCACCAGGATACGGTCCACATTGGTGGTGGATATCGTATCGCGTTGTACAAGCTGGGAAGGTAAAGTTAATTCAGTAAAGGAGATGTTGATATTTTCGTCTTGCGGGTTAAAATCCAGGCTCAGCAGTTCTTCATTATCACAAGACAGGAAGAGAAGGGCTGAAAGTATTATCAGCCCTGTTTTTCCTTTAACTAACCAATTCATTATACAGGTTATAGTAGGAATCCAAGAGGTTATCGTCTTTCTCAATGGTGTCAATCTTTTTCTCACTATCGCACTCTTCTAATAAGGTATTCAGATTATCATTCACACCGTCTTCAGCTTTGATAATGGCATCTGCGTATTCAACGCCGATTTTGATGAACCCTTCATAGTCAGCAGACTGCAGGTTAGCCAGCATGCTGTCGTCAATGTCCATCATTTTGACCTTGTCGAGCAGGTCATTATCAAACTTATGTTTGAACGGGTTATTGTAAACGGTGAATACTGTCTTGGTATTTTTAAAGAGGGGATCGTTTTTATAGGTAGTTTTCAAATACATAGGGATCAGGCTCGTCATCCAGTCATTGCAGTGTACAATGTCCGGTGCCCAGCCCAGTTTCCTGACGGTCTCGATCACTCCTTTGCAGAAGAAGATCGCACGCTCGTCATTATCCTCATAAAAGTTGTTTTCCTTGTCGAAGAAAACAGACTTTCTGTGGAAATAATCCTCGTTATCAATAAAGTAAACCTGAAGTTTAGCATTAGGGATGGAGGCAACCTTAATTGTCAGGGGCTTCTCTTCTTCACCCACTGCAATATTAATTCCGGACAACCTTACAACTTCATGCAGCCTGTTTTTGCGCTCATTGATCAGCCCGAAACGAGGTACCAGAATACGGATTTCCATACCTCTTTCCTGCATTCCCTGAGGAAGCTGTCGTACAAAGTCAGCTACTTCAGAGGTTTGTAAGAAAGGATTGATCTCACTTGCTACATAAAGAATTCGGAGTTTTGACATATCTTTACGGATTTGATTGTGTTAAAGGAAAAGCATGGGCAAAATTACGAAAATTTTACCATATTTCCACTTTTTTTCAATTGGACAAAGCGTTTTGCGTGATTATTCGTATTAGAACTAACAATAATGCAAATATTTAAAAGCATAAAATCCATCAGGCAATACATGGACCAGCAGCAGCAAAAGGGCCGCAGCAGTGGGTTCGTGCCCACTATGGGCGCGCTGCACCAGGGCCATCTGCACCTGATTGAACATGCCCGCAGAGATAACGAGATAAGTGTGTGTAGCGTATATGTCAATCCGACACAATTTAACAATGCCCAGGATCTGGAAAAGTATCCCCGTAACCTGGAGCAGGATGCTGCGCTGCTAGAGAAAGCCGGTTGCGACGCACTTTTCTGCCCCTCAGATGAGGATATGTACCCGGATGGCAAAGCGCATACACTGCAGCTTGATTTTGGTCCGCTGGGCAATGTGCTGGAAGGTAAGTTTCGTCCCGGACACTTCAGCGGAGTGGGGCAGGTGCTAGCCAAGCTGTTTCATATCGTGCGGGCAGACCGAGCTTATTTTGGGCAAAAAGACCTGCAGCAATGTAGTATTGTCAGTAAACTTATCCGGGACTTGTTTTTTGATGTACAGCTCGTTATCGTGCCTACCGTAAGAGAAAGCAATGGCCTGGCCATGTCTTCCCGTAATGTACGCCTGTCGGCAGCCGGCCGTGATCTTGCCGCAAATTTGTTTGGGACACTGCAGGCTGTAAAAAAAGGACTGGAAGAAGCCTTGCCGGCAGCAGCAGCCAGGCAGAAAGGGTTGGCAATCCTGCAGGAGCATCCGGAAATACAACTGGAATACCTGGAAGTGGTAGACAGCAAAAGCTTTACAGAAATAAGGAAAAACGGACAGGATGCACAAGTAGCTGTCTGCATCGCAGCCTATGTAGAGGGGGTAAGGTTAATAGATAATCTACTGGTTTTTTCTTAATATTGCGGGAATTTTATCCGGGCCCTGACGTTTTACTGGAGGTCCTGCAAGCATCTCTTCATTGATGTAACGCTTGGGATTAGGTAAAAATGTATGACTGAAAGATGAACATTCAAATATTCAAATCTAAAATACATCGCGTAAAAATTACGCAGGCAGAACTGCACTACGTTGGCAGCATTACCATAGATGAAGACCTGATGGATGCTGCAAACCTGATAGAAAACGAGAAAGTGCAGATCGTCAATATCAATAATGGTGAGCGCCTGGAAACCTATGTGATTAAAGGTGAGCGGGGCAGCGGCATGATCTGCATGAACGGGCCCGCAGCCCGTAAGGTGCAGGTGGGCGATGTGATTATTATTATCTCCTATGCTACCATGGACTTTGAGGAAGCAAAATCCTTCAAGCCCACTATCATATTTCCTGACCAGCATAACCGGCTTATCAGCTAAAGACCTTGTCCCGAGTTAAAAACTACCTCAAGTACATCGTATCGCTACTGATTGCCGGCGGCCTTCTCTGGTACGTGTTCAAAGATTTTGAAATAGAGACTTTGCTGATGAAACTAAAGGAGGTAGACTACCGATGGGTAGGGATCGCTGTGGTGGTTTTTATGCTCAGCCACAGCCTGAGGGCATTTCGCTGGAACCTCATGCTCCGGCCGCTTGGCTACAGCCACCTCAGTAATTTCCGGACTTTGCTGGCAGTCATGATCGGCTACTTTGCCAACCTGATTGTCCCCCGGATGGGAGAAGTAAGCCGCTGCGGTGTACTGAAAAAAACCGATGACGTACCGATTACTACTTCCCTTGGTACTGTGGTGGCGGAGCGTATCATTGATGTTTGTTGCCTCTTCCTGGCCATGGTGTTGCTTTTCATATTAGAGTTTGGCCGACTCAATGAGTTTATCTTTTCCTTTTTTGAAGACAAACTGAGTAAGGCCGGCCAAAATGTTTTTGCGATTTATGTGCTGGCGGGGCTGGTAGTGCTGGCTATTCTGATTTTCTTTTTCCTCGGCCGTACCATCAAAAGCAAACTGAAGCACAATGCATTTTTTGGCAAGATCCGCACATTTATCAGGGAAATGGTCAGCGGGCTGACGAGCATAGGGCGTATCAGCAATCTCAGCGGTTTTCTGATTTCTACCCTGTTGATCTGGATTTGCTACTTCCTGATGTCGTACGTAGTATTTTTCTCGCTGCCCGAAACATCAGACCTGGGGTGGCGTGCTGGCCTTTCGGTGCTGGTAATGGGTAGCCTGGGTATGGCCGCCCCGGTGCAGGGGGGCTTCGGTACATTTCATGCCCTGGTAAGTGGTGTACTCCTATTATATGGCGTAAATGAGCAGGAAGGCGTTTTGTTCGCTACGCTGATCCATAGTATGCAGACCATTTCCTTTATCATCTTTGGCGGGATCAGCTTCTTTCTGGCCTCGGTAGTTTCCACTAAAAGATCAAAAGTACAGGCAAAGGCATAAAGATCTGAATTATGTAAATCCCTTTGGCTCCGGCTACAACCTCAGAGAAATATATCACGTAAATAGCTATGCATCAATGAGCATATTTTATGCTTTTAGTGTTTATAGTGTAACAAGCAATTAAACAACATATATGTATTTCATACTATTTATCGGAATCATGATTTTGAGCTTTGTGGTGAGTAACCGGCTCAAAAGTAAATTTAAAAAATACTCACAGATTCGCTGGAATGCAGACCTCTCTGGTAGAGAAGTAGCAGAGCAGATGCTGCGCGATAATGGAATCCGCGATGTGCGGGTGCTGAACGTACCCGGCCGTCTCACTGACCATTACAATCCTGGTGACCGCACCATCAACCTCAGCGATGATGTATACCATGGCCGTTCTGCCGCTGCCGCAGCAATAGCTGCCCACGAAACCGGCCACGCGGTACAGCATGCGACTGCTTACAGCTTCCTGGAGTTTCGTTCAGCGATGGTGCCGGTACAGAACGTCAGCGCCAAGATTCTGAATTTTGCGATCATGTTCCTGTTTTTCGGTGGTTTTTTCTTTCTCAATACTGCCGGTGGCGGATCAGGAAGTCTTATACAGACTGGCCTTTTGATCATTATCGCCTGTTATGCGGTGATTACCCTGTTTTCTCTGGTAACGCTGCCTGTGGAGTTTGACGCCAGCAAAAGAGCGCTGGCCTGGATAAAGGGACGTAATATTGCCTCTCCCCAGGAATACGATATGGCGCAGGATGCCCTCAAGTGGGCTGCGATGACTTATGTGGTAGCTGCTTTGGGATCTGTGATGGCACTTCTATACTACGTCTCTATCTTCCTGGGCAGCAGGGACTAAGAGTTCAGTAAAACGTAAAGATAAATTTTTAGTAAGCACCTTTCGGGGTGCTTTTTTTTTGGTAATACTCATCTTCAAAGCTTATATTGCGTAATATACTCTGCATGCATAACAAATTTAACTCAAATACTGAATTATGAATTTCCAACTCACTGAAGAACATCTGGCAGTACAGGAAGCCGCCAGGGATTTTGCGCAGAAAGAATTGCTACCGGAAGTAATAGAACGCGATGAAGCGCAGAAATTTCCGGCAGAACAAATCAGAATGATGGGAGAACTGGGCTTTATGGGCATGATGGTCAGCGAAGAATACGGCGGCGGCGGCATGGACACCAAATCCTATGTGCTGGCCATGGAAGAAATCTCTAAGGTAGACGCCTCCTCTTCGGTGTGTATGTCAGTCAATAATTCCCTGGTATGCTGGGGGATAGAAGCTTACGGTACCGAGGAGCAGAAGCAAAAATACCTGCCCCGCCTGGCCAGTGGTGAAATTATCGGGGCATTTTGCCTTTCAGAACCGGAAGCAGGCTCTGATGCCACCATGCAGCGAACTACAGCCATAGATAAAGGTGATTACTACCTCTTGAATGGTAATAAAAACTGGATAACCAACGGTAATAGTGCTTCAGTCTATATTGTTATCGCCCAGAGTGATATTGAGAAAGGGCACAAAGGCATCAATGCCTTCCTGGTAGAAAGAGAATGGGATGGCTTTGTGGTAGGCAAGAAGGAGAATAAGATGGGTATACGTGCGTCAGATACTCACTCGCTGATGTTCAACGAAATCAAAGTGCCCAAAGCAAACCGGATTGGAGAGGATGGCTTTGGTTTTAAGTTCGCCATGTCAGTGCTCAACGGCGGACGTATAGGCATTGCCGCCCAGGCGCTGGGTATTGCTTCAGGCGCTTATGAACTATCGGTTCGCTATGCCAAAGAGCGCAAAACCTTTGGGCAGGAAATAGGCAGGCATCAGGCGATACAGTTTAAACTAGCCGATATGGCTACCCAGATAGAAGCTGCCCGGCTACTTTGTTTGCAGGCAGCGGATCTGAAAGACCGGGGACTTCCTTACGCGCAGGCCAGTGCCATGGCTAAATTGTATGCCTCACAGGTGGCCATGGACGTAACCACAGAAGCGGTACAGGTGCACGGCGGATATGGTTATGTCAAGGAGTATCATGTAGAAAGAATGATGCGGGACGCAAAGATTACACAGATATACGAGGGAACTTCAGAGATTCAGAAAATTATTATTTCCCGAGAAATATTAAAATAGAGGGCTTTTGATGTAATATTAAGGGTTGAAATCAAAAAAATTAGTATTTTTCGGGTAAGATTATACTTTCTTATTTGGAAAGTTACATAGGTTTATTAAATTTGGGGAAACATTTTTAAATATAGCAATAATTGTTTTCACCCTATATATCATACGCCTAAACTGAATGGAAGATTACAATAAAATTATCGAATCCCTTAGTGTTCGCTTTATTAAGTCAAAGAACATTAGAATATTACAACCTGTAAAGATTCAGAACTATTACGATGTTGAGAATACCATTCTTATTCTCAACCGTGGTAAGCTCAGGTATGGTAATGACAACACTGAGGTTCACGGAGGTAATGTGGTATTCATTCCCGGCGGAAAGCAGCTTTCTGTTACCTACGGAGCGGGTGATCCGGTAAGCCTGTCAAACGATGATTTTATTAACAATAAGGAGTTATACTTCCAGTCGCTTGAGACTACCGATGTTAAGACGCTGGAAGCAGAAAACTTCAGCTTTATCAATTTTGAAGCAAAGGTCTTTGATTCAGTAAACTTCTTCGCTTCTCTGGATATTCCTCCTTTTGTCATTGAAGACAATGAGAAAATTCCTGAGATCATCAATGAGATCCTGAGTGAAAACAATTCTGATACACCTGGTAAAGACAGGATCATTAAGCTGAGCACTGAGCGTATGGTGATTGAGATCATTCGTTATATCCTGGAAAACAGGATGTTTGTGGAGCAACTTGCTACCAACAGCACCTATTTTAAGGATCCACGACTGATCGACATCTTTGCTTACATTAAGGAGAATATAGGAGGAGATCTTTCAAACAAGGTGCTGGCGAGTGTTGCTAACGTATCTGAGGACTATGTAGGTCAATATTTCAAAATGCTGACTGGTATCAACCCTCAGGATTATATTGAATACCAGCGTATGGAGAAAGCCGTAAACCTGCTGCGTACTACTAAAAAGAGTATTCGTGAGATCGGGAAAGAAGTAGGTTACAAAGATACAGCTTATTTCTGCCGACGTTTTAAGATGATGTTTGGCATACCGGCAGGCAAAATGCGCCGCCGCGAATCACTGATGAATGTTTAATGCCGTTTTTGCTTAACCTTTACACTACATAACCAAAAGCCCGGATCTTAAAATCCGGGCTTTCTTTATTTTTTGATCTCACGTTTCAGGTAAGTCTGAAAATCAGGCATCTGCCGCTTGTAGTCGCCGGTAATTTTGGCAGAAGCGAACAGAAAATCAGCAGAGGCCCTGTTACAGGCAAAAGGAATATCCCAGGTCACGGCTATCCTGAGGAGAGCTTTTACATCCGGATCATGGGGTTGAGGCTCCAGCGGGTCCCAAAAGAAAATCAGGAAGTCTACGGTTCCCTCTGCTATTTTGGCGCCAATCTGCTGATCACCTCCCAGTGGGCCGCTAAGCAGCTTGTGGATCCTAATCTCATGGATGTCTTTGAGCCCTTCTTCCAGCATTTTTCCTGTAGTACCTGTCGCATAAAGCTCATAATCAGCCAGCACTGCAATGTGTTTTCTGACCCAGGCCAGTAGCTCGGGCTTTTTATTATCGTGTGCCACCAGGGCAACGGCTTGTTTCTTTTTCATCTTAACAAACATCAACCGATACGCTAAAATAAAAAATACTGCTGCAAAAAAACCGATCTGAAAACGTTTTCGGGAGAAACTGACCAACTGCCCGGAACAGAAAGTGGCCGGGCAGGGTATCATCTACTGAGTTTGCTGCCCTGCCTGATCAGGATATCAGACCCATGCAATATAAATACAGACGCCGGATGCTGCAGAAAAGGGGTAAAAGCTCTACCATACAGCTGATCAACATCCGCCTTGATGCCAAAATCAGTCACGGGATAGTACTGCCAGCGGGGATGTTCTACGGCATATTCCATCGTATATTTTGCGCTGAAGCGGTTATAGCCCCAGTAGTGCTCGGCAATAAACTCTTCCATAGAGCCTGTTTGCATTGGCTGAGAGTTCGGCTGGGCACGTGCATAAAGGTGGTGCCACTGCTGGTGTTTTTTCCAGCGATAGTGAACCTGCAGGTCCTCAGCAGTGTGGCGAATGGCATAGCGCATCGGTGCATAACCATACTGCTCACGATATAGCGTATTTGCCAGGAAGGCTACCATCGGCTTGGGTACCAACTCACTGACAAAAACGGTCCCTCTTCGCCATTGGCCATCTTCGGCCTGGTGCCGTACATAAAAGCGTAGGTTAACTTCTGTAAAATTTCGGTGGAAGGGGAAAGGGATGCCCAGAACCCGGGTGTTGAGAAAACGGAACCCGACTATGGAAACGTAGGTTTTACCCTGATAAAAGTCAAGCACTGTCCGGGCGGGTAGCAGTGGCTCCAGTAAGGAGGGTTCTACAGCATAGTTTGCCATGATCAGGTAGTGCCAGGCCGCCCTGAGAAACACTGCTTTTTTCGTTTTCATACAGAATAGTTTATACTATAAATAACCAGCGGAGCAGGGTGGTGTTCAGCACAAGCTTACCTCAGCAAGCTTGGCAAACTGCTCTTGGGCGTCCTGCCACTGGCTGCGGGCTACAGCTAGCTGATACTGGCAGTCTGCCCCAAAATTTTGTTCCATGATCTGCATCTGGTACAGGTCAATCAGCTGCATTACATCGTTGGTGGCTGCATACGGAAAGCGTATGGACAATGGTTTACAAATGACCTTCCTCACGATCCTGTTATGGGTAATGGCATCGGCTGCGGCGGTTTTATAAGCACTGACCAGGCCGCTGACTCCCAGTTTGGTACCACCAAAATAACGAACCACCACCACCAATACATCATGCAGTTCTTTGGAGCGAATCTGCCCCAGGATAGGGTCTCCGGCGGAGTGTGAGGGCTCTCCGTCATCATTGGCCCGATAGCTCTCTTCCCTTCCTTCTTCCGGTTTCAGAATAAAAGCGTAGCAATGATGCCGGGCATCATAGTACTGCTTCTTGAGTAAATCTATTTTGTCCTTTACTTCCGCCTCTGACGTTACCGGATAGGCATGGGCCAAAAATTTACTGCCCTTTTCTTTGTACATACCTTCAGACTCCCCGGCCAGAGAGTAGTATATGTCCTGCTCATTCATGCGTTCTCCTGCTCAGCAAGGTGCTTATAGGCCGCTCCCAGATGTTCTATCAGGTCTGAAGCGAGCATCGCTTCCTGTCCCAGCTCCTGACTCGCTAGGTCGCCGGCCAGTCCGTGAAGGTAAACGCCCAGTAGAGCGGCATCCAGGGCATCATATTTTTGTGAAAGCAGGGAAGTAATGATACCAGTAAGGGCATCTCCGGTGCCGCCGGAAGCCATACCGGGATTGCCGGTACTGTTGAAGCAGATTTTTCCATCAGGGGTTCCTACTGCAGTATGCGCGCCCTTTAGCACTACGTAAACTTGGTATTTTTTTGTAAAGCGGGTAAGCAGTTCCAAACGATGGAAATCGTTTTTTGCCGCTTCAGTCAGTCTTTCAAACTCTTTGGGGTGCGGGGTAAGGACAGAATATTTAGGAAGTAAATTAAGTAGTTCGCGGTTTTTGCCCAGAATATTCAGGGCATCAGCATCCAGCACCATGGGCATTTCCAGATTTTTGGCTTCTTCCAGCACGTTTCTCAGTGCTGATACTGTTTCTGCTGCTGTCCCAATGCCCGGCCCGATGCCTATCACATCATACTTCTCCAAAGCGGTACGACCTTCCTGCTGCAGTTCGGTGAAGATAAACTGGTGTCGGTCTACTGTAGTCATGGCCTCGGGATTGGCCATCTGCATGATCTGATAGCCGCATTCTGGTACATGTACGGTCAGTAGCCCTACGCCTGTGCGCAGGCAGGCACGGGCACAGAGTACTGCGGCTCCCATTTTTCCGTGACTACCACTGATCATGATGGTTTTGCCAAAGTCGCCTTTATGAGAAAAAATCGTCCTTTTTTTATGTAGCGAAAGCGCCAGAAAGTAATCTGTAAAGTAGTAATCAGCGTCTATCTCCTGTATAAAAGCCTGGTCCAGGCCAATATCCAGTACTTCCCACCGACCTACAAAAGGGGCACTGAAGGGTAAGAGAAAGGCAAGCTTGGGCATCTGGAAAGTGAACGTAAAGTCAGCCCTGACGATGGCATCAGCATCGTCTTCCAGCGGCTTGTCCGCATAAAGGCCCGAAGGGATATCAATAGCGACCAACGCACTTCCCGAGTCGTTCATGGCTTGGATTACTTCGGCAAAAATGCCTTCTACTTTACGGGAAAGACCACTGCCAAAAAGACCATCAATCACGATAGCCTCAGGGGGTATTTCCGGAATATCCTCCTTCTTCTCGATATTTTTTACGCGGTGCAGCCGGTTCGTGAGTCTTTCCCGGTTGAGATTAAAGTCATCTGAGCCCTTTTCTGCGGCGTGTACAGAATAGGGCTGTACTTTGATATTTCGGGAAAGGAGCATTCGGGCAATGGCCATGCCGTCACCGCCATTATTACCCGGGCCGCTAAACACAAATACCGGATTGTCGGTAATACCAAAAGTATCCAGAAAAGCCTGGGAAAAAGCTGCTGAAGCTCTTTCCATCAGGTCGGTAGAGGAGATAGGCTCATTACGGATGGTGGCGGCATCCACCTCTCTTGTCTGTTCGGCTGTCAGGATTTTCATACAATGATTTTTTTTCGGAGTTAAAAAAGTTCAGTCTTTTTACTGAGGAATCGGTGAGAAGAAGCTGCCATGTTTCAGGAAATGCACCAACTGATCCACGCTTTCACCTGCTTTTTTCTCTACTGCTTCCACAGTGTTGAATGCATTATGCGGCGTAAAGATGACATTGGGCTTCTCCAGCAGGGCCAGTGTAGCCTGCACTTCCGGATCATTACTGCTCTTGCCTTCCCTCAGCGAAACGGCGAGTTCTTTCTCATTGATGTATACATCCATCCCGATCCCACCCAGATGACCTTCTTCTACCAATTGTAAAAGATCGCGGGAGGGAGATTGTTCACCCCGGGAGATGTTGATAAAGATCAGTCCTTGTTTGGTCTGCTTCAATCGCACATAGTTGAAGTAGCCATGGTTATCCTCGGTCAGGTTCATAGCACATACCACTACGTCCGCCAGCGGCAGACCTTCTTCCAGGCTAACATATTTTTCTTCGGGGTACTTTTTCTCAATATCTACACACAGTACATGCATGTCCAGACCCCGCCCGATCCTGGCTACCTCTGACCCGATATTGCCTACTCCCACGACCAATAAGGTTTTCTTCTCTGCCTCATACCCAGTAATTCCATCACGGTGGAAGCTGCGGAAATTATTAATTTGTTGAGGAAGCTTGCGCATCAGCGACATCCAGAGCAGCATGGCCTGTTCGGCTACTGCGCGATTACAATAAAGCGGCAGGTAGCCGCACTGCACGTTCACGCCGGTACGACGCCGATATTCTATCAGGTGGTCATAGCCGGTGCTGCGGGTCAGGATAGCCGTGAGCTGAGTGGCCCACTCCGACGGCAGGGCCGACTGAGTACGGACGCTGATAATCGGAGCGGGGAGTTCTGCGGCACCATATTCCTGTATGGTTTTCCAGCTAAAACCGGCTTCTATATGATCAGGCAGAAAGCGCCTGATCTGCTCGGCTTCTTCCTCAAAAGCTTCAAAAAAGAATACTTGCATAAAAAGTAAGGTGTCAGATATAGTAAATAAATTAGGAGATAAGGTGTTTTTGATTATCCTAATCAAGTAGATTTACAACTTATTTCCCAAGTTAAGGCTAAATTATTAGACAAATGGCAAAAGAAGTCATCCAAACCAACGAAGCTCCGGCACCTATAGGCCCGTACAGCCAGGCGATTAAAGCAGGTAATACCCTCTATGTATCGGGTCAGATTGCGCTGGATTCCGGCAGCGGCGAGCTGATTAATGCCAATATCACAGAAGAAACCCACCAGGTAATGAAAAATCTGGAAGCAATACTGAGAGCTGCCGGCACTAACTTCTCACAGGTGGTCAAATGCTCCATTTTTGTCAAAAATATGGGCGACTTTGCTACTGTCAATGAAGCTTACGGACAATATTTCAAGCAGCAGCCTCCGGCCCGCGAGACCGTAGAGGTAAGCGACTTACCCAAGCATGTGAATGTGGAAATATCCTGTATTGCCGTGCTGGATGCCTAGACCGAAAAGCGCTAAGTGATTACCCTTTTCCCGTTAAGCCGAGAAACCATCGTTTCTTCTTATGATGCAGAAGAGCTTTACCACCGTCTGTGGAGTGTCACTCAGCCGACCGAGGATAAAGCATGGATGCCTGATGTAGAGGAGGATGCTTTACTATTCAATGGGAAAGTGAAAAAAGGTTCATTCAGGCTTTCCCGTAAGGTGAAACGGGCTAATAACTTTCTGCCCCTGATACAGGGCCGTGTAGAAAGCACCTCCATTGGCAGTATTGTATTTATCAGGTACCGATTTTTTCTCTGGACCATGTCATTTCTAATCTTCTGGTCGGTGCTGACCCTGCTCTTTGCCCTGTACTTTATCGTATATGAGAAGATCTACATCAATGCTGCCTTCTCTGTTTCGCTGGGGCTGGCTAACTATATCATCGCCGTACTCAATTTTCGTAAGCAGGTCAAGATCAGCAGTCATGCATTGCGTGAGGTGCTGGAGTAGGCATAGGAGCAGCGATGGTTTGCATTTCACCGAAGGTCTGCTATAATTTAGCGCAACCATACTGGTATGCTACAGTTAATACTTTCAGAAAAGACATCAAAAATACCTCATGGAAAAACAAGTAAGAGTAAGGTTTGCACCTAGCCCAACCGGACCTCAGCATATAGGAGGAATTCGTACTGCACTATATAATTACCTTTTTGCCCGCCAGCATAAAGGAACTTTCATCCTCCGGATAGAAGATACCGACCAGGCGCGCTATGTGCCCGGCTCGGAAGAATATCTCAAAAAGGCCCTGGCCTGGTGCGGTATCCAGCCCGACGAGGGCGTTGATGAAGGTGGGCCACACGCACCCTACCGGCAGTCGGAGCGAAGGGAAATCTACGGCAGCTATGCCCAGCAGCTGATAGATGCCGGACATGCCTACTACGCCTTCGATACCGAGGAGGAGCTCAATGAGATGCGGGAGCGGCTCAAGGAGGCCCGGGTAGCCCAGCCCCAGTATAATGCCATCACCCGCATGACCATGAAAAATTCGCTGACGCTTTCTGAAGCAGAAGTACAGCAGAAGATAGAGGCAGGTGAACCATATGTTGTTCGCCTGAAAGTGCCCCGTAAGGAAGAAGTACGCCTGCATGATATGGTGCGGGGCTGGATACTGGTACAATCGTCTACCCTGGATGATAAGGTGCTGATGAAATCCGACGGTATGCCAACCTACCACCTGGCCAATGTAGTAGATGATTATCTGATGAACATCACCCATGTGATCCGGGGAGAGGAATGGCTGCCTTCAGCGCCCTTACACGTATTGCTTTACCAATACCTGGGATGGGAGAAGAATATGCCGCAGTTTGCCCACCTGCCTTTGCTACTCAAGCCCGATGGGAACGGCAAACTCAGCAAGCGCGATTCACTTAAGCATGGTTTTCCCGTTTTTCCCATGGAATGGACCGACGAAGAAGGAAATGAGCTAGCCGGGTTCAAAGAAGACGGTTATCTGCCGGAAGCTTTTGTCAATTTTCTGGCATTTCTGGGCTGGAACCCGGGGACTGAGCAGGAATTATTCAGCAAAGAGGAACTGGTTCAGGCCTTTAGCATAGATCACATCAATAAAGCCGGTGCCAGATTTGATATCAATAAAGCTAAGTGGTACAACCAGCAGTACCTGCGCCAGCGGACAGAAGACGAACTGGCTGATATGGTGATGGAACACCTGCAGAAAGCTGGCGTGGATAGCAGCTATGAAAAAGCCAGAAAAGTAAGCGGGCTAATGCGCGAAAGGGTGACGTTTGCCTCAGAAATATGGGAAAATGCCAAGTTCTTTTACCAGCCTCCCCAACGATATGACGAAAAAATCGTTAATAAGAAGTGGACAGAAGAGGCAGCTGGTGTGCTGCAGGCTTACGCTGATGCGCTCAGAGCGCAGACCGGAGAGCTTGGCAGCGATGATGCCCAGTCCGTACTGGAGCAGGTTCTGGAACAGCAGGGAGTGAAGATGGGTAAGGTAATGCAGGCACTGCGCCTGGCAGTTACCGGCGAAGGTTCCGGCCCTGATTTGATGCCCACAATAGCGATTCTGGGTAAGGATGAAACTGCTTCAAGAATACAGAATGCCCTGCAGAAGCTGGGCAGTCAAATAAAAACGTAAAACGGTATGAGCAGAAAAAGATTAAGCAAAAGAGATAGACCAAAAGTAAATGATGAACTGAACGGGTTTGATATCAAAATTGACTCTTTCGGCGAAATAAAATCTACTTTGGATATTGATAAGATCAACAAATTCCTGAACCGTCACGTAGATGATAAAAAGCTGCGTGACAGGGACGATGTAGAGAAGGGTAAAGTGACTGATGATGAGAAATCAGACGAGCCGAATAAGAACTTTGAAGAATAGTTTAGTGATTTGATTTAGATATAAGTTGTAGTTGATGAAAGCAATTCCTTTTAGGGATTGCTTTTTTTTATAAGCCTTCAATCATCGTAAATATGCAGCAGTCCTCACAGCACAAATTGTCCGAAGAACAGCTCGACCATCTGGTAGATCAACTGGTAGAGCAGGGATTTGGCATAGTAGATCAGTTTATCAGCGACGAAGAAATCGGGCAGTTTATCCGCCGCTTTCATGATCTTTCTGAAGAAGGAGAGCTCCGGAAAGCCGGTATAGGTAAGATGCAGCACTTTGCGGTAGACAAAAAAATACGGGGAGACTACATACACTGGATTGATCCCCAGGATATGGTAGCAGTCACAGCGGGCTATGTAAGCCGGGTACAGCAGATCATGGAGTATCTGAACCGTAGCTGTTACCTGGGCCTAAAGGATTTTGAGGCACATTTTGCCATGTACCCGGAAGGGACTTTTTATAAACGCCATGCCGATCGTTTTCATCAGAACCCGCACCGTGTCATCTCCATGGTTTGTTATATGAACCAGGGGTGGACGGAAGCTGACGGAGGGCAGCTCAGGATGTTCCTGCCAGACCAGGAAATCGACATAGCACCGCTTTCAGGCAGGCTGGTATGTTTTAAAAGCGAACTGGAACATGAAGTACTGCTGACCCACCGTACCCGCTACAGCGTCACCGGATGGATGCTGGACCAGTTGAGCAGCCTTACTTTTCTGTAGGCTGTATTATTCAGGTTTCTGCCAGGGTAGCTGCCCGCCTTTCTGAATATGCTCCATCATCAGCTTATTCAGCTCCTGGTATTTTTCTTCTTCTTCGTCCATCAGGTTATTTTCTTCCTGAGGGTCTCGCAGAATATTGTATAGCTCATAAGGCTCGTAGGGACTGTTCTGCAGCAGTTTCCAGTCGCCTTTACGCACTGCATAGATACTCTGCCCTCCGTAGCGGGTGCCACCTTCCCGGCGGGTGAAATAAAGCGTTCGTTCTTCAGCAGGTGCATTTTCTCCTAGCAAGAGCGGCAAAAAGCTACGGCCTTCTATCGGCTGCTTCGGCTGTAGCCCGGCCACTTCCAGTAGGGTCGGATAGATATCCATGGACAAATTCATCTGTCCGGATACGCTACCGGCAGCAATTTTACCGGGCCAGCTCATGGTAGTTGGCACTTTCAGGCCACCTTCGTACATGCTCTGCTTACCATCGCGCAGTGGGCCATTATTAGCCTTACTGGGCAGATGCCCGCCATTGTCGCTGCTGAAGATGATCAGGGTATTATCGTATTGTCCGCTTGCTTTCAGGGCTTGAATGACTTTACCGATGCCATCGTCCATATGCTCGATAAAGGCTACCAGTTCGGCGCGGGTATCGTCTATGCCTTTTTCTCTCTTTTTTACCTTGTCCAGCCATTCCTGTGGAGGCTGCACCGGGAAGTGGGGCGCATTATAGGCCAGGTACAGGAAAAACGGCCGCCTATCATCAGCCTGGCTCTTGATATAATTTACTGACCAGTCGGTGAAAAGATCGGTAGCATGTCCCTCCGGGTCAATTTCCTGTCCATTGAGCCGCATATAGTTGATGCCATGGCGGCGGTGAGTCCAGTAGTCGTCCATCATATCGCCCAGCCAGCCGTGGAAGTAGTCAAAGCCCCGCTCTACCGGCGTATTAGGTGATTCAAGCCCCAGGTGCCATTTGCCGATCAGGGCAGTATGGTAGCCCGCCATCTTGAGCTGTTCGGGCAGCAACGTAGCCTTGGGGTCCAGGTAGCCCCAGTTGTTATCAGCATAGGTGCGGATCACGCCGGGTACGCCTACATAATCCTGGTAGCGGCCGGTGAGCAGCGCAGCACGCGTGGGTGAACAGACCGGGCAGTTGGCGTAAAAATTATCAAAGCGCATCCCGGCTTCAGCAATCTGGTCAATATGAGGCGTCTGCAGATCTTCTGTACCGTAATAAGAAACATCATGGTAGCCCTGGTCGTCAGTAAAAATGAGCAGGATGTTGGGCAGGGTGGTAATATCCTGAGCTGCAAGCGGAAAAATAATGGCGTTGCCCAGAAAAACAACAAAAAGTAAGCACTTGATCAATAGGTTGTTTAGATTCATAGTTTTTAGAAAAGTTGTGGAAAGTTTACTTTTTCAAAACCCTGAGGATAAATATAAGAAATGGTGTCATGGTGTTACATTGTTAGGGTGTTATAGTTTTAAGGTTTTGTGCTGTTACAGTATTCAGATTAGCTGTCTTTGACACTACTACATCAAAAACCGTAACACCAAGAACTATAACATCCAGAACCATCGCACCAAAACACAAAATATTTCTCAAACCCAAACCAATTTTTTTATGAACCAATCACATGAAATTGATTATGAAATACACGGACACGGCATACAGGTCGTAGAGGTAGAGCTTGATCCGGATGAAACAGTCATCGCCGAAGCAGGCGCCATGGTTTACATGGACAGCAGTATTGACTTTGAGTCTAAAATGGGTGATGGCTCTAATCCGAACCAGGGCTTTTTTGGTAAGTTACTTTCTGCCGGCACGCGCATGCTCACCGGGGAGTCTGTCTTTATGACGCACTTCACGCATCGTGGACACGGTAAAGCCAAGGTCGCCTTCGCGGCACCGTATCCGGGTACTATCATTCCTATTGACCTTTCTGAAATGGGGGCCAATAGCCTGGTTGTACAGAAAGATGCTTTTTTATGTGCGGCCTTGGGTACGAAAGTCAGTATTACCTTTAACCGAAAACTCGGATCCGGCCTCATTGGCGGGGAGGGTTTCATTCTGCAGAAGCTGGAAGGAGACGGCCGGGCTTTTATCCATGCCGGCGGTACGCTCATTGAAAAACAGCTCAACAACGAAACGCTGAGAGTAGACACCGGCTGTGTGGTAGCTTTTGAGCCCTCCGTTGATTTTGATGTACAGCGGGCCGGCGGACTTCGTTCCATGGTGTTTGGCGGTGAAGGACTCTTCCTGGCCACCTTGTCTGGCACAGGCCGGGTGTGGATACAGTCGATGCCGCTGCGTAAGCTGATTGCTGCCATCGCCCCCTATAGCAAGAATAATGATAAAGGAGAAAGCTCTGTTTTAGGTAATTTCCTGCAGGACTAACCTGCAACAGCAGTAGCATTTTTAGAAGAGCACGCTTTTTCTCAGAGAGCGTGCTTTTTTTATAAAAAATTAGCTGGCTGAAATAATCCCCCCTTTATTACTACTAACCTACCAGAGTGCATAACAAACGATTGCCCTAAGTAGACCTTTTCGTATGACCAAACCAGACAAAAAAGCGTTTTTGCAACTGGTACAGCAGCACGGAGGCGTAATGCAGAAAGTCATTCGCCTCTACGTAGACGATACCGATGACCGGGAGGACATGTTGCAGGAAATACTGCTGCAGGCCTGGCGCTCATATCCTTCATTTCAGGGAAATAGCCAGTTTGCTACCTGGCTCTACCGCGTAAGTCTTAATACTGTGCTTACGGCATTGCGCAAAAATAAGCGGCAGCCGGAAACCGCCTCCCTGGAAACTGCTGCACAAATAGGGTTTGCGGCAGAAGAAAACGCTGAAAAGGAATGGCTGTACCGAACTATCCGGCAACTGCCTGAGATTGACCGTATGATCATCAGCCTGCACCTGGATGGATATAAAAACGAAGAGATCTCTGACATTACCGGTATGCAGAAAGCTAATGTGGCGCTCAAACTTCACCGGATTAAGAAAAAACTTACTGATAAAGCCAAATAATATGAAGGACATGCATGAATCATGGCAGCAGGAAGAAAGCCTGTTTGAGCTGGATGAGGCTTTCCTGGACAAAGCATTGAAGAAAGACTCCTGCGATCCCCTGATCAGGTTACGAAAAAACCTGGGCATCAAACTTATCTGGATTGCAGGTTTCAGCCTGCTGTTTCTCCTGCTGATCATCACTACGGATAAACTCTATAACCGTATCCTGATTTCGCCCCTGCTTCTGGCTTATGCGGTCGGACTGACGCTGATCTACGGACAATACCGCATGCTTGGATTTGTAGACAAAAGCCAGAATATGCGCTACATCCTCAAAGCTTACTATTACCGCATCACACGCATACAGCAATATGAGCTGAAAGTTGCGGTTTTCCTGTATCCCATTTCTATCACGGCTGGTTTTGTGTACGGCTTCAGCCTGAAACGGAGTGCAGACGAAATATTGACCGATATCAAAATCTTGACCATACTTATCATGACTAACCTGATCCTCATCCCGCTCTGTTATTACCTGGCCCGTTGGATGGATCGTAAAGCCTATGGCAGGTATTTGGATCAGCTTAAGGAAGACATAGATCAACTGGAGACCGCTTAAGGGGCTTCAGCATATAAGCCCTAGAAACCTCTTTCGCAAAATTCACGCTAATGTATAATTTTACCTAATGGACGACACTATCAAGACAAAAAATGCCAAGGATCTGTCAGTACCCATGGGCCGGGTGCAACTCCTGGTGCTGCCATTCATTTTTGCGTCGCTGCTCCTGATGATACCCTATGCGCTCATCTGGGGGCTGGAGGCTTTTTCTACTGCCTGGCTGAGTTTTTTTGATTCGCTGTGGTTTCTGCCTATCCTTTTTGGAGGTATCGTGGTACACGAGTTATTACACGCTATTACCTGGAAATACCTGGCGGGTTTGCGCTGGAATGAGATGAAGCTGGGCTTTCAATGGAAAACGCTTACGCCTTACGCTCATGCTAAGAAGCCCATGAAAATAACGCCTTATCGCTGGGGCGCTGTTATGCCGGCCCTGGTTTTGGGCTTCCTGCCCTATTTTATCTCTCTGAGTACCGGCATCGGAGAGTTTTTCGTATTTGGTGTTATGTTTATCACCGCTGCCGGTGGCGACTTCTGGATATTGTATGTGCTCAGAAAAGAGCCTCGCCAAAACTGGGTAGCCGACCATCCGGAAAATGCCGGTTGTATTGTATATGAAGCCTGACTTATTTTTTTAGCTGTTTCAAACTTCCCGGCCGGGGAATCAGCATAGGCACCTCCTGCTGGTACTGACGGTATTCCTCTCCGTACTGTTCTATCAGTTTGTTCTCTTCCAGGCGAATGCCGATCAGAATGTAGGCAGTGAGCATCATAACCGTCACCAGGTTGGCCAGCGTTGGCGAAAAAATCCAGAAGCCAAGCAGGATCAGCAGTCCGCCGGTATAGAGCGGATGGCGTACTACGGCGAGTATCCCATCGCGGCTGAAAGGCTCCTCCTGTTCACCCTCTTTTACCTGCCGAAATCCCAGAAAATCTTTCAGCGAATATTGCCGGAAGGCCATCCGTAGAATGAGAATACCATAGGTAGCCAGGATGAGCCCGATCACAGTAAGAATGTCCTTCCAGCTAGCAGGGAGCAAAAGATGCCGGGATATCAGCGCATTGTACAGCAATACCGGTAAAATCGTGATGGTAGCCACCAGGTTATACAACAGCCGGTAGTAGCGTGCTGCACTGCCCATTTTTGCCTTGAGAAAAGCTTTCAAACGGTTCGCCGCCAGCAGGCTGTGCAGTACAAAGTAAGCCAGCCATAGCAGGGCCAGGGTCAGGTAGGGCATCCAGTTTTCCATAGGCGAATTTAAGTCTTCATGGTATGAAAAACAGATATTTTCTGTTAAGCTTGTAAAGACCGCAATCAGATAATAACTCAATGACTCACCTAAGCGCATACAAGGATCAGCTTTCGCAACTCTGCCAGACATACCCGATAGCCAGAATGTATCTTTTTGGCTCAGCAACTGATAACGAAGCCTTCTCTGAGACGAGCGATATAGATCTGATTGTGCAGTTTGAGGAGCTTAATTTACCCCCTGAAGATAAAGGTCAATTATACTGGGATCTGCTGGCTGACCTGGAAAAACTATTTGGTAGAAAGGTAGACTTTCTGAAGGACAAGCAATTCAATAACCCTTACTTTCGGCAACAGGTAGAAACCCAAAAAATTCTGATCTATGACCGATCCAAGAGCAAAGAAGTACTTGTTTGATGTGCTCACCGCGATTGGTCAGGTTGAGCAGTTTCTGGGCAGCGAGCATAACTTTGAGCAATACCGTAATAATGCAATGTTGAAAAGCGCAGTAGAACGACAGTTAATCATCATAGGCGAGGCTGTAAATCGTCTAAGAAAACATGACAGTACACTTCCTCTCACAGCTTCTCGCGCCATTGTACAGTTCAGAAACCACATCACTCATGAGTATGATCATATAGACGATGAAAATGTGTGGGCTATTTTAATCAATCATTTGCCTCAGCTAAAAAAAGAAGCAAAATCCCTATTAGACGACTGAACTCTTGGTGTTTCCGGACTTTTTTCTTTGGTAAAGGGGATGTATTCTACCTGAAAAGCCAAATGAGCCTCAACCGAATTTACGCTAATCCGAATATGAAAAACAGATATTTTCTGTTAAGCTTGTAAACCAATTAGTTGTATACAAATTTTTTTGACATGGAAACGACTGACACATTAACCGATGAAATGAAAGAAGTATTGAAAGCCCTGAAGGTAGATAGCCTGAACCCGGCCTACAGTACCGGTCAGCACTTTGGCAGTGCTACTGAAGGTGGCCCCACCCGTGAGATACATTCTCCGGTGGATGGCGAACTGATCGCTACCGTGAAGATGGCTAATCAGGAAGTGTATGAAAAGGTAATTGAGCAGGCGCAGCGAGGCTTCGCCGTATGGAGCAAAGTGCCCGCCCCCAAGCGCGGCGAGATCGTCCGGCAGATTGGCAACAAACTGCGTGAATATAAGGAGCCGCTGGGCAAACTGGTAACCTACGAAATGGGTAAAATCTACCAGGAAGGACTGGGCGAGGTGCAGGAGATGATCGACATCTGTGACCTGGCCGTCGGTCATTCCCGGCAGCTCTACGGCTTTACCATGCACTCTGAGCGGCCCAACCACCGCATGTATGATCAGTACCACCCGCTGGGCATCACCGGGGTTATTTCAGCTTTTAATTTTCCGGTAGCCGTATGGGCCTGGAACGCCATGATCGCAGCCGTTTGTGGCAATGTCTGCGTATGGAAACCTTCTGAAAAGACACCCCTTACCGGTATTGCCTGCCAGAACATCGTGGCGGAGGTGCTGAAGGAAAACGATATGCCTGAGGGTATTTTCAACCTTATCTTAGGAGATGCCGAGATCGGCTCGCTGATGTCGCACGACCGCCGGGTTCCCCTGGTATCGGCGACCGGTTCTACCCGCATGGGCAAGAAGGTAGGCGAAGCGGTAGGCGCCCGCCTGGGCAAATCACTGCTGGAACTGGGCGGTAACAATGCCATCATCATGACAGAGTACGCCGACCTGGAGATGGCCATACGGGCTACCGTATTTGGTGCGGTAGGTACCTGCGGACAGCGCTGTACCAGCACCCGCCGCCTCATCATCCACGACAGCATGTATGAGGAGGTAAAAGCAAGGTTGCTCAAAATTTATCCTTCCTTGTCCATCGGTAACCCACTGGACAGCAAAACCCTGGTAGGACCGATGATTGACAGAGAGGCCGTAGAAGCTTTCGTGGCCGCCCTGAAAAAGGTGCAGGCTGAAGGCGGTAAACTGCTTACTGGCGGTGAGGTGCTGGAAGGCGAGAACTACCGCAGCGGCACTTACGTGAAGCCGGCGCTGGTAGAAGCAGAGAATCACTATGACATGGTACAGGAAGAGACCTTTGCGCCAATCCTGTACCTGATCCGCTACAAAGGGGACGTAAAAGAAGCTCTCCGCATCCAGAATGGTGTGAAGCAGGGGCTTTCCTCGGCTATTTTCACCCAGAATCTGCGGGAGGCCGAACTTTTCATTTCTCATCAGGGCTCCGACTGCGGTATTGCCAATGTCAACATTGGTACGTCCGGGGCCGAAATCGGCGGTGCCTTTGGCGGTGAGAAAGATACCGGTGGTGGCCGGGAGTCCGGCTCGGATGCCTGGAAATTTTATATGCGCCGGCAAACCAATACCATCAACTACAGCACTGAGCTGCCACTGGCCCAGGGCATTAAATTTGATATTTAAATGCACAAGTGCCGGGCTTCTTCGCCCGGCATTTTATTATAACACCAATCGCGCTTCTCCGGCGAGTGACGTATATTCATGGGGCTTCCAGCCCCAGTGAATGCTTCCCCAAAATCTATCATGATGGAGCAGGGTTATTTCAGCGGATCGTGCCCCCAGTTCATCAGGCTGTAGCGCCAGTTGGAGTCTTCGATATCTCCGGATGGCTTTTGTGCCATATGCCGCTTGACGTAAGCGTTTACCTTTTTCATGTGGCTATAGTCGTCATCCGTTAAGTCGTCCTTCTTTTTGCGTCGGATCTCAATAATTTTTTTCGCAGACTTACGGCCTTTGGATTCCCCATCGCCGCTGTCGATGCCTACTGACTTGGACTCTTCCGTATCCAGCCAGTCTTCAATTTCGGAGGGCGACATATTGATGGTATCCTTAAACGTCTGGTATGTAGATTCTTGCTCTTCATTTGCCATAGGTAAAAAAGTTTGAATTAGAAAAATTCTTTGATCCTTTAACTAAGACACCAGCCCAGTGTTGGGAATTAGCCTGTTTGTCGGCAGGTAAGCAGGCCATCATGAAGGACCTTACCAACATATTCACCGTGCGGTAGTTATTCTGAATATACATGTCAATTGAAAAAACTTTTTAAACTGATATCATCATGGAAAGCTACGAAGCTATCATTATAGGTGCCGGACAGGGAGGAAGCCCACTGGCCAGTACTTTTGCCGCTAAGGGTAAAAAAACTGCCCTGATAGAAAAAAGTGCTATCGGGGGCACCTGCATCAATACCGGTTGTACGCCTACCAAAGCCCTGATCGCCTCAGCTGCCGCGGCACACAATGTACGCCATGCGGTCAAATACGGTGTACATGCCCGCAATCCTGAAGTGAATATACAGGAGGTGATGAACCGCAAAGACGAAATCGTAGAGATGTTTCGCGAGGGCTCAGAAAGTAGCGTGAAAGACACCGAAAACCTGGATGTTATCTTCGGGACTGCCACCTTTAGCGGTAAAAAAACACTGGAAATCCAGCTTAACGACGGAGGTACGCAGACAGTGAGTGGCGAGCTGATTTTTATTGACACTGGTTCCCACACCATGATCCCGCCCATCGAGGGAGCTGACCAGGTAAAGTTGTATGACAATACATCTATTATGGAAATTGAGGAATTGCCTAAGCACCTGATGATTATAGGAGGAGGGTATATCGGGCTGGAATTTGGGCAGATGTTCCGCCGCTTCGGTAGCGATGTCAGCATTTTTGAACATGGTGACCGCCTAATCAGCATGGAAGACGAGGATGTTTCGGAAGAGATCGCCAACATACTACAGAGCGAAGGAGTGCAGATTCACCTGGGCAGTAAGGTGAATAAGGTAAGTCAGGAAAACGGAGAGATTGAGATTTCCGGTGATTTTTCCGGACAAAAGCAAAGTTACAAAGGTACGCACCTGCTGATTGCTACCGGCAGAGCGCCTAATACAGAAGGACTGAACCTGGACAAAGCCGGGGTGGAAACTGATGATAAAGGCTACATCAAGGTAAATGATCGATTAGAAACTACGGCGGAAGGTGTGTATGCCCTGGGCGATGTGACCGGAGGGCTGCAGTTCACCCATGTCAGCTATAATGACTACAATATTCTCAAGAAAAACCTGCTGGGTTCCAACGGAAAAGTCGGCAAATCTGATGAGCGGATTACCTACACGGTTTTTACCGATCCACAAATTGGGCGGGCTGGGTTGAACGAGAAAATGGCCAAAGAGCGGGGCATAGCTTATAAGGTAGCCAAGCTACCCATGGAAAAAGTAGCCCGTGCCATAGAAACCAGCCACACCAAGGGCTTTATGAAAGCGCTGGTAGACGAAAAAACTGATAAGATCATAGGCGCGAGCATCGTGGGTATGGAGGGTGGCGAAATCGCAGCCGCCCTGCAGATTGCCATGATGGGCAACCTGACCTACCAGCAGATACGCGACGGCGTATTTCCGCACCCTACGCTGACGGAGTCGCTCAACAACCTGTTTATGACCATATGATCGTCAACCATACGGAGCATGGCTGGGATATTATCTTCCAGCGTGCTCACGCGCTCCTGGCCGCACAGATAGCCATGCAGTGGAAAAAAGACCAGCAGCCACAACCCTGGACGGACCTGGTGGCAGCCATTGCCGATCACGATGACGGGCAGCGCGACTGGGAAGGTGACAACCACCTGACAGAAGCCGGGGCACCCATGGATTTCAGCTACCAGGGACCGGATATTCAGCAGGCAAAGCGGGTGGTAGACAACGCGCGCTACCGCTCGCGCTGGATTGCCTACCTCACTTCCAAGCATACTTCTACGCTATATGAAGGCTGGCGGGATGAAAGCCCGGATATAGCTCAGTTTCTGGATGAACAGGCTAAATATCAGCAGAAACTGGTGAAAGTTCTGGAGACGAGCCGTCGGGAAGCAGAAAGTCGTTATCGTCTCATGTTCTTCTGCGACGCCCTTTCGCTGATACTCTGCAAAGATGAAGTGGCATCCGGTGGCAGGAAACTGGAAATCGCAGCTCTGCCCGGTCAGAAAAAAGCAGCGGTCTTTTACCTTGACCAGCAAAAACTAAGTGTCGCGCCCTGGCCCTTTGAGCAGGCACAATTTTCTCTGGGATTAGAAGTTTATCATGTAGATCAGCTGGCTTTTGAAGATGATGCCAAACTCTATGAAGCTTTTGACCATGCTGAAATAAAAGTCAAGCAGTGGCAGTTTTGTCAGTAAGGCGAGGCAAATAGCTGAAATGATGGTATCTCTGCAAAAATAAACTCTGATGAAAAGAGTGTATAACAAAGCAGGGGAGTCCCGATAGGGACATCATGTAGGTAGCTATACAAATGGATACAGGTAATTTTTTGTGCCGTCAGGTACAAGACATGGGCAATTGATTACAGCCATATCTGCCAGACCATATGGCATGCAGGTATTTCTTCAACTGTTTTTTTACCAACATAAAGTCCCTTACGGGACTAGCTACCTATTGAAAAGGATCAATAACAAATGTATAAACCGCCCCCTATATGTTTTACACGCTAATGAAAAAGACTTTCCTACTCCTGGTTTCGCTACTCGGATTCCTGCTTCCTTTGCAGATAATGGCTCAGCAGGAATCCACCACTGAAGCAGAACAAAAAGCCCTGGAAAAAGCTGAGCAAATCCATAAAGAACTGCTGCTGGGTGCTGACTTCGCCGAAATGTCGCGCAAACATTCTGATGATCCGGGTTCCAGGGAACATGGCGGAGAAATGGGTTACATGCCGGAGGGCGTACTGATGCCCGAATATGAAGAAGCTGCCCTGAAGCTCAGCGAGGGCGAGTTTACTGAGCCGATCAAGACAGATTTCGGCTACCACATCATCCAGCTCCTGGGCATCCGTGAAGGAGAATTTAATACACGCCACATCCTGATTAAGCCGGAGAAAACGCGTTCGGAATTTAAAAAAGAAGAATAGCCTTTGACCATTCTTCTCTTTTGGAGTGATCAATATTTCAGGTGAGCCCCAGGCGCAGCATTAATCATTCTACTGATAAAGGCGGGCTATCCCGCTTTACTTTCACTTTTAGTGCGGTAAGTTTGAAAGGGTTACCCAGGATATTCTCAGTGGGATAGGATTCCTTAAGTTCACCGCTAAAAAGGATTTTATCACCATCTTTTAGCTTTTCAATCCTGTCAGGAACCGGCATATTACAAATCGCAATAACGTCCGAAATCATATACTGACTGATACGCTCTGGTGCAATCACTGTTGTCGGTGAGCCATGGGAAAGTTGCATGACCCTTATTTCGCCCGGCTCGTTGTCGTAGGTGTCTACGGTTTTCCTGTCATCATCCAGGGAGGGAGGGCAGGTACTATCATCAAGCTCAATCTCCCAATAGTCACCCGATGCTGAATTGGCTACTTCATCCTGACAGGCAGGGGCGGCCAGCAATATGAAAGCGGCCAGAAATGTTATATGATAAGTTTTCATGGTTTTTCTTTTTAATCATTCTACTGATAAAGGTGGGCTATCCCGCTTAATCTCCAATTTAAGTATAGTAAGTTTAAAAGGGTTACCAATTACATTTTCGGTAGGGTAAACCTCTTTAAGCTCGCCACTGAACAAAACTTCATCTCCTTCGCTGAGTTTTGATAGTATGGAATCGGGCCAGTTGCACACTTGTACAACATCGGTCACGGACTTTCCCAGCCGTTCTGGAGCCAAAAATAATTGACTGTCATTTCTGCCAATAGGAAGCTGCTTCAAAACGCCCCGCTCATTTTCATAAATATCTACGGTCTTTCGCTCTTCTACCCATGGATCGCAGTCATCATCGGAAACAGGAATCTCCTGAAAAAAATGATCGCTACGCTGTGCATTAGCTACTTCATCCTGACAGGCAGGGGCGGCCAGCAATATGAAAGCGGCCAGAAATGTTATATGATAAGTTTTCATGAATAAAAAATTTGCGTTTCAGGAAAGACACAAATACAGCTTGATTGGTTGGCTCTCCTGTC
>CAZFFW010000036.1:0-39446 GCA_964518125.1 uncultured Porifericola sp.
CATCCGCTTTCCGAATGGGAAGGCAAAAGTCTGAAAACTTTTTGTCCTAGGCAAGCTTTTTAAAGAAAATATTTTCAAGGAAAGTTATTTCAAAAGCTTATAAATCAAGCACTTACATTAAATAAAATCTACTCCTTTTGAGCATCGCCCATCGCTTTACTGCTGAAGGGAGCGCAAAGGTAGTCGTCTTTTTTTTAAAAGCAAAGGGCCTGTGAAATATTTTTCACAGGCCCTCAAAGTTTTCGGTTAAATATGCCCCTATTACTATTTGCTTGCTAACTCTTCTGCTTTATCAAAAAGATTTAGTGCTCTCTGGAAAATTTCGTTTTCTTCATAAATTATCTGATAAAAAGCATCATTTCCCCAAACGCTTCTCCCTACCCAAGCTTTGATCCTGTTTTTGAGTAAAGGCTTACTCTTTTCAAAATCTTCTTTATCATATTCTATTCCTGCTTTTTCAGCCCTGCTGACTAAATCAGCAAGCATTTGATCAGTAACATCAAAGCTTTTGTGGTACTTCTCATAGCTCATTTTTTCCAGTTCCTTTTTGTGATCCTCATAATACAGGAGGGTATACTCCCTGAATACATTGGTTGTAATCAGTTCACTAAAGAAACTTCCTACATTGTTTGATGTATCTAAAGGAACAAAGTAATCAGGCATGATTCCACCTCCGCCATACACAATTCTCCCTTTAGTCGTCTTGTATTTAAGAGAGTCATTAAAGTGAATACTGTCAGCTGAAAATAGTTCTCCATGTTGGAATCGCTTGTAAAGGTCCTGTCCGTATTCCTCATGTCCTCCTTCATAAGGTTTCTGAATAGACCTTCCACTTGGTGTATAATAACGTGAAATAGTCAATCTCAGCTCAGAACCATCATCCAGAGGTATAGGCATTTGTACCAGGCCTTTTCCGAAGGATCTTCTTCCTACTATAAGTGCACGGTCGTTATCCTGTAATGCACCAGCAACGATCTCTGAAGCAGAAGCACTACCTTCGTCTATTAGTACAATCACCGGGTTTTTTTCAAACAAACCATCTTTATATGCTCTTGCTTCAGAATTGTAGCGAGGCTGTTTGCCTTCTGTATATACAATCAGTTTGTTATCAGCCAACATTTCATCAACAATATTGATGGCGCGATCCATATATCCCCCGGGATTGTGCTGAAGGTCCAGGATCAGCTTCTTCATTCCCTTTGACTTTAGTTCAGCCAAGGACTCTTTAAATTCATCGTAGGTGGTAGCTGCAAAGCGGCTGATTTTGATATACCCTATTTCATCGTTTACCATGTAGCTGGCATCCACAGATTCCTGGGGTATCTTGTCTCTGGTAATGGTAAAATCCAGAAGTTCTTCGGCTCCTCTACGCTTTATGCTTACCTCTACTGTACTACCTTTTGGCCCTCGCAGCAACTCAAATACATCCTGGTTATCAATACCAATTCCCGCGACATCTTTACCGTCAACTTTCACTATTTTATCTCCACTACTCAGTCCTACAGATTCTGAGGGACCGCCGCTAAGAGGAGCGACAACATAAATGGTATCTTTAAAAATATTGAATTCAATACCGATACCTTCAAACTCACCTTCCAGCTGTGACTTAGCAATTTCTAGCTCTTCTGCAGGAATATAAACTGAGTGAGGATCAAGTTCCTCCAGCATTTTGGTAATGGCTGTTTCAACTAATTCATCAGTATTAACTTCATCCACGTAGTCCCGCTGAACGTAGGTAAGGATATCCTTGAACTTCAGGTAGCTGCTGATCAGATTGTTGGTAGGGCTGTCTCCTCCGGCCATGGTCGCACCTATCAGGATACCTGCGGCTACGGCTAATGTGATGAATATGGGGAGTTTTATCTGAAAGTCCGAATTTTTATTTTTACTCACAGTAATTGAGATTTAAGCATGTTCTTAACTATTCTTAAGCTTGTGTCCCTTGCAAATAGAGGTCAGGAATGGTAAGCTAAAGCTTTTAATTTAATAATAATATACTAAATAAACATAAATATCGCCCATTCGTTCTGTTAAGTTGTATATAAAATTACAAAGCGTTAATTTTATTTAATATCCTATTTTTGCATTCTCTTTCCTAAAGCTGTTTTTCTGGTGCAGGAAACGAGCGATGTCAAACACTTCAAACAGATGAATATCAAAACGAACAAGAGGATTACGGAGATTGTTGATGAAAACTATGCTTATGCATCTGTTTTGTATTACTTCGGCATCAGGTTTTATGACTATGATGAGAAGACACTGGAACAGGTATGTCTGGAGAAGGGCCTTAACGTGGAGCAGGTTATTGTCAGTCTAGAATCTGTTACGACACAAAATGCAGATGATCACCCAGCGCTTTCTTCCTTCCCTATAGATGTAGTCATTGAGTACCTGAAGCATACTCATTTTATCTTTATCAAAGAGCGGCTTCCGTACCTGAGCAAACTGATCAAAAATTTGCCTTTGGACGTACACAAATCCATAGCTGAAGATTTGCAGTTTATTTTCCCGCTATTTGTAGAGGACCTTATTTATCATATCTATCAGGAAGAGGATGAGCTGTTTTCATACGTACAGTCATTGCATGATGCGCTGAAGGCCCCTCATCAGACAAACCGGTTGTACTTTGATCTTGAAAAATACTCGATACAGGATTTTGCTGTCAGCCATGATGTGGATGATGATGAAATGAAAGGCATCCGTACTATCACCAACAACTATTCAACAGAAGGTGTCAGCAGCCTTCACCTGCGAGTGGTGTATGCTGAGTTGCAACACTTCGAGAGAGAATTGAAAACGCACGCCAGTGTTGAAAATGAAATTCTTTTTCCCAAAGCACTGATGCTGGAAAAACAAGTCCGGAAGTTCTTCAAGGACAAATCTCGGATGAACTAGGCATGGCCCGAATTATTGGTATTGACTATGGGACGAAAAGAGTAGGACTGGCTGTAACCGACCCCCTGCAGATTATCGCTTCTCCACTGGAAACTGTTCGGGCACATCTTCTAGAGGATTACCTCAAAAAATACTGCCAGCAGGAAGATACTGAAGCATTTGTAGTAGGTATGCCCCTCAACCTGGACAATTCTGATACTGATGCAACTAATCATGTCAGGGGATTTGTTAAAAGACTTAAAAAAACCTTCCCCGAAAAAGCTGTCCACTTACAGGATGAGCGCTTTACCTCAAAAGATGCATTGAGTGCCATGATAGCCGGAGGTACATCCAAAAAATATCGCAGGGAAAAAGGAAACATTGACAAAGTAAGCGCTACGCTTATTTTGCAATCTTATTTAGAAAAGAAGAGTATTTGAAGTATGATTTATCCTATTGTTTTATACGGTGACCCGGTCTTAAAGAAGCCTGCAGAGAACATAGCAAAAGGCAGTATAGACATCAAGCAGTTGAGCGAAGATATGTTTGAGACAATGTACCAGGCAAATGGGGTGGGGCTTGCTGCTCCGCAGATCGGCAAAAGTCTGCGTATGTTTGTTGTAGACAGTGGTCCCCTCGAGGAGGAAGATGAAGAACAGCATAAGGGCTTCAAAAGGGTTTTTGTCAACCCTGAAATTCTTGAGCTTGATGAAGAGGAGTGGGCCTATGAGGAAGGTTGTCTAAGTATACCAGGTCTTAGAGCTGATGTATTCCGCCCTTTCCGGGTAAAGATTAACTACTTTGACGAAAACTGGGAGGAGCATACAGAAACCCTGGATGATATGCCTGCCAGAATCGTATTACATGAATATGACCATATAGAAGGCATTCTTTTTACAGATCACGTCTCGGGCCTGAAAAAGCGCCTGATGAAAGGCAAACTGAACAATATTTCTCAGGGTAAAAAGATAGATGCTGATTATAAAGTGAAACTTCCTCCCAAACTGGCAAAAAAGTAACGTTGTGTTCCAAGAAGCCCCACACCTCAAAGTAAAATCTAAACTTCCGGATGTTGGTACGACCATTTTTACGGTGATGTCAAGGATGGCTGCCGAGGAAGGAGCTATTAACCTTTCCCAGGGATTTCCTGATTTTGATGCCCCAGCCGAACTCCTGTCGCTGGTAGAAAAGCACATGCGGCTTGGGCACAATCAGTACGCACCTATGGAGGGGCTGATGATCCTACGGGAGCAGATTGCCGCTAAAGTAGAAAAACTGTATGGCGCACAGTTTGATCCTGAGACGGAAATCACAGTCACTTCAGGTGCTACCGAGGCCATACATTCCAGCATCAGTGCACTGGTGCAGCCAGGAGATGAGGTAATTATCTTGGAGCCAGCTTACGATTGTTATATCCCCAGTATCGAACTCAACGGAGGGATACCGATCACTGTTGAGCTGGATTCTGAGGATTTTTCTGTGCCCTGGGAGCAAGTACAGGCGAGCATCAGCGAGCGTACCAGGCTTATCATGATCAACACACCGCATAACCCTACCGGAACCGTACTCAGCGCTGATGACCTGAACCAACTGGCCGCTATTATACGGGACACAAAAATCCTGGTAGTAAGTGACGAGGTCTACGAACATATCATTTTTGATGGACAAAAGCACAATAGTGTACTTACCCATCCGGAACTGGCTAAAAGAAGCGTGGCTGTGTCTTCATTTGGCAAGACCTTTCATACTACCGGCTGGAAGATAGGTTATTGCGTAGCACCTGCTTTTATTAGTCGGGAGATCAGGAAAGTCCACCAGTTTCTTCAGTTTAGCGTCCATACGCCCAGCCAGTTTGCACTGGCAGAATATATGCAGTCGCTGGACAGCTATCAGTTCCTGGCAGATTTTTACCAACAAAAGCGTAATCTTTTTCTAAAACTTACTGAGAACGCGCCTTTTAAGCCTTTGCCCTCCAGAGGTACGTATTTTCAGCTATTCTCTTATCATGGTTATTCAGACATGCCCGACCGGGAGTTAGCCGAAAAAATGACAAAAGTAAATAAGCTTGCCTGTATCCCAATGAGCGTGTTTTACCGCGAAAAGAAAGATAACCATTATCTCCGCTTTTGCTTTTGTAAAGGTGATGATACACTGACCCGTGGTGCGGAAATCCTTAGTAGCCTATGAAAGAGCAGGACGTTTTAAAGGTCAGCCTGATACAGAGCAGCCTGCACTGGCATGATATTGATGCCAACCTGGCAATGCTGGAAGAAAAGATCTGGCAGATAGGGGAGCCAACCGATCTGATTGTACTCCCTGAAATGTTCACCACTGGTTTTACCAATGCGGCTCCCGAACTGGCCGAGCCCATGAACAGCAAAACTTTTAGGTGGATGAGGCAACAGGCCATGCAGAGTAAGGCAGTGGTGACTGGTAGTTTTATTGCCCGTGACGGAAAAGACCTGTACAACCGCCTGCTGTGGATGCAACCAGACGGAACCTTTGCCACTTATGATAAGAAGCATCTCTTTCGTATGTCAGAAGAGCATGAAATTTATTCAGCCGGCAAAGAGAGGCTTATTGTAGAGTGGAAAGGCTGGAAAATATGTCCACTAGTCTGCTACGACCTGCGTTTTCCTGTCTGGAGTCGAAATATCACTTTTTCTGATGATGAACTTGCTTACGACCTGCTGCTGTATGTGGCTAACTGGCCGGCAGCCCGATCTCAGGTTTGGCGTACGCTGCTACAGGCAAGGGCCCTGGAAAATCTGTCCTATTGTGTGGGACTCAACAGGGTAGGAGAGGATGGGATGCAGATTGCTTACAATGGGCAGTCTCTTGCTTTTGACTTTAAAGGGCAAATTATCAGCGACCTGCAGGATCAAGATACCGTCACCACTCTTGAGTTATCAAAATCAGCATTAACTGACTTTCGTAAAAAGTTTCCGGCATATCTGGATGCTGACTCTTTTCGTTTAGGCAAGTAAACTTTCCGTGATTTTCTGTAGCTCCTGTTCATCCGGACGGATGTGAAATCTTTCCCCCAAGGTCCTGCCCATCTTCTCTACCAGCGGATGAGCACCTAACAGGATAAGCTCTATTTGTTCTGGGTTTTTTCGGATAAGGGTATTCAATAAACTGACAAGCCTGCCCGGTTTCGCATCCGGAGAGTAGCACTCCAGCAATACCAGCAGTTGCGAAATTCTTTCAATCATCTCGCGCGCATAATCCAGCATTTCAGCAGAAGAGTGATTATCCAGTCCAAAGCTACTGACTTCAGGGTATTGATTTATTATATGCCGGGCTACTGTCTGATAAGGCACCTCATGCACCGCGTCAGTGAGCTGGATATGTAGCAATGCCTTCATCGTACCATCAGTTTGGCGTATCCCGCTTTACCGGATACATACCATACCCTGATAATGTATAAACCACCAGCCAGCCCGCTGGTGTCGATGTCTACCTGTATCTGTGGCACTTCAATATCCTGCTCCCATATGACAGCCCCATTGCTCCCGATAAGCTGGATGTAACGGATTTCTTTACTTCCCTGTATACTGACTTGCTGCTGCAGGAGATCAACCGGATTAGGATAAACAAGCAGGGTAGGCTGGTCACTTACACCTTCCCGAAGGTAAGTCAGCATTTGAATACCCCCCTGAGGGCCACCTGAAAATATGAATATTCTACCGGAGGCATCAAGGCTGCCCGCCGCCAGCCAGCTACGGTTACCGAGGCTGAGAGGCCTTGCTGCATCCTTAAACAAAATTGCCGCCGTATCAGCGGGTATTGCCTCATCCAGTAGGCCGACAATGTTGCTGCGAAAGCTTAATTTGCCACTGGCATCAGTACTCAGCAGATCTGCCTGGTTATCACCGTCAAAGTCGTGGAGCAGTACGGAAAGGTTTCTTCTGAAAATACTGCTGCTGATTCCGGCGACAGTATCATCGGATAGCTGCCAGGCCGGAGATGCTGCACTACCTACATTCTCAAAGTATTCCAGGTTTCCTTCCTGCCTGGCGATAAACACATCCTGATCACCATCCTCATCTATATCATCAAATGCCAGCCGTTCAGCAGGATGAAAACTGAGGCCTACAGTTTGGCGGCTTTCCAGATCAAAACTCCAGCCTGAACCCGGTTCAACTGCTTGGTTCTGCAGCCAGAAAAGTTCTGCCTCAGAGGCAAAAGGGCTATCTACTCCACTCAGCAGCATATCCGGCAAGCCGTTGCCATCCATGTCTTCAAAATAAACCTGGATCTGTTGTAATCCAAGACTGCGTATACCCAGATAATCGCTGCTGATATAGGAAAAGGCCGGCTCGGTAGCTGATCCTGTATTTTCATACAAATAAATACCGGCAGCATAAACGCCATTTTCCAAATTACCCCTGTGCCCTACAAACAGGTCCAGATCTCCATCAGCATCATAATCAGCCAATGTGGGAGAGGCATTGACCCCAACATCCAGCATCTCGTTCTGGAGAAAATCACGAGCAAGCAGGCGGAATTCAGGGTTACTTTCTGTTCCGGTATTTTCGTACAGCCAGCTGGATGCTGTCATATTTGTGCCACCTACCATATCTTCATTCTTGTTGGGTGCTATCAGCAGGTCCCTGATGCCATCATGGGTAACATCTACATAAAAAGCCGCCGGGAAGGAAATTTCCTGCTCATCAGGCAGACTTTCCGGAAAATCTGTGCGGAAGCTCTCAAATAATGCATTTTCAGCAGAGCCTGTGTTTTCCAGAAAATACAATTCTCCACACCCTTCATCACTGGTAAGGAGGTCTTTGTCACCATCTCCATCCGCATCAAAAGCCAGGAGTGTTTTTGCGCCTACATGCTGCAGTTTCGCCTGTTTGATAAGGCTGCGCGCTCCTATTTCTTCACAGCTTTGTCCTCCAAAGGCAAAGGTTCCACAGTCACATTCCAGTATGTTACCCCACTGGCGGTCACGTGCCTCAAACATTAAGCTACTACTGCTTCCAGTTTCTTCCCGGCTCATATTCTGGTAGTATTCCAGGTTTCCCCGGCCGTTTACGTTATACACGACAATATCCAGGTCACCATCACTATCTATATCGCTGATAGCAGGGATATCAGTGGCATTCAGTTGTATGGCTACCTGAAAGCCGGAGAAACCCAGTGTGGCAATAGGATCCGCGATAAGCTCCCATGCCAGCTGCTCATCACTGACATTTCTGTACACGGTAATGCTTCTTTTGCCTGAGGCCGTAAATAAATCCTGCCGCCCATCTCCATCATAATCGGCAAAAACGACCCAATCACTTATGCTATGGGGCAGTAAAAGGCTGTATTCAGGGGCATAGATAAATTCATTATTACGGGAAATGAAAGGTATAAACTGATCTGAGGTACGGTCAAATATGATCAGGTCCTGCTGTCCGTCCAGATCAAGGTCAAGATTGTAGTACTGACCGGAATTGAGCCCTCCGGCCCAGGCAAATGATAAAAATGCGCCTTCTTTTTCCAGAGGGATAACCTTTTCGTATGCTACCAGCCATTGGGCACGCAGAGGCCATGCTGACAGGAAAAGTAATAAACTAAGCAGGTAAAGCTGATGCACGTGTAGGTTAAAATATTTGAATAAGCGCTATAGATTTGCGGACAATCACCAGCAGGAGAAAGCCGGCAAATATATAACTGATTATACGGGAAGATATTTTGTTGGATACTTTCACCCCAAAAGGTGAGCTTACTACCACCCCCAGAGAAAGAGGTATAGCCACTGGCATGACTATATAACCTATACTACTTCCGGAATAAGGCTGCGCTGGATTATCCAGCATATTAAAAACTGTCATCAGGGTAGATGTGATCAGGATGACGCCCAGTGAAATTGACTTAGCCCGCTTTATATCCATGTGCATCCCGCTTTTAAGCAAAGGCACTACTACTGTACCACCGCCCAGGCCTGAAAGCGCCGCCATAGCTCCTGCCGTACCTCCTGTAAATATATGCCACGCTTTCTCATTTTTTACGGGTTTATTAAAAAGCAGCTGGTACTTACTTTTGTTGAATGAAGTAAAGAGAATCAGGATCAGAAAAACAATGACCGCTATGTTGAAAGTACGTTCTGAGTAGTAGGGTGTATTGACAAAAAAGAACAGCAACAGGTATGAAACCACTACACCACTGGCACCGACTATGAGCACTTCTTTCCAGAAAAAATCCTTATCCCGAATCAGGGTGATGCTGGCAAAAAGTGAAGCTGCCATGGTACCAAAAATTGAGTTCGCAATCACATGCTGGGCTATTTCCTGTTCTGAAACACCAACTTCACGTAATGCCAGCGGCAGTATCAGTATATAAATAACGCCACCCCCTATACCTAAAAGGCCGGCCAGGAAACCACCTCCCAGACCGGCCAAAAAGATCAGTATATAATCTATACTCACTAGCTATTCCCCCTTCAGAAGGGCCTTGTATTTATCTTCATCGTTTAGTACTTCTACCGCAGCCTGTAATATATCGTCATCGTCAAAAGAAGCTTCAATTTTGCCTTCACTCAAATAGTAGCGTGAAACAATTTCTTCTTCCAGCAGCTCTTTGATTTCAGACTTAAACTTCTGCAGATCCTGGTCTTTGTTGTGTTGTACTTTTTTGCGCAGCGACACAATCTGCTCTTCAATATCCTGGTAGTACTTTTCATCTTTAGCACTTTCAATCAGGTCATCAATGGTCTGCTCCACTTCGGTAGTATAGTCGTAATCCTTACCCTTAAGCCATGCCAGAAATTTGGCATATTCAGCTTCACTTAATGTGAAATTTTTGGGATCATTTAGTTCAGGGTTAGCATAATAGTACTCAGTAGCATAGTCAAACAAATGGTTTTTGGTATACAGGCTGATTGAGATCGGAGCAAGTCTTCCCTGCTTTACTTCTACATCCGGGTTGATACCCCCACCATCATAGACCATACGCCCGTTTTTGGTCTGGAACGCTGTCTTCAAAGAATCGGCGATTTTTCCTACACTGCCATCTTCATTCCGGTGGCTGTAATCAATAGCCTGTATGCATCTTCCACTTGGAGTATAATATTTTGCTGTGGTTACTTTCAGCTGCGAATTATAGGTGAGAGGGCGAGTAGCCTGTACCAAACCTTTACCGAAGGTTCTTTCACCTACCAGTACACCTCTATCATAGTCCTGGATAACGCCGGAAACAATTTCAGCGGCAGAAGCACTCCGACTACTGGTCAGTACCGCTACGGGTATATCCGTGTCTATCGGGCTGTTAATTGCGCTATAGGTTTTATTCCAGTCTTTGACCTTACCTTTAGTACTCACTACTTCCGAACCTTTGGGAATAAACACATTGGAAACATTGACTGACTCACTCAAAAGTCCTCCGGGATTATCTCTCAGGTCAAACACCAGTTTCTTGGCACCATCGGCTTTTAGCTTCTTCACCGCATTCTCTACTTCACGGCCTGCTCCAGTAGTAAAGTTGCTTAGCTTGATATAGCCAACATCCTCGGTAACCATGCCATAGTAAGGCACATTGTCTACAGTAATTCGCTCACGTTTGATTTTTACATCTATGGCATCCTTCTGTCCATAGCGTTTTACGGTCACTGTCAGGTCTGTATTGGCTTGGCCCTTCAGCAGCTTACTGATATCCTCTACTGTTTTTTCTTCTACATCTATGCCATCCACTGACAGGATCTCATCTCCTATTTTCAGTCCTCCCTTTTCGGCAGGAAAACCTTTATAAGGCATCAGCACCATATTTTTGCCGTTCCGCTTTCCGATGATAGCGCCTATACCTCCGTACTGACCGGTGGTCATGGTACGGTAATCTTCAATATCGTCTTCCGGTATATAGTTGGTGTAGGGGTCCAGCGATCTGAGCATGGCATCTATACCAGCCTTGATCAGGGTATTGGGATTTACCTCGTCTACATAGTATGTATTGACCTCTTTGAACAGGGTAGCAAAGATATCGAGGTTTTTAGCGATGGCGAAATAATTGTCACCCGGTCCTCTGAAAGCCACGGTTCCTATCAGGGCGACAGTGATCACTACTAGGGAAAGTTTCCCCGTTTTTTTAGCACTCATAAGCGAAGGATTTACTTTAGGGTTTGACTCTTACCTTAAACGATACAGCGATTCAACTATTTTAGTTTCAATGCGCTGATATGTATGAATCTCTTTAGCAATATAAATATACCCTAGCAAAAAGTGAACTCCTTCTTCAGACTTGTAAGTAATGATGTGTTTATGTTGGCGGTAAGCTTCGCGCATTCTCCGCTTGAGCAGGTTACGGTCTACAGCTTTCTTGAAATTACGGCGGGGTACAGTAAAGAGCACCTGATGTTGCTCCAGTTCATCTGCAGGCAGGTAAACAACCCTGATGGGATATGCAGACCGCTGGCTACCCTGTTTAAAAAGGAGACTGATCAGCTTTTTACTGCTAAGCCTTTCGTGCCTGGACAGGGTATGGCGCACCTTAGAACAAGATTTGATCTGGACAAAAAAACGTAAGAGTGCTGAAAATTAGAAGATTAACTAAAAAAAGTGATAGTAAGGTTGACAAAAAAATTGAAGCTGCCAACCTTTTGGTCAGCTTTCCTAGCCCTTGTGTCTTCTTTCACTGGAAACAGAAAGCTTTTTTCTTCCTTTGGCTCTTCTTCTGGCCAATACTGCTCTGCCGTTGGCAGTAGCCATCTTTGAACGGAAACCGTGTTTATTTCTTCTTTTCCTCTGCGAAGGTTGAAAAGTTCTTTTCATAATTCGTCAATTTTTAGGGGTGCAAATATATGCGCTTTGTTTTTGATTTTCAAACTCTTAGCCCTATAAATAGTTCCTGCCACATCAATTCTTTTACAAGATAGGCTATTTTGAGCAAATTGCGCTATAATTCTGATCTAAACGATATTTGTATCCACCGGGGATTTTATAACTTGCACGCTTTGACTGCCAAATTAAATTCTCGCACGTTAAACTATGAAAGTTCTCAAATTTGGAGGCACATCCGTAGGGTCAGCCAGTAGCATCAAGACCGTTGCCGACATCGTAGCATCTTATCACCGCAACCAGGTGCAGTGTGCAGTTGTAGTATCTGCCATGAGTGGGGTCACTGACCGCCTGATTGCCCTGAGCCAGCAGGCTGCCGTCGGAGATGAAGCTTACCTTGACGCACTCAAAGAGCTGGAAAAATATCATTTTGATGCTGCCCGTGAGTTGATTAGCGTACATGCACAGAGCCGTGTTTTTGCATTTCTAAAAACGCTCTTCAATGAACTGGATGATTTGCTGCATGGTACTTTCCTGCTTCGAGAACGCTCAGCCCGTACTCTTGACCTGGTACTTAGCTTCGGCGAAAGGCTCTCTGCCTATCTGATCAGCCAGTATATGAAAGAACTCGGGATAGATACACAGTTCCTGGATGCCCGGAAGGTTATTCGCACCGACGCAGATTTTAATGCTGCTAAAGTTGATTTTACTGCCACCAACCAGCAAATCGCTGCGTATTTTGACAATAACAAAGCCCTGCAGATCATTACCGGCTTTGTTGCGTCTACCGCCGAAAACGAAACTACAACCCTTGGAAGGGGCGGATCTGACTACACAGCTTCAATATTCGGTGCCGCACTGAATGCCGAAGAAGTAGAGATTTGGACTGACGTAGACGGCGTGATGACCGCAGACCCGCGGCAGGTGAAAAATGCTTTTTCACTAGAGGCTATTTCTTACCTGGAGGCCATGGAAATGTCTCATTTTGGTGCCAAGGTGATTTATCCCCCCACCATTCAGCCAGTCCTCAGTCAGAATATTCCGCTACGCATCAGAAACACATTCAACCGGGAATTTCCGGGAACGCTGATCAGCAGAAACCCGTATGCCACAGCCGCTGCATCCCCGGAAAAATCTATGCCGGTGAAAGGTATCTCTTCTATCAAAGAGGTAGCATTGCTGAGCCTGCAGGGGAGTGGAATGATCGGCATTCCGGGTATTTCTTCCCGCCTGTTCAGTGCACTGGCAAGGCGCAGGATCAATGTGATCATTATCACCCAGGCTTCTTCCGAGCATTCTATTACCTTTGCGGTAAGCCCCGCTGATGCCCAGGCAGCACAACAGGCTATGGACGAGGAATTTGCCAATGAAGTAGCTGCCGGTAAAGTGGACAAAGCCATCGTAGAATCGCACCTTTCCATTGTAGCGATCATCGGTGAAAATATGCGGAAAACACCTGGCATTTCCGGCAAGCTTTTTAGTTCTCTGGGCAGAAACGGAATCAATGTAAGGGCTATTGCACAGGGTTCATCCGAGGTCAACCTGACGGTAGTAATTTCTCAGCGTAACCTATCTAAAGCTCTTAACACTGTGCATGAAGCATTTTTTCTTTCCGAAACCAAAACGCTGAACGTCTTCATGGCGGGCCTGGGCCTGATCGGAAGTACTTTGCTGAAGCAGATCGCCCAGCAATCCGATTATCTGTACGAAAACCGTCTGCTACGCATCAATTTCATCGGCATTATTAACAGCAGGCATATGCTGCTAAACGAAAAAGGCATAGATACGGCAGACTGGAAAAATGAGCTGCAGAATACCGGAGAAGCCAGTGACATGGGCATTTTTGTCCGTAAAATGAAAGAGCTTAACCTGCCCAACAGTGTTTTTGTAGATTGTACTTCCAGCGAATACGTGATCAAGTACTACCAGGAAATACTGCAATCTGCGGTTTCTATTATCACACCCAACAAGCTGGCCAACTCAGGTTCATACAAAAACTATCTGCAGCTCAAACAGACCGCCATGCGTTCTGGTGTCAAGTTTTTGTACGAGACCAATGTCGGAGCCGGCCTGCCGGTTATACGGGTACTACAGGACCTGAAAGACAGCGGCGACAAGATTTATAAAGTAGAGGGGGTACTCTCCGGCACTTTATCCTATATCTTTAATTCGTTCACGGAAGGCCGCAAGTTCAGCGAGGTAGTAAAAGAAGCACAACAAAAAGGCTATACCGAGCCGGACCCACGCGAAGACCTTAATGGTATGGATGTGGCCCGGAAGATTCTGATCTTGTCAAGAGAGATTGGTCTGGAGCTGGAACCGGAAGATATTAGCATAGAAAATATCCTCCCCCAGAAGTGCCTGGAGGCATCTTCTATTGAGGACTTTTTTGTGGCGCTTGCCGCTACGGATGCAGACATGGAAGACCGCCGCAGACAGGCTGCGGAAGCTGGCCAGCGGCTGAGATTTGTAGCACGCCTGGAATCGTCCAAAGCATCCGTACAGCTACTTGCTGTAGATGATACGCATCCTTTTTATGGCCTTTCCGGCAGCGATAACATCATATCCTACACCACTGCCCGCTACAAAGAGCGGCCATTGGTGGTAAAGGGCCCCGGTGCAGGTGCCGAGGTCACTGCCGCCGGTGTTTTTGCTGAGCTTATCAGTATCAGTAATTTTCTTTATCAGTAATTCTACAGGCAGCAGGAAATATTCCGGCTGCTTTTTTCATTCTAAAATAGTATGCATGACGAACATTTTTTCTTTATATTGCGTCTAAGCAAGTATTCACGAAAACAACAATATTGATATGGATGCATACATAGTAAGCGGTTACCGAACCGCAGTAGGCAAAGCCAAAAAAGGAGGGTTTCGTTTTACCCGCCCCGATGACCTGGCTGTTGAGGTGATTAAACACCTGACCGGCTCCATTGAGGGGCTTCAGCCGGAAATGATTGACGATATCATTGTAGGAAATGCCGTTCCTGAAGCAGAGCAGGGCATGCAGATGGGCCGCCTCATCTCGCTCATGGCCCTGGGTCGTGATGTCCCCGGTATGATCATCAACCGTTACTGCGGCTCAGGAGTAGAAGCCATCAATATTGCCGCAGCCCGTATCCATGCCGGAATGGCTGACTGCATTATCGCCGGTGGTACGGAATCCATGTCGCTGGTACCGATGATGGGCCATAAAACCGCCCTCAACTTCAAAATCGCTTCCGAAAACCCTGAGTATTATACCAGTATGGGCTTAACAGCGGAAGAGGTAGCCAAAGACTACAGCATCTCAAGAGAGGATATGGATGAGTTTGCTTTTCAGTCTCATATGAAAGCCATCAAAGCCATAGAGGAAGGCCGGTTCAAAAATGAGATAGTTCCCATTACCGTATCAGAAACTTATGTTACCGAAGAAGGAAAGCGTAAGCAACGCGAGTTTGTGGTAGATACTGATGAGGGGCCGCGTCAGGATACCAATATGGAAGCCTTGTCAGGCCTGAGACCGGCTTTTCGTCAGGGAGGTAGTGTGACGGCAGGCAATTCATCACAGACCTCCGACGGAGCTGCCTTCGTCATTCTCATGTCTGAAAAAATGATGCAGCGTCTGAACGTGAAGCCCCAGGCCCGCATGCTGAGCTATGCCGTAGCTGGTGTAGACCCTCGGGTAATGGGTATAGGGCCGGTTCGTGCAATACCCAAAGCATTAGAGAGAGCCGGATTGAAACTTGGTGATATCGACCAGATTGAACTGAATGAAGCTTTTGCTGCACAGTCCATAGCGGTTGTTCGTGAGATGGATATTGACCCTGCCAAATTGAATGTCAATGGTGGTGCCATTGCACTGGGTCATCCCCTGGGCTGTACCGGTGCTAAACTGACTATTCAGCTGATCAGCGAGATGCGCCGCCGCAAAGAAAAATATGGCATGGTTACCGCCTGCGTGGGTGGTGGACAAGGCGTAGCCGGCATCTTTGAGTTTTTGAACTAGTACATAAGAAGTACATGAGATAGACCTAAACCACGGTTCCGAAGAGGATGCCGTGGTTTTTCTATTTCTAGGTATATATTATCATTCTACATCAGGGCGAAAACATTTACCGATTGTGGATATATATATATCTATGAATATCCGAAAACACTTACGTTTAATTGCCGGGATTATCGCGATGATTATTGGTATTGTATTTTTTGCAGTTCCTATTATACCTGTCTTGGGCATAGCCGGTCTGTTTGCAGGAGCTTTTTTGCTGGCACCATATATTCCTATCCTCAACCGCTTCAAGGAATGGCTCAAAAAGAAGGACTCCTCCGGGAAGACGGATAAAACCGAGGAAAAGATGAACGAACTGGAAGAAAAATATGGCGCAAAAGAGGAAGATGATGAGCAGGAAGAAAGCAATCAGGAAGAAGTACACCGTCAAAACCAAGCGGTAACAGGGAAAAAAGAAAAGGAGCACTGAGGCTCCTTTTGGTGATTACAATAATCTTTCGTCTACGTTGACCACTTTTACACTGGTCTTGGCACTTGCCAGAATAAACTGCCTTTCGGGATAAGGTATTTCGTGGAGCTGATCCATCAATTGCTCCATATGTGCTTCATAGGTTGACCGATGCTCTTCAGTAATAGGCTCTGAAGGAGGCATCTCAATAGTTAACGCATCCACTGCTTCACCATTTTTCCAGACCCGGTAATCCAGGTGAGGACCGGTAGAAATTCCGGTACTGCCAACATACCCAATGATATCTCCCTGCTTTACCATTTTGCCAACCCGTACACCTTCGCCGTACTTTGACAGGTGCATATAACCGGTAGTATAAGTGCTGTTATGCCTGATCTTCACAAAATTACCGGCTCCACCACTATAGTTAGCCTTGGTCACCACACCATCCCCCACCGCTCTTACTGGAGTGCCTCTTGGTGCTGCATAGTCAATGCCATGGTGTGGGCGTCTGATCTTAAGAACAGGATGCAAACGATTATTGGAAAACCGGGAGCTGATGCGTGAATATTTAAGAGGGGCTTTCAGAAAAGCTTTTCTCAGGCTATTTCCTTTTTCGTCAAAATAGTCTTCTTTTCCTCCCTGATCATATTGAAATGCATAAAACTCTTCTTCACCACGCTCAAACTGGGCAGCCAGGATTTTACCTACTCCCACGCGTTCGCCCTTAATCTGAATCTCCTCATAAATCATTTTAAATTTATCTCCCTTCTGTACTTTAAAGAGATCTATCTGCCAGGCATACACATCTGATAGCTCATTGACTAGCTGTGTGGGCGCTTCCGCATCACTTAATGTCTGGTAAATGGAATAATCAATGACCCCTGCAAAACTTTTAGTCACTGTATCTACTTCGTGCTGACCTGTAAAAATCCTCACTGAATCTGAGAGTTCGTATACCACATAGTCTACCTGTGATGGCTCATAGATAAAGTAGCGGGCTGTGCTTAGTGAATCGTTACTACAGAGAAGCGTGTAATTGCGGTTTGCCCTGATCTTCCTGACATCGAAAACGGTGCGTGAGGCACGGGCCAGCTTGTCAATCATACCCAGCGAGACATTGTATTGTGTCAGTATCTGGGATAGAAACTGGTTAGGCTCCACCGTAGCCTCCACGATCTGGAAAGTATCTACGTTCAGACCATACAAGACCCTTGGTTCGGGAGGCAACATGACTGGAGGGTCGGCATGTTGGAGGGTATCCGATAGAAGGGCAGCATCTGCTGCTGGAGAAAAATGGGAATTGGGGTAAGCGCTAAATACCCGGTAGGCGGCAATCACAGCTACAACAGGGATAATAAGCGCGACTAGTTTGGTTAGGCTGACGTTGCTTCTCAAGGTTTAGAATTTTTACTATCTAATATTAGAAAAATTATAATATTTAGTTCTCCTCGCTGACAAATTTATAATTTGCCAACGATTAAACCGATAGGATTTGTATACACTTCTATATTTCTTTTTTGCCTGAAATATTACAAACCACATTGTATATTGTTTGTACTTTCAGGCGTTATTTTTACCAGAATCCAATGCTTGCAAACTTTAATCTAGTTTATTGGATTTGAACTTACAACCTTCTTATTTTTTTTTCTACAAAGTATTTGTTTATTATAATTTTATCTTTATAAGATATGATTTTAACTCGGATTCAGGTTCATTAAATGTATTTTTTCTTCTGTATTTTATGCGCTCAATATTTTTGGCCCGGCTACTTTTATTATTTCCCTGTATGCTATTCAACCTGATTTATTCGTTTTGTTTAATTAACTGACAATCAATTAAATTTGCTTAAGCGAATATGCAGTTTTACTAATAATGCTCTAATACCTATATTTGTTAAAATCGTTTGCAAGTAACATCTAGCAAGAATGGATAAATACTCTTACATCTCCAATGCCGACGTAGGTTATATAGACCACCTCTATAAGTCTTATCAGCAGGACCCTTCTTCTGTTGATGAGAGTTGGCAAAAATTTTTTGAAGGATACAATTTTTCCCAGGAACGCTTCAACGGCAACGGACATGCTGGTGAAGAAGCTCTTACCGAAGCCTTCGTTGAAGGAGGCATAGATGTAAGAGAAGGCAAGGTACTCAAGCTTATCCGTAACTATCGGCGCAGGGGTCATCTTGAATCTACCACAAACCCGGTAAGGCAGCGCCGTGACCGCAAGGCTCAACTCGGCATAGAGCACTTTGGGCTAACAGAATCAGACCTGGATGTTGAATTTGAAGCGGGAAAGGAAATTGGCATTGGCCGTGCTACGCTACGCAGTATTATCGAAAAACTGCGTGATGTATACGTGGGCAACATCGGCTTTGAATATACCTATATTCGTGACCGTGAAATGATGGAGTGGATGAAGCAGAAGGCGGAAAGCGATATGCTCACCCAAAACCCTACCCAGGAAGAAAAGAAAAGAATCCTGAACAAGCTCAATGAAGCGGTAGTATTTGAAAATTTCCTGCATACCAAATATCTGGGGCAGAAACGATTCTCGCTGGAAGGAGGCGAGACCACTATTGCCGCATTAGATGGCATCATCAACAATGCCGCCGCCATGGGAGTAGAGGAGGTCATGATTGGCATGGCCCACCGGGGCCGACTGAATGTGCTCTCCAATATCATGGGCAAGACCTATGAGCAGATATTCAGCGAATTTGAGGGAACCGCTGAACCAGAACTGGCCCATGGAGACGGAGACGTCAAATATCACCTGGGCTACTCCAGCGAGATAGACACCCCGGCAGGCAAAAAAGTAAACGTAAAGCTGGCGCCTAATCCTTCTCACCTTGAAGCAGTGGATCCTGTGGTAGAGGGATTTATCCGTGCTAAAGCTGACCACCAGTACCACAACGAATATGACAAGGTACTACCCATCCTGATTCACGGTGATGCAGCCCTGGCCGGTCAGGGCATTGTGTACGAAGTAGCCCAGATGTCACAACTGGAAGGATATCACACCGGCGGCACAATACATTTTATCATCAACAACCAGGTAGGCTTCACTACTGATTTTGACGATGCGCGTTCCAGTATCTACTCTTCAGACGTAGCCAAAGTTATTGACTCTCCGGTACTGCATGTGAATGGTGATGATCCTGAGGCAGTACTTTATTGTGTAAAGCTGGCGGTTGAATTCCGTCAGAAATTTCATAAGGATATTTTTGTGGACATGGTTTGCTACCGCCGCCACGGCCACAACGAAAGTGATGAGCCCAAGTTTACACAGCCATCACTCTATAATATTATCTCTAAGCATCCGAACCCACGTGAGGTTTACAACAAGAAGCTGATCGAGCGCGGCGATGTAGACGCTGAACTGGCCAAGAACATGGATTCTTCTTTCCGCCAGCTACTGCAGGACAGGCTCAACATGGTGAAACAGAACCCACTGCCTTACGAGTATCAGACGCTGGAGCTTGAATGGCGAGATATGCGTAAGTCCAAGCCAGATGATTTTGATCTGTCACCGGAAACCGGTATCAGCCAGGAAACGATAGAAAAAGTTGCCAAAGCCCTGACGACATTGCCTAAGGGCTTTAAGCCAATCAAGCAAATTGAGAAGCAGTTTAAGCAGCGCAAAGATATGTTCTTCAAGCAGAAGCAACTGAACTGGGCCGCAGCCGAACTGATGGCTTATGGCTCTATACTGCTGGAGAATAAAGTTGTCCGTATTTCCGGTCAGGACACGGAAAGAGGCACCTTCTCACATCGGCATGCCGTTATTCATGATGCTGACACCAACGAGCCCTATACTAACCTGAACCATATTGCCGAAAAGCAGGAGAAGTTCAGAATATTCAACTCCCTGTTGTCAGAATATGGTGCTTTGGGTTTTGAGTTTGGTTACGCCATGGCTAACCCCAGCGCGCTGGTGATCTGGGAGGCACAGTTTGGCGATTTCGCCAATGGTGCCCAGGTGATGATTGACCAGTTTATCACTACTTCCGAAACCAAATGGCGCCGTATGAGCGGCCTGGTCATGCTGCTGCCTCACGGCTATGAAGGTCAGGGCCCTGAGCATTCCAATGCCCGTCCGGAGCGCTTCCTGCAGCTGAGTGCTGATTATAATATCATTGTGGCCAATATTACTGAGCCTTCCAACTTTTTCCACGCTCTGCGCCGTCAGCTGGCATGGCCCTTCCGTAAGCCGCTGGTAGTGATGTCGCCTAAGTCTTTGCTGCGTCATCCCAAAGTTTTTTCTCCAGTAGAGGAATTTACCCAGGGCAGGTTCAGGGAGATCATAGTAGATAACTTTGCCTCTCCTCAGAAATCGGTAAAAAAAGTGCTGCTTTGCTCCGGTAAAATCTATTATGAACTGGAAGAGCGCCGGGAGCAGGAGAAACGGAAAGACATTGCCATTATCCGTATTGAGCAGCTGCACCCCTTCCCCGAAAAGCAGGTTACCAAAGAGCTCATGAAGTACAAGAGCGCCAAAGTATACTGGGTACAGGAAGAACCCGAAAACATGGGCTACTGGGCCTATATGTTGAGGACCTACCGGCAGGTCAATATGGAGATTATCTCCCGTAAGCCTGCTGCCTCTCCAGCTACCGGCTATGGCAAAATGCACGGAAAAGAACAGGAAGAAATCATTAGTAAAGCCTTTGCGTAAGTAAAAAAACAGGTTATCAAACATAACTTTTCATAACCAATAGTTTATATGAGCTTAGAAATAAAAGTACCTGCCGTCGGTGAATCCATTACCGAGGTTACCATCGCCGAATGGACCAAAAACGAAGGCGACTATGTAGAAATGGACGAAGTCATCGCCGAGCTGGAATCTGACAAAGCTACTTTTGAGCTGACTGCAGAAAAGGCAGGTATTCTTCATATCAAAGTAGAGGCTGGAGAAACAGTAGAAGTAGGGGCGACCGTTTGCGAAATTGACACTTCTGCTTCCGGAGATAGCGGTGGCGGAGAAGATGATGAAGATGAAAAAAACCGGGATGAGCCCCCTGCAAAGGAAAAAGCTGACCCGGAACCTAACAAAGATGAAGGTGGAGGAGAGGGTCAAAGCCAGTCCATTGAAATGCATATCCCCGCAGTAGGTGAGTCTATCAATGAAGTAAGTATCGCCGAGTGGCTGAAAAGTGACGGTGAATACGTAGAACTGGACGAAGCCATAGCCGAAATTGAATCTGATAAAGCCACTTTTGAGCTGACCGCTGAAGCAGCTGGTGTACTTAGGATCAAAGCTGAAGCAGGACAAACGCTGGAAATTGGTGCGTTGGCCTGTGTGATTGAGGCCAACGGTCAGGCGGCTACTGCACCTGCCAAGGAGCAGCCCTCTGAGCAGGGCGAGAGAAGCACTGAATCCGACCGTCAGACCGCTCCGATTGGTGGGAACGGCAAGGAAACTTATGCCACAGGACATGCTGCACCGGCAGCAGCAAAAATTCTGGCAGAAAAAGGGATTGACCCTAAAGAGGTAAAAGGCACAGGTCGCGACGGCCGCATCACCAAAGAAGATGCCGACAAAGCACAAAAGCAGGCCCCTGCCGCACGACAGACTCCGGCTGCCGACAAAGCTAAAGCGGAATCTAAGCCACAGGCAGCACCTCAGGCCGGCGGAGACGGTAATCGCCAGCAGCGTCGTGAAAAGATGACCAGCCTTCGGAAAACTGTGAGCCGTCGCCTGGTAGCCGCCAAGAACGAAACGGCCATGCTCACCACTTTCAATGAGGTAGACATGAAGCCGGTAATGGACCTGCGCAAAAAATATAAGGATGCTTTTAAAGAAAAGTATGAAGTCAACCTGGGCTTTATGTCTTTTTTCACCAAAGCTGCCTGTATGGCGCTGCAGGAATGGCCCGCTGTCAATGCAATGATCGACGGAGAAGAGATTATCTACAATGACTATTGTGATGTCTCGATTGCGGTCTCCAGCCCACGCGGACTGGTAGTGCCTGTCATCCGTAATGCTGAATCACTGAGCTTCGACCAGGTAGAAAAGGAAGTGGTCAGACTTGCCTTAAAAGCGAGAGATGGTAAACTTAGTATTGACGAAATGACAGGAGGTACCTTTACGATTACCAACGGAGGCATATTTGGCTCCATGCTGTCTACGCCGATCATCAACCAGCCCCAGTCCGCTATCCTGGGTATGCATAATATTGTGGAACGCCCGGTAGCCATCAATGGCCAGGTTGAAATACGCCCGATCATGTACGTAGCCCTGTCTTATGACCATCGGATTATTGATGGCCGGGAGTCGGTAAGCTTTCTGTATAGATTAAAAGAACTGATCGAAGATCCCAGCCGACTGTTACTGGGAATTTAGTCTCATCAACACACATATCAGAGAGCCAGAAGTTATTCCTAACTTCTGGCTTTTTTATTTGTTAGTAAGGTAGAATTCAAGATGTTTCACTTTTTAATCTGAAAATATGGCTGTTAATAAATTCAAAAGATACCCCCTTTACGCCAAAGGAATTATTTTTCTCTACACCATCGGTTACCTTACCATGATGATCTATCATATTTTTGAGGTGGTAAACCTGGGCTTCTTTTCCAGAAATACTCCCCTAATCATCAATATCTGGTATGATGCCTTAGGATTCCTGATCGTACCCCTGACCATTGTGATGTTGTATGCTATGCCCAAAAGAGGCCTGGGCATCTCGCTGGCGGTCATGATGCTTACCTTTGTGTTTGACGCCCTGGTGCGCTATGTCATACAGGATGACAGCTACGCCAACTGGTTCTACTATTTTGAGATCAGTTTTGCCATTTTCGTGCTGGCCACTTATCCGGTCATGCGGATCATGGTAAAGCCCAAAAACTCTGATAAGCAGTACGCCTGATATACCCTGACGTGTGTATTTCATGATTTCCTGCTGGCATTTCCGGCAGGTTTTCTATTGTCTGTTGAAAAAAAAGCATGCATCACATCAAAGGCTATTTTCCCTGATTCTACCTTGTAATTCCTTTGAACTAGCGTAACTTTACACAGTAATTTTGAACCTAATTAAACCATTCATTTTTAATAAAATCACCTATGGATTTTGATGTAACCGTCATTGGCTCCGGCCCCGGAGGCTATGTAGCAGCCATTCGCTGCGCTCAATTAGGAATGAAAACTGCCATTGTTGAAAAATATGATACACTGGGAGGCACCTGCCTCAATGTAGGATGTATACCCTCCAAAGCTTTACTGGATTCTTCCGAACATTACCACAATGCCGAAAAGAATTTTAAAGAACATGGCATTAATCTGAGCAATCTGAAGGTTGACCTTCCTCAGATGATTGACCGAAAAAGGGGCGTGGTAAAACAGACGGTTGACGGGATTGACTATCTAATGAAGAAGAACAAAATCACCGTCCATCATGGTATGGGTTCTTTTAAAGATAAGAACACGATAGTGGTGACCGGCAATGATGATAAGAAAACTGAATTTACCACCGAAAAGGTGATCATCGCTACCGGCTCCAAACCAGCCAGTCTTCCTTTTATAGAAATTGACAAAAAACGCATCATTACCAGCACAGAAGCCCTGGAACTGCAGAAAATCCCTAAGCACCTGATGGTGATAGGCGGCGGTTATATTGGCCTGGAACTGGGTTCTGTATATGCGCGCCTGGGTTCAAAAGTAACTGTACTGGAGTATGCCGAGCGTATCGCTCCGCTCATTGACATTACCATGTCGAAAGAGCTGATGAAAAGCCTCAAAAAGCTGGATTTTGATTTCAAACTGAGCCATAAAGTAACTTCCGTCAAGAATACCGGCAAAGAGGTAGTGGTAAAAGCTGAGGACAAAAAAGGCGAAGAAGTAGAGGTAAAAGGCGATATCTGCCTGGTATCAGTAGGGCGCCGTCCTTATACCGACAAATTAGGTCTCGAGAACATTGGCCTGGAACTTACCAAGCAGGGTAAAATTGAAGTGGATGACCACCTGAAGACCAAAATTGATAACATCTACGCCATTGGCGATGTAATTGACAAAGGCCCTATGCTGGCCCATAAAGCTGAAGAGGAGGGTGTTTTTGTGGCCGAAACAATGGCCGGGCAGAAGCCGCATATTAACTACCTGCTTATCCCCAGCGTAATTTATACCTGGCCTGAAGTGGCCAGTGTTGGTTATACCGAAGAGCAGCTTAAAGAGCAAGGCAAAAAGTACAAGACCGGCAGCTTTCCCTTTAAAGCCTCCGGCCGCGCCCGCGCTAGTATGGATACTGAAGGTGTAGTGAAAGTGCTAGCCGATGAAGCTACCGACGAGATTCTGGGCGTACACATGATCGGCCCCCGCGCTGCCGATATGATCGCTGAGGCAGTTGTAGCGATGGAGTTCCGTGCCTCGGCCGAAGATATTTCCCGGATGTCGCATGCGCACCCGACCTTTACTGAAGCACTAAAAGAGGCTTGTCTGGCGGCTACCGAAGATCGGGCTCTGCATGTTTAATCAGCAAACATCACCATAATACCTGATCGCTCTTTTAGTTATATAAAAGAGCGATTGTTTTTTTACCGAATTGAATACCATGAGAAATCTAAAACTAAGTTACTTTTTCATTCTGTTCACCGCAATAAACTGGGGTTGCGGCCCCTCAGAACAATCTTCTGAAAACCCCGGGCAAGCTACTGAAGAGGACAACCTGATACTGGATATCCTACGTAGCCGGGAGGCTCCCGTGATAGATACGGTACTGGCTGACCCTGCTAAGTACGCCCTGCAGATCCTTTACACCCAGATAGACCGGGACGAAAACAACAATCCCTCCTTCACACAATATGCGTACGGGGTGAATCCGAATAACTACTTTTATCCCGCCAGTACCGTAAAATTCCCCATCGCTTTGCTGGCATTACAGAAGCTCAATGAACTGAATATTGAGGGATTGGACAAATACTCCGCGATGGTCACTGATAGTGCATTTGATGGCCAAACCCGGGTTGAATATGACACAACTTCAGAAAGCGGCCGGCCGTCTGTTGGTCACTACATCAAGAAGATTTTTATCGTCAGTGATAATGATGCTTATAACCGGCTCTACGAATTTCTGGGGCAGGACTACATCAACAACGAACTACACGAGAAAGGCTTCGAGGATGTAAAAATTGTGCATCGTCTGGCCATATTTAACAATGCCGAGCAGAACCGTAATACCAATCCTGTTACCTTTTACGATAATGCCAAGATTCTCTACCAGCAGGACCTCGTTACGGCCGGGCAAGACTGGCTCATGGGTAATGCCATCCCGATGGGTCAGGGCTATATACGCAATGATACCCTGATCAACGAGCCTAAAGATTTTGGGCAGAATAACTTTATTTCGGTTGGTAACCTGCAGGATATGCTAAAGGCTGTTATGTTTCCGGAGGCTGTGCCTGAAAGTCAGCGGTTTGACCTGAGTGAGGAAGATTATCAGTTTGTGTACCGCTATATGTCGCAATTGCCTAAAGAAACTACTTTCCCTAACTATGCGGCTGACACCTCCTTTTATGACAGCTACTCCAAGTTCTTTATTTTTGGAGATACCCAGGACGAGGTGCCAGAGAATATCCGTATCTTCAACAAGATTGGTATGGCCTACGGCTTCCTTACCGATAATGCCTACATTGTGGATTTAGAGCAGAACATTGAGTTCATGCTGACGGCGGTAATTTACACCAACGAGAACGAGATCTTCAACGATGGTGTTTACGAATACGATGAAGTCGGGCTACCCTTCCTGTCCGAACTGGGAAGAGCCATTTTCGAGTATGAAATGGCCCGTGAGCGAGAAAATCAGCCCGACCTGAGTAAATTTAAAGTAACTTATGACAAAGAAGATAATTTATAGCAGCCTTTTTCTGCTAACTCTGCTGTCGGTAGCCTGCCAGACCCAGCGCACAGACAAAGCTACTGAAATTGATGGAGCCGTTATCACTGCCATTGAGCAGGTAAAAACTGAATATGCACCCGACAAGCGGGTCGCAATCTTTAACATTGAAGCCGTACCTCAGGGCGAAAGCCTAGTGCTGAAGGGCGAGACAGACCAGCCTGCTGCCAAAGCCGCTTTACTGGCTGAACTTTCTGAAGAATATACACTAGTAGACAGTATCAATACGCTCCCTGATGTCTCGCTGGGTGAAGATACGCTGGGTGTGGTTTATCTTTCAGCGGCCAATATCCGCTCGCAACCCCGTCATTCCGGCGAACTGGCCACGCAGGCGACGATGGGTATGCCGCTGCGCATTCTCAAGAAAGAAGGGGAGTGGCACCTGGTGCAGACACCCGACAAATACATCAGCTGGATGCAGGGCAGCTTTGTACCGATGAATAAAGCGGAACACGACGCCTGGCAGGCCAAAGAGAAGGCGATTTTTACCAGCATCTATGGCTTTGCCTATGCTGACCCGGTGAAAAACGACAGCATTATCTCCGACCTGGTAGCCGGTAATGTGATGGAGCTGGTGAGCGAAACCTCCCAAAGCTATGCCGTCCGCCTACCTGATGACCGCACGGCTTATGTACGCAAAACCGATGCGGCCCCTTTCCAGGAGTGGGTAGCTCAGGCCGAGGCGACCGAAAGTACGCTGGTTAATACAGCTTACAAACTTATGGGCGTGCCCTACCTCTGGGGTGGTACTTCCGCCAAAGGGGTAGATTGCAGCGGCTTCACCAAGACCGTTTATTTTATGAATGGCAAGGTACTGCCCCGCGACGCTTCGCAGCAGGTACATGCCGGCGAACTGGTAGACGAGGAAAAGAATTTTGACAACTTGCGCCCCGGCGACCTGCTGTTTTTTGGCTATGCCGCCACTGACAGCACCCGTGAGCGAGTGACCCATGTAGGTATGTGGGTAGGAGATGATCAGTTCATCCATTCTCCCGGACTGGAAGCGCGGGTGAAGATCAGCAGCATTGATCCGGCATCTGAGCATTACGACCCTTATAACCTGAACCGCTACCTGCGCACCAAACGCATGATCAACAGCCAACAGGATATCATCGCCCTGCGCGATGTGAAGTTATTCTGATAGGGTAAGAGGATTATAAAATTTCAGGTCGCTCACCTGCGTGAGCGACTTTTTCCTTTCTGCCCTTCCTACTTTCCCCAAAAAGCGTTTCTAGTCTACCAGTAGCTGCCTGATGACTGACTTTATTTGAATTATTTCTGATTGGCTGATTTTTCCTATCTCTCTCAAAAAACGTCCATGTGAAACATTTCTTAGCTGCTCTACTAGTCCAAAAGACTGTACGCCTGTCAGATTTTCAGTAGACTTGATTTCAACTACCGTAGGCCATTCTTTTTTAGATTTTGTAAGCGGCACGATCAGGGAAATAGGCAAATTGTGGTTCATTTCGTTGGGTGAAACAACTATACAGGGACGTATTCCCTTTTGCTCTGATCCTTTGGTGGGATTTAAATCTACGTACCAGATTGAATATTGATTGATATCCATCAGTACTCATCTAATGGGTCATCATCCAGCACATCGGGTATCAGCTGTTCATAGTCCTGCTCATGTACTGCCTTTCTGAAAGCTTCTCCCCATCCCTCCCGTGGGTTTTTAGCCTTTGAAATTAATATCCCTCTTTCCGACTCACTTATCTCTATTTTATCAGAAAGCTCATACTTCTGAATCAGCTGTTTGGGAAGGATGATTCCCTTTGAATTGCCAATATCTGTAAGCTTAGTGATTTTAAGTGTTTTCATAATACTGTTTTTGTTAAAACATAGTTATAACAAAATACGTGCAAAGGGTACTGATTGTTTTTAGCAAGTGATTTACATCCTATCAATCTTGGGCAGGGCATAAAAGAAAGCCGCTACGTGCATGGCCTGGATGAACTCCTGCCGGGCCAGCATCTGCTTTACCTCTTCCAGGGGAATTTTTACGACCTCAATTTCTTCCGTAGCGTCCAGTTGCTGGGTTTGGGCAGGCTTTACGCCAGTTGCCAGAAATGAAATGGAGTAATTATTATGATTGGCCGGGTTGGGAGATAGCTGACACAAGGGTTCAATTTTGCCAACAGCATAGCCGGTTTCTTCCAGCAGTTCGCGTTCGGCTGCTATAATGGGATCTTCACCCTCATCTACGGCGCCACCGGGCAGCTCCAGCGTAATCTTGCCCAATGCATGCCGGTACTGCCGTACCATCACGATCTCCTTTTGGTCGGTCACCGCCACCACATTGGCCCAGTTAGGATACTCCAGGGTGTAATATGGCTCTACGATGGTACCATCGGGCATACGGCATTTGTCGGCGCGCAGGTTAATCCAGCGGTCCTGTAGCAGGTATTTTTGTTCAAGGGTTTCCCAGGTATGCAAGATTATTGAAAGTTAAAGGTTAGGGGTTGAATGTTGTGTCATTGCCTAAAATAGGTTGACTTTAGCCCTTGTGCTGTACAACAAATGAAAAAACGAGCAATACAAGCTGGAGTCCAATGTATAAGTGTCACCCTGCCGGAGCAGGGCGACTTTTTTGATGCATGGGATCAATCACTATTTCTTCATGGCAGCGTAATGCTGGTAGAAGAGGGTAATGGTTTCTATGCCTTTCAGGTAGTTGAAGATACCATAGCTTTCGTTAGGCGAATGGATGGCATCTTCGCCCAGGCCAAAGCCCATCAGCACCGAATCCACTTTGAGTTTACGCTGAAATAATTCCACGATAGGAATACTACCTCCCTCACGGGTGAGCACCGGCTCCTTGCCCCAGGCTTCAGCAAAGGCTTTTTTGGCCGCTTCTATCTCTACCGAATCGGTAGGAATCACCGCCGGCTGCCCTCCGTGGTGTGAAGAAACTTTTACTTTTACCGACTTAGGCGCAATAGACTCAAAATGCTTCGTAAAAAGTTCGTCTATCTCCTTATGGTTCTGGTTGGGTACCAGGCGCATGGAGATTTTAGCATAAGCTTTGGAAGGCAGTACGGTCTTGGCACCTTCGCTGATGTAACCACCCCAGATACCGTTGACATCCAGGGTAGGGCGAATGCCTATACGTTCAGGGGTGGAGTAACCTTCTTCTCCCTGCAATTCATCTACACCTAGTTCTTTTTTGTACTTTTCATCATCGTGCGGCACCTTGGCGAGTTCGTCTCTTTCTTCGCGGCTTAGTTCGGCTACTTTGTCATAAAAGCCGGGAATGGTGATGTGGCCTTTTTCGTCTTTCAACGAAGCGATCATCTCGCAAAGTACATTGATCGGATTAGCTACGGTGCCTCCGTACATGCCGGAATGCAAATCACGGTTGGGTCCGGTTACTTCCACCTGCATATAGCTCATACCCCTCAGCCCTACGGTGATGGAAGGATTATCATTGTCAATGATGTCCGTATCGGAGATCAGGATCACATCGGCGCTGAGCTTTTCTTTGTTATTTTCCACAAAATCGGGCAGGTGTTCTGACCCTACCTCTTCTTCGCCTTCCAGCATAAATTTGACGTTGCAGGGAAGCTGCCCGGCCTGCTGCATTACTTCCAGGGCTTTGATGTGCATGTACATCTGCCCCTTATCATCGCATGCGCCACGGGCGTAGATCTTACCATTACGCACCTGCGGCTCAAAGGGTGGAGTTTCCCACAGCTCATAAGGATCGGCGGGCTGCACATCGTAGTGGCCATAGACCAGTACAGTAGGCAGTTTTTTGTCTACCATCTTCTCGGCATACACAATGGGGTAGCCGGGGGTCTGAATAAGCTCTACTTTGTCTACATTCAGCTTATCCAGCTTTTCTTTCAGGAAGCTGGCAGCGCGGAGCACATCATCCTTAAATTTTTTGTCGGTACTGACGGAAGGGATGCGCAGTAGCTCGAAGAGTTCTTCTATAAAACGATCCTGGTTTTTTTCAATATATTCTTTGACCATGATATATCGGGTTAGGGTATAAAAAGTGTGTTGTAAAGATAAAAACTATCCGCTCTCATCGGAAGCTCCCCGCTTAGTCTTTCTTTGCCCAGAGGTAGGTGCGGCTTTCATCCCCATTAAGCAGGCGGCGGATGTTCTTTTTATGTGTAATAGCCAGGACTACAAACATCAGGAAGCCAAAAATGATAAGTATGGGCTCATCGGTTTTGAAGGGCGGCACCAGCAGCAGGAGCGGAAAAGCCAAAGTGGCCAGCAGCGAACTCAATGAAACATACTTGGAAAGGCTAAGCACGACCAGGAAAATGATGATACAGCTCAGTGCCACCAAAGGTTCTATAGACACCACCATACCCAGCAGGGTAGCCACGCCTTTGCCGCCCTTGAAACGGGTGTAAAAGGGGAAAACATGGCCTACTACGGCAATGACACCCAGCAGTAACTTGTATTCTACCAGCTGACCTTTTTCTATCGCGCCCAGCTCTATCAACGCAAAAGCCAGCATGGTAGCCGTGAGTCCTTTCAGGATATCCACCAGCATCACGATAGAGCCGGCTCTTTTGCCCAGTACCCGAAAGGTATTGGTAGCCCCGGCATTACCGCTGCCGTGTTTGCGTACATCTACCCCATGAAAGCGTAGTCCGTACCAGACTGCGGTAGGGGTTGAACCCAACACATAAGCGACGATCAGGGCAAGGATGATCCACAATATCTGCATACTTTCTTATTTCTGTTTACCAGACAAATTTAGACAGAAAGCACTGATACACAAACTACTGCCTGAGAAACAAAAAAGGGCTGACCCGAAAGCCAGCCCCTCGTATGCTGATTTTTTATTTAGAAACCGTCCCGGTCTGCTTCAGGCTTTTTGTCTGTATTTTCTTCTCCGGCGATCACCGGTGCAGCGGTATTGAAATTGTACTGCTCTTCTATTCCCAGGTAGTCTTTGCGGAAGCGGTTGACATACTTCAATGTCTCTGCAATATCGCTCAGAAAGTATGCATACTCGCCACTGTCTACCTTCCCTATTTTGGACTTGCTACCTATAACATCACAGAATTCTTCATTATAAGCCCATACGGCCAGGCGGTTGTTTTGAAAGCTGAAATAATACCAGGAATCCGGGGTGGCCTGCATAAAAAGATTGACCATCATATCACCCATTTCCAAAGGCTTGATTTCCAGGAATCCGGTCATACTACCGTTTACATCCTGCTCTCTTACATTAGAAAGACCCAAAGGGGAAGTACTGTACCAGGCCTTGTGCTCGTCTGACCATGCCAGGTCCAGGTCGGCAAATACCAGGGTTTTTTCCAGCCGGCCCGACATCGTGACGAGTGGCGTATAGTTTCTCACCGACTGCTGATCCCAGTCCCGGGCTGCGGCGTCACCAATAAACTCTGCAAGCTTGTACAGTAGTGTCGTACGATCGCTGGTAGACGAAGGGGCTCCCGATTTATTAAGTGACTCGTTCAGGTCGGCTCCCATGATGTCAACGGCCTGGGTAGGCAGTTCGATGTTCATCAGCATCATGGCATCCATGCTAAACTCTTTGGTCTCCAGCTTTCCCTCTCCAATTACTGAAGTTTCTATACTGAAGGATTCGCTCCTGAAAGGCATAAAATCTACCGGTCCTTCAAAACTGATTGTCTGCTGGCTTTCATTGTAGGTAAATACTTCTCCGGCCAGGGCACCACGCTCATCTTTACGGGGCGATCGTATGGTGTACTCGTCAGCCTCCTCATTGTAAGACAATAAGCCTTTAGGTTTAAAAATATCAACATCATCCGGCGACTGCCGATCCATCACAAAGGTGCTGTACAGGCTGTTATCCCGGCTGCTCAGGTGCAGACCGGCCGTAAGTGGCTCCCCTCTTGAGGTAAGGGCTTCGTTAAAGTTAAACACCAGCTGCTTCTGGCCCGCATCACTGGCATAGGCGATCCAGGTATCATAATCCGGTAAACGTTTGAAATCAAGTTTTACCTCACCGTCCAGTTCCAGGGCCTCTTTGGCGGCATGCATTCTTACCCCTCCTCTAAATAACATACCCGGAGAAATAATGATGTTCTGAGAGGCGTCTGCCTTACCATCGGCGATAGTATGGTAAAATGTCTGCCTCCTTGCCTGAACAGTATCCTTGCGGAAATCAGACATTTCTATGGAGAAAGTATCCGCCGCCGCAATCAACTCATAAAAAGCCTTGCCCCTGAACTTATGTCTGGAAATGATATCGATGGTAGCATCCGTCAGTCTGTGGTACTCATCCAGCGTATCTATGACCAGTACTGCATTCTGAAATGTCTGCAGTTTGGCATTCTCCAGCACCTGCAACTGGTTATTTTCAGGAATTACTTTGGCATCTGCCGTGGTGATGAAAGGTACACCAAAGATATCCAGTTCCTGCAGCGCAATCCGGTAAATGGCTTCTTCCGCATTAAACCACAGCGAGTCCAGTTCTTTACGTGTAGCGTAGAAGTAGGAGTTTTCTATATCCACATCTTCTGGTTTACTCATTCGGATGGTTTCTTCCTCCAGGTTCCAGACTGCGTTGGTGATAGAAGTCTTGAACTGGGCATAGGGGAATTCTATGGCAGCGACCCCTTCTACCTCAGGACTGATGTTGGCGAGATTCTCCTGCAGGTCAAAATCCAGGAATACATCATCACCTGCCAGCGCAGGCTTCTCCGGATTATTGGATTTGATCTCAAAGTCAGCATTACGTGCGTTGAAGCGGGTCTGCTCAAAGGTCATCTGGTTGGAAGTAGCCTCAGAACCACGGGTAAAGAGTGTGCCGCTACCCAGCAAACCGCCTTTCTCGGTAAGAATGGCGGAGCCGTCTAATGAGGCAGTCTGGTTATAAAACTCAAATGGTGTAGCATTATTGCTGATGTACATACTGTCTACTCCCGGTAGCCAGAGCATGGTAAAATCCTCTACATATGCCTGGGGAAAGCTGGTATTTCCGATGGATCCTTCCCGTATCTCTGCTACCAAACCTGTGGTAGTCACCGAATCCATGTAAAAAACAAAGTCTGCTGACTCCAGGGTAGAGGTCAGGAAGTCAATAGTGCCATTTCCCCGAAGGCCTTTGGCATCCAGCCTCAGCTCGTTTTTGAAGTTTCCTGTACCGTTATATAACTGATAGCCATCGGCAGGTGATTTGTGCGCAAAGCCCATAGAATTATCCGGCATAACTCTCAGCGTTTCTTCAATAGGCGGCAGAATATCGCTGTAGAGCGTACCGGCAAACCCGATGGAAGAAGGATCCGCATTGCTCAAACTGTCGATAGCAAAGGGCGGTATCACAAAGTAGAGCGACTTATCATATGCGCCCTTCAAAACCCCGGGATTATCAAAGTACACGATGGCTCCATTCTCTGCATCAAACTTGGGGTAGTCCGGGAGCGACTTCTTGGCAGATTTGTTCTTAGGATCATTGATGTACAGCGTTCCTGAGGTCTGCTTAAAGCCATCACCCATTTTATCAATAAAGGTCTCGTCTTCGTTAGCACTTTGCAGGGTGTTACCCACCTTTTTCCTGTTTCCTTTTTCATCGGGCAGATAAAAACCAATGGAGTCAATTTTGGGCAGATCTACCTTAAAGCTGTCATAGTTAAAGGTAAAGCCCTCACCCACAAACTCAAAGTTACCCGACTGTAGCTTTCCGTTGAAGCGGAAGTCCCGGTCGCCCAGCATGGTTACTTCATTATTGGTAGGTTCTATAGCCACTCCCAGTTCCTCACTGATGCTGAACTCACTGATACCGCGCATCGTCAACTCTTTACTATCCAGTTTGATGGTGGCATTAGGGCCGTTTTCCTCAAAGGAAGCCATCATCAGGTTATCAAAATCTACCCTGCGGGCTTTGGCCAGGGTATAATGAATGGCTTTCTTTTTTAGTGTGACCAGGCCGCCTTGCGGTTCATACTCTATGAAACCCCTGGTCATCAGGTCCATCATCGCCGCTCTGATAGTTTTTTCGTTTTGACGCAGATCTCTGGCCATGTCATAGGCGTAGAAGCTAAGGGTATTGTTCTTACGCCCATAGCTCACCGCCATGATCAGCGGATGGAAGCCGTACATCTGGCTCAGCTGGTCAAAAGTCTGTTCGTTGTAGTATTCATGTGATTCAAAAATCACGGGCACTTTATCCCTGGCAGTAAGGGTAGAGATGTTGAGACTATCAGTACGCAAATCCCAGCGCATGATATCGGCGATGATATCCATTTTCAGGTGGGTAGACACAAATGGCGTCTGCTTATACTTTCCGCTGACGGTAAGAATGGTAAGCCTTGAAGAATCCAGCTCATACTTTATCTCTATGGCTGGATGGTAGATAGAATCTTCACGCTGATAGATGCTGATGGAAGAGCGGGGGCTTAGGATAAGGGAATCTCCCACACTAAACTGTCGGGATACGGCACGAAATTTCTTTTTGCCTCCACCCTGTACCTCTATGATAGCCTCACCTTCCATCAGCGAATTACTGGTGATCTTGCCACCCATCAGCGAAAATCCACCGATATAGGATACCAGGTGCTCATTTACCGACTTTTTGTCGTAAATGTTCACTTTGATATTACTGTTGTAAGACATGAAGCGGGGGTAACGGGCTGTTTCGGGGGTGATGTGTTTCTGGCTGGCAAACTGAAAAGCACCTTTCACCGGCTCTTTTACTTTACCCAAAAAGGTCATATGGCCATTCTCAGCACTAAGACGCGGGACTCTTATGTCAAAGTTAAACTTATCCATAGTGTAAAAGACTGAATCAGGGCTGAGGCCAGCCGTTATCCAGTCAAACTTACCGCCTTCACCCACAAAGATATGCTTGTGCAGCATCAGGTCGCCGCTAGTCTGTATAAGGTTAGCAGAATCAAAAGTAGTGATAAAGGTAAGGTCTGCTTTTTCCAGCCGCATAATCGGTCCGATAAGCTCGGGCTGTATCGTCTCTTCTACAATATATTCCTGCACCTGAATTTCCGGCTGCACCTCGGCCTGGGTTTCGTCCTGGCTTTCTTCTTCCCAGCCCCAGTTGTCATTCCAGGAATCATCTTCTTCTACGTTACCCCAGCTGCTGTCACTGCTTTCCGGGTCTCCCCAGGCGCCATCGCCCCATCCGTCATCTTCTGTTTCGCTAGGTGCAGTGCCCCATGCATCCTCCTCTCCTTCGGAAAGGGTTTCTTCCTCCATCATCATGGGCACATCCTGCGGCGGTGCAATGAAACTAAAAGAATAGTTACCCTTGCGGGCATACAGCTGGTTATAATTGGCCTGATAAATCGCCTGGGTGAGGAAAAAGTCTCTGAGGGTAAGGACAGTATTACCAAAATCACGGCGGCTCATATGCCTGCTCGTCTGTAACAGCATAGACAACATACCATCCAACTCCTGCCGGGAAATCTGGGCAGAGTCTACTGCATGGTTGATCGTAGCATATAGATTGACGAAGTAAGGCTTTAGCGTATACCGATGGGCAAACATTTCAGCTGAGATAGCCATGATGGTATCTCTTTGGGAAGCGGAAAGGCCGCTCTGCCAGAGGCCGGCAAACTGATCACCCACCATGACCGCCGAACTGTCGTTGGTCTTAGCCAGCAGTCGTTTTACATCATCTCCATAAACCTCTACACTGTCTGTAAGCTGATACCGCTGGGCAATGCCTGCATGCGCTATCAGCAATAGCATACAAACGATATAAAGTATCCTCATACCTTTGTTTTTATTCATCACCTGGTGAAAGCATAACGCATTTCAACCAAAAAAATTAGTTTACTACAAAAATATATCCAGCAAAGCCGGGGATTTGAGCAGAAACTGTAAGGTTTGTTGCCAATAAACAGGGGTATAAGAGGAAGGTTCGGGGTGGAAAGTATCAGGAACTAAAGCTGAACTGCAGGGCTACCCAGTCATTTCTTTCTTTACGTCCGCTAACTTTCAGCCCGCTGGCAGCCGCTTTTTCTTCTATGAGCGGGGCATCATAGTTATAAAATCCACTCAGCAGCAGGACACCGTCCTTACGGAGGCGCTCCGCGTAGAGGGGCATCTCTTCCAGCAACACATTGCGGTTGATGTTGGCCAGGATGATATCGAACTGATCATTAGCTGCAATATCCTCCACCGTACCCGGGAACATCCGGATATCAGGACAGTGGTTGATCTCAAAGTTTTCGCGGCTGTTATCTACTGCCCATTCATTATTGTCAAAGGCAATAATTTCAGTAGCCCCCTTCAGTCGGGCCATGATGGCCAGTATGCCGGTACCACAACCGGCATCCATGACTTTTTTATCCTGGTGATCTATCTCCAGCTGCCAGCTCAGCATCAGGTAAGTAGTGGCATGATGCCCGGTACCAAATGACATTTTGGGGTTGATCACCACCTCGTAGGGATATTTGCGGTCAGCTTTATGAAAATCAGCTCTTACCAGGCACTGATCCTCTACCGTGATAGGTTCAAAATTACTCTCCCATTCCACATTCCAGTTTTTTTCCTCTACCAGGCTGCTACTGTAGGTGATTTCGCCAGCTTCCTGATAACGGTCCAGTATTTCCTGCAATGCACTTGCATCAAAATCTGCTTTCAGGATGTAAGCCTCAAAACCGTCTGCCTGTTCCCAGAAAGAATCATAACCCATTTCGGCGATCTCGGCAATAAGAATTTCTATCAGCTCATCCGGGCATTGTACATACAACGAAAGGTATTCTTTTTTCTCCATCAGCTAAATGCCTTGGCGATATCCACAAAATCCCTGGATTTAAGAGAAGCTCCTCCGATCAGGCCACCGTCCACATCAGCCCCGGCAAAAATTTCCTGCGCATTATCGGGTTTTACACTTCCTCCGTAGAGGATAGAAATACCATTAGCAATCTCTTCTCCGTAGTTTTCGGCCAGTTGCCTGCGGATCACTGCATGCATCTCCTGCGCCTGCTCTGCGCTGGCGGTTTTGCCGGTACCAATAGCCCAGATAGGTTCGTAAGCAATGATGACTTTCCGGATATCCTCTTTGTTCAGATGAAAAAGGCTTTCCTGTACCTGCTTCTGAACATATACGTTCTGTCCTTCTTTTTCCCGTATTTCAAGCGGTTCTCCACAACAGAAGATTGGGGTGAGGCCGCTCTTCAGGACTGCATCCAGCTTTTTGGCCAGAAGCTCATTTCCTTCTTTGAAATATTCCCTTCTTTCACTATGCCCCAGGATGACGTACTGCACGCCGGTTGAACGCAGCATGGAGGTGGACGTTTCACCGGTGTAGGCACCTGATTCGTGCTCGCTGCAGTTCTGTGCTCCCAGGCCTATGGAGGTGCCTTTCAGCATAGCATGCAGGGCAGGCAGATGAATAAAAGGAGGACAAAGAATGAGCTGTACATCCCCCTGTAGTTCATCTTCTGCTATATGTTTGACCTCTGAGGCCAGGGCCTGCCCTTCTTCCAGGGTCTTATTCATTTTCCAGTTGCCGGCAACTATTTTTTTTCTCATGTCTTAGTAATTAGATCAAAAAATTAACAATCTATTTTGTGCTATAAAGTTAAAAGAATAGTATCACAGATGTTTACATACGGCTGTTCATTTTTGCCGATACTGCTAAATTTGTGCTTCTAATGTAGAAATTTATGAGAATTGATATTATTACCTGCCTGCCTTCTCTGTTGGAAAGTCCTTTTTCTCATTCCATACTGAAGCGTGCACAGCAAAAGGGGCTGGTAGAAGTAGCCGTTCATGACCTGCGCGATTATGCTCCCGGTAAGCACCGGCAGGTAGACGACTATGCATATGGTGGCGGTGCCGGTATGGTACTGATGATTGAGCCTATCGCACGCTGTATCCAGCAGCTGCAGGATGCCCGAAGCTATGATGACATTATCTACATGAGCCCTGACGGTGAGCGTCTGGAACAGTCTATCTCCAACCAGCTTTCGCTGAAAAAAAACCTGATGCTACTATGCGGACACTATAAAGGAGTAGACGAGCGGGTGAGAGAGCATTTCGTTACCCGTGAAATCAGCATAGGCGATTATGTACTCTCGGGAGGCGAACTGGCCGCTGCCGTACTGGCCGATTCCATCATTCGCCTGCTGCCGGGTGTGCTGTCTGACGAAACGTCCGCGCTTTCTGACTCTTTCCAGGACAACCTTATTGCTCCTCCGGTTTTTACCCGACCGGCTGATTTCCAGGGGTGGAAGGTACCTGATGTACTGCTTTCCGGCAATGAAAAACTAATCAGTGACTGGCGGCACGAGCAGTCCGTCAGGCGCACCAGGGAGCGCCGCCCCGGGCTAATGGAAGATTAGTTGATGGAGAAGGTTTTGAGGTAATGCGCCAGCCGGTCGTACTTTTCCAGAAGCGGGGGAGCAGTACTACTCCTTTCCAGTGTACGCCGGTAAGTGGCTACCAGGGCCGGAAAATCTCTTCTTCCGGCAATGCGTGCCAGTACTATTCCCCTCAGGCAGCGGTTCAGGTGGTTATAGGCGTAGGGCAGCCGATCATCAGGACTAGCATTAAACAGCGCATCCATTTCTTTTACCCTGCTGTATTTTTCCAGAAAGGCGAAACCCTGCTGTAGCATAAATTCCCGGATGCTGTCTGCAATTGCTGGCACATCCGCTTCATGGTTAGCCTCAAAACGCTTGTAAGGATCATTGACAATCCTGCCCAGGGAAGTAATCAAGGTATTACTATTTTCCTGAAATACGTCCAGCCCTGTAGTAAACTGGTACGCCAGTTCCTCGACCATATTGATGCGGGTACCCAGGTTGACCTCCACCAGTACCGGCTGCGACCCGCTTACGGATAAGATCACATTCTGAAAACCATTTTCTGTCTGTTTCCTGAACTGGTACAGATGTCTCAGGAGCATAAATTCATACGCTTTGAAAAAGGGCTCCAGGCGTTCAAAAAGCTGGTTTTCAATCTGAATTGTAGTGCTACTCATTTCTTTTGAGAAATATTTCTTTTATTTTTTATAAAAATAATATAATTTTGACTTAATATAGTAAAAACTTACGCCAGCATGTTTATTGCTGAGTGTAACCATCACTGGGTCATAACGTTTAAGACAAGACTTATAAAGAGCTTTGCAGCCTTATCTGATTGCGTTTTAATCAAAAAAACTGGTCAAAATGACTGGGTTTTAGGCTACTAAGTAACATAATCTTGCAATATTAATTTTTGTGAGCTAATGCTTTGATGTACACAGGTAGATTACCCTGTTAAGAGATTTCTTACACCAGGAGTAATTGTGAATCCTGTAAAAATTGAGTACAGTGACAAAAGCAAGAAATAACATATTACGCCTCTCTCATGCTCACCTGCTCTTCACCTTTCTTTTCCTGTTTGTATTCTCCTGCAGTGAAGAAAATGATGGGCTTGGTACGTACACGCATGAAGATTCTTACCCGGAGCCAGTCGCTTTAGACCTGGATCAAATCAGGGAAAGGGGCAAACTGACTGCTATTTTGAACAATAGTTCAACCGGCTATTTTATCTACCGGGGGCAGCCTATGGGCTATGAATACGAACT
>CAZFFW010000037.1:0-38983 GCA_964518125.1 uncultured Porifericola sp.
CAAGAAAAAATCAGTCCCAGCTCACGTATTTCCGCCAGTTATGCTGTTCTTTGAACCCCAGTACCTCACGAATTTTGAGATTGGAAAACAACGCTTCGTGCTCTCCCAACGCACGGGTAATCGGAACATCGGGGAAAAACCTTTCTGCCAACTCTTTGCTGGGAATTACAGCACCGTTGTGGTCATTTCCCGCATTGAAAACCTGAAAACCCAGGCCATCTTTTTGCAGACATAAATCCACAATCTGTCCCAGGTCACGCGCATCTATATAACAGAAGGCATTCCGGCGGCGTACTTCAGGATGCCTGAAATAATGTGGAAACAGTTCAGCGTATTCGTGTGGCTCAATCACATTGCCGATCCGCAGCGCATAAATATCAATACCGGATCGCCGCTGAAAACTACGGGCAGTTTTCTCATTCACCACCTTGGATAGTCCGTAGCTATCCATAGGATCAACATCATAGTCCTCATCCAAAGGAAGGACTTTCGGGTTGGTTTGGCCATCTGAAAAACAGATGCCATAAGTAGTCTCCGACGAAGCAATGATAATCTTCTTGATCCCAAGCTTCACTGCCGCTTCTATCACATTATAGGTACCCACGGTGTTGACCCGGAAGGTTTCATTATCTGGTTTGATGAGAATTCTGGGCACTGCCGCAAAATGTACTACTGCGTCAAATGCCGGTACGCCACTGCCCGCTTCCAGTTCGTCCAGGCCGGCGTAGGAACTCATGGCATTAAACATTTGTCCGGAATCCGTAATATCCGCTGTCAGATTATCCACGCCCGGATGATCCAAAGGAAGCAGGTCTACGTTCATTACCCTGTGGCCCTGTTCGAGCAGGTAGGGTACTACGTGCTTACCGGCTTTACCTGATCCACCTGTAAAAAAAATCCGCTTTTTTGTCATGTATGCTAAGTTTAATCATCAATGGTATTCTCAAGTAGCTGTTAGGTGCCACTAGTATACCCGATGGCTAAAGTAACAATAATGGTGTATTATGTCATAGAAAAGCCTTCCTCCATTATCAGAAATGAAGAAAGGCCGGGAAAATTGATTTTGTTCTTTTTACCTGAACCAAGCAATTTTTATCCCTTTAACCGCCCAGTGTCATCTTTTTCCTTTTAGAACAGTAAGGTCAAATTCATTTTGGTCCGGGTGGGCGCCAGGCGTAGTTTGCTGTTGCAGGTACAGCATGGGCTCCAGAATCCACCTCCTGTACATATGTAAGCAGTCTTCTGCGACCCGCATCAGAATATCTAGAACGATTTCAAGGTCTCGCCTGCTTTCAGGATCTGTCATTTCTTTTGCAGAAAGCCAACGGATCTTGCCAATCACTTTCTTTATATCACCATCAATAGCACAGAAAAAGGCAAAAGCTTCATCAAGAAATAAAAGTGTAGGGAAAATAATCGCCGGATTACCCGCTTCTGATAGGTGATCACCGTTTTCTAACAGTGTATCCAGAAACTGCTCCTGCTCCATTAAAGTGACAAACTCATCCTCTCCAGCATGGACGCGGAGAGGATTTTTCAGTATGACGGGTTGAACCTGTTTCAATACACTGCAACAGTCTGTGGCGAGCTTTCGCTGGGCCGCCAGGCAGCTAAGCAGTAGCACAGTCGCAAACAAAAGGTGTATGTTTTTCATTTTTTCAAATGTTTGTTCCTTACCAGCATCAGACAGAAGACACTGTCTGATGCCAGATTCCTGTAGCAGCGGTTTTTTTGACAAACTGCCTGAAATCAGTCGCAGGTCGGCCCAGTACTTTTTCCACATCCCGCGAAACCTCCTGATTGTTCGGGTTACCCAGTACTTCCCTGAAGAGGTAGCTGAACAGCCATACATAGTCATCGGAGAGGCCGGCAGTTTTCATGACCTCGCCGTAGGCTTCTACAGTAAGCGGCTGAAAAGTAATCTGACGGCCCGTTTCTTCGGCTATCTCCTGCACCACCTCCCGAAAGGTCATTTTCCGGGGACCAGTAACAGTAATAGTCTGTCCATTGTAGGTATCGTCCAGTAGTACTTTGCTTACTACATCGGCAATATCATCGGCGTCTACAAAGGGAATGTTGGCATCTGGCATAGGAAGGGCAACGTGTCCGGCCAGGATGGGCTCCAGCAGAAAGCTCTCGCTGAAGTTCTGGTTAAACCAGGAGGCTCTCACCAGGGTATAGTTGAGGCCGGAATTGGCTACGATCTCTTCGCACTTTTCAGCCTCCTGTTCGCCTTTGCCGGAGAGCAGCACTACTTTTTCCAATCCTTCCTTCAGCGCTACCTGGGTAAGTTGCTCAATAGCCTCCTTAGCGCCGGGAACCGCCAAATCCGGATAGTAGGTGATATAGGCGCGGTCCATATCTTTCAGGGCCCCGGCAAAGGTAGCAGGATCATGCCAGTCAAAGGCTGGATTGTTTGTCCGGCTACCAATTCTGACAACCTGCTGTTGATGAAAGAGATTTTCTGCTACCCGGCTCCCGGTCTTACCGGTACCACCGATGACTAAGATGTTGTGTCTCATGGTTAATTATGGTTAAAAGTTGAAGAAAAATCAGGCTATTTTATGCTGTACAAACAGTATGGATAAGGAAAGCAGAAAGGACAGCACCGCAAAAGTGGTACGGATAAGGTGCAGCCAATTCCACTTAGTTTCGTAGTAATCCCGGAAGCTTTTCAGTTGCTCTGCCGTCATACTGCCGATCTGAAGTGCGTCCAGTTCATTGTTGAGCGGCACGTTTCCCATGCCGGTGACGGCGAAGGTTCCCAACAGGTAAGTGAGTGTTGCTGCCAGCATCAGCCCAAAAGGTAAGCCTGTCGGATACAGAGAATAGCTGCTGACGGCCAGCATCAGCAGGCTACCGATAAAGATGAGCATAAATGCCGGATTCAGTATTTCCCGGTTGATGTGCTGCATACTTTCCATATACACCAGGTCAGTTACTTTGCGTGTGCCCGGGATAACTGACACCTGCCAGGCGTAAAATAAGCCTGCCGACAGCCCGGTTAGCAGTATCGCGCCGAAGAGTATCAGGGTTTTCAGGGGAATGATCATGGTATAGTAGGTTAGGATGAATAAGCGAAAATCTTCCAAAGCATGGGCGAAAGCTGGTGCCTGATGCACGAAAAAGGTTGACATGCCTATGATCGTCAACAAGGGTAAGAATATCGCGATGTGGTTTGAGGGTGTCTTCATGTTACTTCTGTTGGCTACAGAAGCAAAGTTGGCGGATAGAGATTCAGGATTCTTGACTTTCTCTGCCAATGATTTGACAGTTTAGGCCAAAGACCTGTAATTAACCATTTTTTCTGAATTCCAGGGGGGAACTGCCTAGCCAGCGCTTAAATGCGCGGTTAAAAGCACTTTGTTCAGAAAAGCCGGTCTGGAAGGCAATTTCGGATACATTCTGGGATGAATTTTTGAGCAGGTCAACCGCTACGGACTGTTGTGTTTTGCTGATCAGGTCACGGAAGCTAAAGCCACTTTCAGCTAAACGACGGGTGAGGGTGCGGTTGCTCATTCCCATATGCTCACTGATCTGGATAATACTCGGTATGCCGCTGGGCAGGGCATCCCTGATCAGTTCTTCTACTTCATATTCATAGGCTATGCGGTTAGAACTGACTTCCAATCCCTGGGTTGCTTCTTCCACCCGGGCCAGCAGAAAGGCATTGATGCTGGCATCGGCTTTAGCGGTCCGCATTTCCAGGTCCCGGCGGCGGTAGCTGATGCTGTTATGCGGCTGACGGAAGGCGACAGGGCAACGAAAAACTTCCTCAAAGCTGTCAAGACTTTTGGCAGGCCCATGCATGAAGGTCACACGGACCGGCGATATGGGAGATTCGGTCATGGCCTGCAGTATGACCACAGTAGCCGCGAAAGTAGCTTCGTTGGAAAGGGCTACGCCCCGGCGATGGGCATTCCTGAACAAATAGACATGCGATAGCTCGTCCTCTTTCTTTACCTGAAAAACATAGGTGTCGGAGAGCAGCCTGAAGTATCTTTCGCAGCGGTCAAAGATTTCTCCGGCCCAGGAGCAGGTACGCCACGAAAGCCCCAGTACGCCATAGTCCTCAATTTTCATCTGCCGCCCGACCCTCACCGAGAACCCTGGTCCCAGTTTTTCGTCCAGGTACTCATGCAAGGCAAAAAAATGATCTGCCGGTACCGCCTGCAGCTTGTCAACTGCCTCTATCGGACTCGGCAGGTGCACGAAATCATCCCGACGCATCCCTTCGGCGATTGCGCAATGAATCATTTTTCGGTATAGACTGGCTGAAACGTATTGCATCATTCTACCAACAAATTAGCAAAATCTGCCAGTATATGCCAGAGTTGTATTGCAAGCCAAATCCAGGGATAAACCCGGTATCTGCCGAAAATTCAAAGAGTTTAAGACAACGATCAGATTTTCCTATATTTATCCTTAGCTGTCCAGGCTTTAAAAGCAGAACAGCTAGTGGCTTGTTTGCCTCTGCCGGATGCACATTTGTCAGCCAATGCTCCCAACTGTTATCGTTTAGATATTCGTAGATATGCCATTTGTTTCATCAAGCATCTACCATAAGGCGGTCAACCTGTCTCTTAGAGAGGGCTTAGATCAGACTCTGCTGGCCAGCCTTCAACACGAAAAAGAAGTTTTGACGAAAGCTAAATACCTGCCAATCCAGTGTTTGTTTGAGGTATATGAACTGGCAGACCAACAGCTGGAAGCCGGCTTTGGCATTCGGCAGGGCAGGCAATTGTCCTCTGATGATTATGGAACGCTGGGCCTTGCCTGGAGAACCTGCTGGCGCGCCCGGGATATCCTGATGCGTACCGAGAGGTTCATGATCCTGGTGACCGACCATGGCTCAGCCCGCCTGGAAGAAAAAACCGGTTTCACTAAAATAATCCTGGAGCGGGAAGCTACCCGCAGGGGGCTGGAGATAGCCAACGAAGCTACATTCGTGATGCTCACCAATATTATCCGTGAAGTGACGGGCAAAGAGATTTTTCCCCAGCAGGTTTCTTTCAAACACCCTTCCTCCGATACGCTTCTTTACAGCCATTACTTTCAGTGTCAGGTACAGTTTGATGCTAAAGAAAATGCGCTTCAGTTTGATACGGCTGATCTGGAGATACCTACCGTCAAAGCTGACATGCACATACAACAGTACCTGGTGGAGCGTATGGATGAGGAAAAAAGAGGCATCAGCGTGCGTGCGGATACCCTGTTGACGGACATCCGGCATTTGATCAAAGAATCACTGCCCAGCGGTATACCCAGTATCATACAGGTAGCCGAACACCAGGGAGTCAGTGCCAGAACCTTGAAAAGACGGTTGAGTGAAAAAGGGAAAACTTTTAGAGAACTGGTGCAGCATGTCCAGCAGGAAGAAGCCCTTACTCTGCTGAAAACCTCCCGGCAAAGCATCAGCGAAATTGCCTTCATGACCGGATTCTCGGAGCAGAGCGCCTTCAACCGTGCCTTCCGGCGCTGGACTGGCCAGTCACCTTCTGATTACCGGAAAAAATCCTGAAGAATCAACATTGGCCTTAATTGTCAAAGGAATGGCATCAGGGGTCAATTTCGTCCCCGGTATCTTCAGGATATTTGCTTCTGTACCAAAACACAGAAGTATTATGAAAACCAACAAAACCATTTTCCTCAGTATCGCACTACTATTAGGCCTAAGCGCCTGTGGTGTAAACCAGGCCTGGATACTGAATCAAAATCAACACACAACCCAGGTACAGTTATCCAAAAGAAATTACCGGCACATCAGTCAGGTAAGCGGAACGGCTGAGGTGAGCTATGTTTTGATCTTTGGCGGTGCCAATAAAAGAGTATTATACAATGCCGCTTACCGTGACATGCTGGATAAGGCAGCCCTCTCCGGCGCAAGATCGCTCACCCATGTTTTGAGTGAGGAGCACATTGGCGGGGCACCTCCCTTTTTCTACAAAAGGACTGTAACAGTAAGCGCCCAGGTCATAGAGTTTACCGAATAATTTTTCCAGAACCCTTAAATTTTCAGAACATGCAAGCTGTACAATCAAAAAACAATCAGTACTTCAGGTTGATCGGGCTACTTTACCTGATCGTGATTATTTGTGCCGGATTTAGCCAGGGCTATGTGAGGGGAAGCCTGGTGATTCCGGGGAATGCCGCTACCACAGCTACCAATATCGAGCTGAACCAAAGTTTGTTCCGACTGGGACTTAGTTCGGATATGCTGGCTTTCGTTGTGGATGCCGTCATAGCGGTCATGCTCTACCAGGTTTTCAGGCCTTTTGGCAAAACCCTGGCATTGGCGTCATCGTCGCTACGGCTCATTGCCCATCCGGCTATCGGCAGCCTCAACCTGATCAATCATTTTATGGCCTATCATATCCTCAGCGGAGCAGATTTTCTGCAGGTTTTTGAGCCCTCACAGCTTGACGCACTGAGCCTGTTCTTTATGGATGCGCACCGCTATGGCTACCTGATCGCGGGTGCTTTTTTTGGCGTACACCTTTTCCTTCTGGGAATCCAGATTTACCAGTCCGATGTTTTGCCCAAAATGTTCGGAGGACTGATGCTGGGAGCCGCCGCAGGCTATCTTGCGGAGACCTTTGGTAACTTCACCCTGCCAGGAAACGAAGCCTGGCTGGCACTGCTGGTAGGCATTACCGCCGCGATCGGAGAAGTGGGGCTAGCGCTTTACCTGGTGATCAAGGGTGCTGGAAATTCGTATAAGCATAAAAATTTAACTACCACAGCATGAAAGCCATCATCAGAGAAAAATACGGCAGCCCGGATATTCTGAGACTCAGTGAAATTGCACGTCCTGTACCCAGGGAGAAAGAAGTGCTGGTCAAAGTGCTGGCGGCATCGGTTAACAAAGCGGACTACTACCTGCTGCAGGGTAAGCCGCTGCCAGCCCGTTTGATGACCGGTCTGCTCAAACCTGGTGTCAAGGTTTTAGGCGCCGATGTGGCAGGAATCGTAGAACAGATTGGGACATCGGTGACGCAATTTAAGCCGGGAGATGAAGTCTTTGGCGATCTTTCCGCCAGTGGATTTGGCGGCTTTGCCGAATATGTGGCTGCCGACGAAAAGTTCTTTGCCAGGAAACCTGCCAGCCTAAGCTATGAGGAATCAGCTGCGCTTCCCATGGCCGCCGTGACGGCCCTGCAGGGGCTGCGCAACGAAGGCAACATCCAGGCCGGTCAGCAAGTTTTGATCAACGGTGCTTCGGGGGGCGTGGGTAGCTTTGCCATCCAGATCGCCAGGGCTTTTGGAGCCACCGTTACCGCAGTCTGCAGCACCCGGAAAGTAGACAATGCCCGTAGACTGGGGGCAGACCGGGTGATTGATTATCATAAGACAGACTTCACAAAAGAGGAATTCAAATATGACCTGATTTTTGACGTAGTAGCCAATTATGCTGTCAGGACGCTCGTCCGGCAGTTGAAGCCCAAAGGGACTTACGTAGCCTGTGCTTTTTCACCAGCTGCACTGGTACTGGGCCCCTGGATACAAATGACTCAGGCTAAGCAGGTAATCAGCCTGATGGCCAAACCAGACCAGGCAGATCTTCAGTTCGTAGCCAAACTGGCCGAGGAAGGGAAGCTCAAACCCACTATTGAAAATTCCTACACCCTGGATGATGTAGCGGATGCTCTCCGGCTTATAGAAAAGGGTGGTGCTACCGGGAAGCTGGTGATCTCTTTGTAAGCCCATCATGCAGCACAATGATAAAACTGCTAGTCCATCCTTGGATCCAGCTTATCAGCCCGAAATGAAGTGACTGAGCTAAACAGTGATAAATGATGGTCAGCTTTTCGCAGGGGTAAAGAAGCAGCACCATGATAGTATGTGGGACACCTTGGCAGAAACAGCTATACTTTACGCTTGCCTCTTTGCTCCACTTGCTCACTATATTACTGCTAATGTAGTTTTCTGGTCATAGGTCAGATTTCTTAGCGCCCTGTAAATTAGCACAGGCTTACAGAAAAACGCTTTTACATTTGTCAAACATCAGCGGGGAGCTGATCTGACCCGACTCAATGTCTCCTGCGTGATGCCCAGGTATGATGCGATATGGCCCAGGCTAACGCGTTGGATGATATCCGGATTCTGCCGGATGAGTGCTTCGTAACGCTCCTGGGCACTATAAAACATCAAATGCTCCACCCTACCCACCAGGTCCATGTAGAGTTCTTCTACAAAAAGCCGGGCGGTATGCTCGTAGCGGGGATGTTGCTCCAGGTAGCTTTCCATTTGCAGCCGGGTCATGGAGAAAGCCGTGCTATCTTCCAGCACTTCCAGGTTGTAGCGGCTCGGACGATTGAAGATAAAGCTGTCGGCAGCCGAAATTGCGCCCAGGTCAATAGCGAAGTGAGCGGTGATGTCTTTACCGTCTTTGAGGTAAAACGAACGTATAGCCCCGGACGTCACAAAATAGATATGCTTACAAATCGTCTGCTCACGGTGAAGCAGATAGCCTTTTGGATAATGCTGCTCGCTCAGCACATCGGAAAAATCATTGAGCACCTGTTTGATGATATCTTTCACTGGCAGGAATTAAACCTTAGCTCTCGTCCACTATTCTGACGATCTTATCCCCCTCAAAATAAAAAATGGAAATGCCCTGCAGTTGCAGCGTATCACCTGCTTTCATCTGTTCGGAAAGGTCTACGGCCAGCACACCGGTATAATCAATGCTTACCTTAGCCGAATCAGTTCCAAACTGTATGTCGGTGATCTTTTGCTCACGCTCGCTGAAAATGTCCCTGGCTTTGCGGGCCTGTTCCTTGAATGCGAGCAGGCCCTTTGTTTCCAGGTTGACCTCTCCGTTGGACACATTCTGGAAGACAACAACTTCACTCATATCACGGCACATACCTGCTATGTTGAAATTATTGTAAGCCTGGATGTAGTTCTCTATACTTTCCTTCTGTTGTGCTTCCATAGGCTGATGGTTCTGACAGCAAACAAATAAACTGAAGACTAAAATTAGCACCTGATGCTTCATGATTCAAATAATTGATCCTGTCGCAAAAAAATTTATTCCAGGCGAATAGCCTGCCATGAGATGATAAGTTAATACACAATTTGCTCATGAGGCTAATGTTTGACATGAAAATTTTTCAGGTAAGTACTATCTCCTTATTCATGCTGTAAGTTACTTCTTCGGTTTTTTTAAGGAAATAGCTCACCGGTTTGGGCTGATGGTATCTTTGTCTCGTAGAGCAGAAAAGTTGCTTCACTGAGCCGAATGCAAGCTTTCTATAATTTAATGAAAAAGTATTTTTCTGGAGCACATCACAGTCGTCGGGAAGTGTCTTTCGCTCGTGGAGTATTAACTGGTGAACAGGTTTTATTCTGATCATTATATTTCTTTTTTGACAAGTATGGTCTATATGTAAACATAATTATCTTTATCAATAATAATTTACCTGATTATTTATGCCATGAGCTTTACTTCAAGAAAAGAGAAAATACTGCAACTACTATCAAAAAAAGGCGAGGTCACGATACCTGACATATTAGGCCACCTGGAAATTTCTGCTGTTACCGCCCGCCGTGACCTGGACAAACTGGCTTTGGAAGGTCTGCTGAGTCGTACCCATGGGGGGGCCAGGCTCAAAGAGCAAAGTCCCCTGAGCAGTTTCGTAGAAAAAAACAGCCGCTACCAGGATAGAAAAGCCTACATAGCCCGCATTGCCTCAAAATTCATTAATCCGGGAGATACCATCATGCTGGACTGCGGCAGCACGGTCTACCACCTCATCCCCCAGCTCCGGGAAATCGGGCAACTACGGGTAGTTACCAACTCAGTCCCGGTCATGCTGGCTCTGATGGATAGTGAGGTGGAGGTGCATATGGTCGGCGGATTGCTGGACAAGGAGCGGCAGGCAATGCATGGACGAATGGCCGAAGAACACATCAGTAGTTTTAGTGTCGACAAAGCTTTTTTAGGCGCTGATGGAGTGTCGCTGGACTTTGGCCTTAGTGCCAGATCAGAAGTTGAAAGAGGCAATACCCTGGCGATGATGAAAGCATCCCGTCAAAATTTCTTACTCCTGGATTCGGCTAAATTTGAGAAAAATGCCCTCCTTCAGATCAGCGGCTGGCAAGAGGTAGATAAGCTCATCACCGACAACAAACTTGATGATGAAATGCTGAACCGCTACCGGGAAGCTGATATAGAAGTGATCAACCGTTAGTTTTCTGGAGCATTGAGACAACAAAAATGGTTTCAGCCCTCAGGTTTTTTGTTGGACAGTTGGCCAGGTTGATGCTTTTACATGAGTGCTCATGGTGCCTCATTCCCCTGCAAGATTATTGATCTCCAAAATATATAGTCTTGCTGAATTTGCGCATTTCTGGGATTAGGCAAAATCTCGGACTGGTTTTGCAGTAAAGCTTGCAGATGATCCAGGTCCGGGAAAATTTTGGCCTGTAAACCCGCCAGTATGGCCGCACCCTGCGCCGTAATATCCGGTATACCTTTGATATCCAGTGCTTTTCCGAGTAAATCAGCCGTCAGCTGCAGCAAAAAGCGGTTGGTCGTCAGACCTCCGTTGACCATCAGCCTTTCCAGGGTGATGCCGGTATCCTGCTCCATACCGGCGATGATATCCCTGACCTGGAAAGCAATGGACTCCAGGGCAGCTCGTACCAGATGATTTTTGGTGCTGTCAAAGGTAAGCCCGTGGATGGAAGCCTTGCGATCCATTTGCCAGTAGGGTGCGCCCAGTCCGCTAAATGCCGGTATCAGGTATACGCCGCCATTATCGGAAATTGTCCGGGCCAGGGCTTCCGTTTCTTTGCTTTCCGGAAATAATTCCAGCTGGTTTTTCATCCACTCAATGATGGCTCCACAACTGACAATGACCCCTTCCAGGGCGTAATCCACTCTACCTTCCATGCTCCAGCAAATGGTAGACACCATTCCCAAAGCCGACTCTTTTACAGTTTCCCCCACATTCATCAGGATAGAGCAGCCGGTACCCATGGTGGCTTTGGCTGTGCCGGGCGTGAAGCAGCCTTCGCCCACCGCAGCGGCATGAGAGTCACCGATCATGGCTTCAATGTTGATTTTCTGCGGAAAAATCCCTTCAAAATGGCTTGTCCCAAAAAAGTTAGCCGAGGGCCTGGCTTCGGGAAGGTTTAAGCCTGACAAGCCAAAGACTTCCAGCAACTCCTGGTCCCAGGATAATGTATGAATGTTGAAGAAAAGCGTACGAGAGGCATTGGTATAGTCGGTCAGATAGGCGCTACCTCCACTCAGTTGGTACAGCAGCCAGGTATCTACGGTACCAAAATAAGCTTTTCCGGCATCAAGTGCTTCGCGTACTTTGGCTACGTTTTCGTACAGCCAGATCATTTTGGAACCGGAAAAATAGGGGTCAATCAGCAAACCTGTTTTGGCGCAGATCATCTTTCCCATCCCCTCTTTTTCCATACGGTTGCAGATATCAATAGAACGCTTACACTGCCATACGACGGCATTGTACAGCGGATTGCCCTTATCGTCCCACACCAGCATGGTCTCCCGTTGATTGGTGATCCCGCAGGTTTTGAGCATACTGATATCGTAACCTTTCGCAGTAAAATCCAGCACACACTGGTCCACTGAGGAGATGACCGTCTGGTAAATATCTTCAGGGTCCTGCTCTACAAACCCACCAGCTGCATAGTGCGCGTTCAGCGGTACCGAAGCCCGGGAAATCACCTGGAGCTTATCGTCAAAAATGATGGTCTTGGTGCTGCTGGTGCCCTGGTCTATGGACAGGATATAGGAGGCTTTCATATTCAGATGATCAGTTTTTTGCGCTTGTTTTATCTATAATAACCGCCAGCAGGATCACCACCCCTTTCACTACCTGCTGCCAGAAGGGTGACACGTCCAGCAGTACCAGCCCGTTGTTCAATACGCCGATGATGACCGCACCCAACACCGTTCCCAGGATGGTGCCCTTTCCTCCCGATAGCGAAGTGCCGCCTATCACTACAGCGGCAATGGCATCCAGTTCGTAGCTAAAACCGGCATTGGGCTGGGCAGAGTTAAGCCGTGCCGTTACGATCAGCCCGCCCACCGCAGCCAACGCACCAGCCAGCGAATACACGGTAATCTTTACCTTTTTGATGTTGATGCCGGAAAGCCGGGCGGCACTTTCATTCCCGCCAATCGCGTAAATATACCGGCCCAGGCGAGTTTTGTTGGTGATGAGGGTAAAGACAAGTACCACTATGGCTGATATCCATACCGGGATAGGGATGCCCAGAAACCAGCCGGTACCAATCTGTACAAAGTTCTCGCCCAATCCGGAAATGGGAAAGCCGTTGGTCCACAGCATGGTCAGGCCGCGGGCGATGGTGAGCATGGCCAGGGTAGCGACAAAGGGTGGCACCTTGAAACGGGTGATCGTCCAGCCGTTGAACGCACCCAGCAGTGAGCCGGTGCCAATGCCTGCCAGGATTCCCCCCAGCAGGGTAAATCCGATGTACAAATCCATTGCGGGAAGTTCAATGCCGGCGGTGAGCAAACCGGCGGTAACCGCTCCGCTGAAGGCCAGCACAGAACCTACCGAAAGGTCAATTCCTCCGGTAAGGATGACCAGCGTCATACCCACTGAGATGCAGATGTTGACCGAAATCTGCCGCATCACATTCCAGCCGTTGGCAACCGTAAAAAAGTTATCGGACAGCAGGCCAATCACTGTGCAGAGTAATAAAAGCGCGATCAGTGACTGGAACCTGACCAGGTAATGCCTGAAATCTTTTGGTTGCGTATTGCCAGGCCGCGGATTACCAGCTTGCGGTTTTGCCGGTTCAGCCCGTTCGGTAGAGGTATCGGTCATCATATCATATCGTTTTTGGAATCGCTGCTTTTAAAATCTGGTCTTCGCGCAGGCCCTGGTTGTCAAATTCAGCGCAAAGGCTTCCTTCTGCCATCACCAGTATACGGTCGGAGACCGCCATGATCTCCGGCAGTTCGGAAGAAACCATCAGTATGCCCATGCCGGAAGCCGCCAGTTGCAGAATTAGCTTATAAATTTCATTTTTTGCGTTGACGTCAATACCCCGGGTAGGCTCATCCAGCAGCAAAATGGAAGGGTTAGTAGCCAGCCACTTGGAAAGAACGATTTTCTGCTGGTTGCCCCCGCTCAGGTTTTCTGCCAGCTGGCGGTCGGAGGAGGTTTTGATACTAAGCTCCTGAATGTATTTTCCGGCCAGGGCGGTCTCCCGGCTTTCACTCAGCCAGCCCAGGCGTTCCAGCTTTTTCAGGGAAGTCAGGCTGATGTTGGTGCGTACATCCAGGCCAAGGATCAGCCCGTTTTGTTTGCGGTCTTCTGGCACCAAAGCCATACCCGCTTTGATCGCATCATCGGGTGATTGTAAGCGTAGTATCCGTTGATTTACCTTGATTTCGGCTGAAGAGGTGGCAGGATGCAGGCCAAAGATACTTTCCAACAGTTCGGTCCGACCAGCGCCCATCAGCCCGAAAATTCCCAGGATTTCACCCTTTTCCAGGTTGAAGGAGATATTTTTCAAGAAAAGCTCATTCTTCCTGCTAGGATGTTTCAGGCATAGGTTTTTCACCTGGAGGAGTTCCTCCCTTTGCCCTGTGGCTTCCTTTTTTTTGACCACCTCAATATTGCGGCCCACCATTTTCCGGATCAGTTGGTCGTGATCAATTTCCCGCATGCTGCCCGAGTCTATGTGCTTACCGTCTCGCAGTACGATGTAGCGGTCGGCAATTTCAAACAGCTCATCCAATTTGTGGGAAATATAAACGATAGCCTTACTGGCTTTTCTGAGGTCACGAATAATGTCAAAGAGCACCTCCACTTCCTGATCGCTGATGGCGGAGGTAGGCTCATCCATGATGATCACCTCCGACTCAAACAGCAGGGCTTTGGCGATTTCTACTACCTGCTGCTGGCCTACTTTGAGTTTATACACCTGGGTATCGGGAGGCACATCCAGTTTGAGGCGGTTGAGCAGTTCCTGTGTGCGGGTCTGCATCTCCCGGCTGCGCAGGCCGCCCCAGGCGTTGGTAAGTTCACGACCCAGGAAAACATTTTCTGTGATGCTCAGGTAGGGAATCAGGTTAAGCTCCTGGTGAATAATGGAAATTCCCCGGGATTGAGCATCTTTGGTGGAAGTAAACTGAACCGGCTCATTGCGGTAAATTATTTGGCCGCCATATTCGGTGTAAACGCCCGACAGGATTTTCATGAGGGTAGATTTTCCTGCCCCGTTCTCGCCGATGATGGCATTGACCTGCCCCGCATGCAGTTCCACCGATACACTATCCAGTACCGTGACTCCCGAAAATCGCTTTGTGATGTTTTCTACCTTCAGCAAGGATTTAGGGGTTAGGGAGTGATAATTTTCAGGGACACCGGAATGATCTCCAATTCCTCTAGTTGCAGGTACTTTTGGTTGAGTTCCAGTGCCCCGGCAAAGGCTATCTGATCCCCTTCTTTCACCTTTTCCCGAAATGGAGGAATTACTTCCGTACGGATGATCCGGTTAACTTCTTCTGACACCCGGTTGAGGTCCATCGTATTGCTGAAATCGCTAATGTCAATCGTACCTGCGGCATCTCTGACAGCATTGCCGTATACAAACTCAGTTTCCAGCTGTACTGAGCCCTGATCAAAACGGATGGTAACATGATTATCACTGACTGAACTGACTTCGCCTTCACCCTGAACAAGGAAATAACGGATATTGCCGATACCCAGGGCATGGGAATGTGCCGCAAAGGCTTGTTCCGGTTCAGATTCTAACTGCACCATCAGCTCAGACAGATTCACCGCTTCGGGAAGTTGGGCCGGGAGCGCATCATTCCAGAAAGTCCGGGCATAAGCAGCCGCATCAAAGGTAGCTTCATTGGCAGCAGCAGCCCTGACGGCGGATAGTTTCTCAAAATAAACAGAATGGTAGAGGATGAAGCTTCCCACCAACGCTATGATGGCATATCTGATAAGTTTGTTTTTCATGGCTAATCCTGTTTGAGATAGTGGGTTACATTCTCGGGTTTGACCATCTCTACTGCAACGGGTATCTTTTTAGGGAAATCTCGTTTTCCCCTGATGTACTGATCGGCGAACCTGGCGGCAGTCTCGGCCATCACGATAGGAAACTGCATACCGGTGGCCTTGATCTTTCCCTCGTGTATCATTGTCACAACTTCATCGGCACCGTCAAAGCCAAATACCTGCACACTATCCTCTAAGCCAGACGCCAGCAGTGCCTGGTAAGCGCCCAGGGCCATGGCATCATTACCGCAAAATACCCCTTCAATATCGGGATGCGCCTGCAGGATAGACTCCAGGACTTCCATGGCTTTGTTGCGGTCAAAGTCAGCACTCTGCTGGGAGACCATTTCCAGCTCGGGATAATCATCCACCACGCTGTGGAAGCCCCTTGAACGGCTCCAGGTGTTGTTATCGCCTACCAGCCCCAGGAGTTCGGCGTACTTACCTTTTTTGTTCATCTGCTGCACAAAATATGTCCCCAGGGATACGCAGCCTGAGTAGCTGTCGGAGAGAATCTGGGAAGTGGGCGCATCGGCATCATTGACTTCACGGTCCATGCAGAATACCGGGATATCAGCGGCTTTGGCTTGCAGTACATTGGCGATAGAGCCGTCAGCATCGGTAGGGTTGAACAGTATCGCGCTGTAGCCGGATGAGATCAGGTTCTCAAAATGATCGGTCTCCAGGGCGGTATTATTCTGGGAGTCGAAGATTTTGGCTTCGTAGCCCAGCGACTCCACCTCCCGGGCAGCTGACTGCGCCAGCACGACAAACCAGGGATTATTCAGCGTGGACACTACTACGGCTACTTTCGGTTGCTCCGCTTCAGGTTCATTGCAGGCGGCCAGGATGAAAAGCACGGGCAGCATTATCCAAAGCTTTTGCAGAGAGAAACAGTAAATCAGGTTGCGCATACAGCTATTTCTTTTTTTAGGAAGTTGCAGTTGACTAAAACACACGAACGATTGAAAATCACCTATCCAGCAACTTCAGGGCTTCCGTTGAGATTCCCTGCGCTGAGATTCCGTAATGGTCAAATATCTCTAACTGTGAGCCGGTGACCGTATATTCGTCTGGTATTCCCATGATTTTGAAGCGGTTATGACAGCCCTTCTGCAAAAGATAAGAAGCGCAGGCTTCGCCGAGTCCTCCGTAGACCATATGCTCCTCCACCGTCAGGATAGGCTGGCCTTTGGATGCCATTTGATCCAGCAGTTCAGTATCCAGGGGCTTGATGGTATGCAAGCTGATGACACCTGCCTGTATACCGTGCAAATCTTCCAGTTGGTGAGCCGCCAGCAGTGCGGGATACACTGTTTCGCCCGTACCGATAATCGTCAGGTCGGCTCCTTCCCGGATGATCCTTGCTTTGCCAAATTCAAAAGAAGTGTCTTTCGGATTCAGAAAGGGCATTGGCTTTTTACCGAAGCGGATGTAAATGGGATGCTCCAGCCGAGCGGCCAGCCGGATAGCCTGTTCGGTCTCAAAATTATCTGCCGGAGCTACTACCATGAGGTTGTTGATGGCTCGGCAAACGGCATAGTCATGCAGGCTGTGGTGGGTGGTGCCCAGCGCACCATAGCTCACCCCGGCACTGATCCCGATCAGCTTCACCGGGTTATCCGAGTAGGCCACATCGTTTTTGATCTGTTCCAGCGCCCGGGCCGTGAGGAAGCAGGCCGGAGACACCGCAAAAGCTTTTTTGCCAGCTGAGGCCAATCCTGCGGCCACCCCTACCAGGCTTTGCTCTGCAATTCCCACTTCTACAAGCTGTTTAGGAAATTTCTGGGCAAAAGGCACCAGTTTTCCGGAACCGCGGGAATCACTGGTCACGGCGATGATGTCGGGATCATTGGCCGCCAGATCCTGCAGGATTGCCGAGAAAACTTCCAGGTTGGGCTGCCCCATCAGTAATTTATTTTTTTCTTTGGGTGTTACGTCCATTTTTTCCAGTCTTTAAATTGATAACGCCAGTGCATCCAGTTCCTTTTGTGCCTGCTCGTACAGTTCTTCGCTGGGTACGCCATGATGCCATTTGAGCACCCCTTCCATATAGCTGATGCCTTTGCCTTTGATGGTATGCGCGATGATGAAGTTCGGCTTACCTTTTTCAAAAGGCCCATGGTTCAGCACTTCCTCCAGGGCAAGCAGATCGTGTCCGTCAACCTCTCTGACCGCCCAGCCGAAAGCCTCCAGCTTATCTTTGACCGGGTGGGTGTTCATGACTTCCGCATTGGAACCAGTAATCTGCTGCTTGTTATAATCCAGAATGGCATACAGGTTATCCAGATGATAATGCGCCGCCAGCAGCATCGCCTCCCAGTTGGAGCCTTCTGGAAGTTCGCCATCGCCCAGCAAGGTAAACACCCGGTGCGATTTACCATCCATTTTAGCGGCCAGCGCTTCCCCTACACAGATCGGCAAGCCATGGCCCAGCGCCCCGGTATTCTGCTCTACACCTTGCACCTTTCTGGTAGGGTGGCCGATGTAGTGCGACTGGTACTGGCAAAGCGTTTCCAGGTCAGACTCAGGAAAAAATCCCCGGTCAGCCAAAGTTACGAATAGGGCCTCCACCGAATGACCTTTGCTCTGAATATAGCGATCTCGGTCCGGGTTATTAAAATCTTGAGGATTTACGTTAAGTACCCGGTTATAGAGCACAATGAGAATGTCAATACAGGACAAACTGCCTCCGGTATGGCCGGCTTTAGCCAGGTATATATATTTCAGGAGTTTTTTCCGGAGCTGTACTGATTTTTGCTGAAGTTCTCTATCTGTCATAGCCAATCATTTTATCCCTCATGATGGTAAACTTCCCATCCCAGGTAGTTTTCAAAAGCTTCTTTCAGGGCGGCGGCAGTCTGCGAAGCGTTCATCACTACATGGTGCTCAAAGCCGTTTTTGCAGATGTAGTGCATCAGCCCCTGCAGGTCGGGAATCTGGGCAACTGCCCGGTTGCCGAAGGTATTCAGCTCATCATCGGTAAGCCTGCCATCTCCTACGTAGGCTTTCATCACCCCACGCACATCATCGGTACTGATGCGCCCGTAGGTCAGCGGGGAGGCGGGGGTTCTGCCGTCCAGTGCACCATAGGTATTTTCAACGCCTACGGTGGTGCCCAGAATAGGCGCATTGCTGATCTCAATATCCGGGAGGAAGGACTTGGCCCAGTTGCCGCAGTGGAAGAGGACACATTTTTCCTCATCATCGGCATAGTTGTTATTCCAGTCTACCAGCGCGCTAGGCGATCCAGAAGCCAGTTGGAGTGCGTACATGGACAAAGTACCGGTGACATCTACCTCGCAGGCGCTGGGGATCATATTTTCGCTGAACATGCTCGCGCTGGTGCAGACATTACAGCCATAGTTCTGCTGCAGCGATGTCCAGCATTGGATGGCATTGGCATCCAGCTCGTTTTCCTGCATGAAGTCATTCAGCACCACATCCAGCTTGGCAATCTGGAAGAGGGCTTCGGAGGGGGTTTTACCAGTGGATGCGTAATGGTGGATTTTCTCCAGGTGCGCTTTGACGCGGGCGTCTTCTTTAGCAAGTTTATCCGCTTTGCCCAGGATTTCGGATAGGTCGCAGGTGACCACCGAAATACCGTTGGCTTGCAGGATTTTTTCGCTGTATCGCACCGTATTGAAAGCCGTGGGGCGCGCACCGATAGCGCCCAGGCGCACATTTTTCATTCCCTTCACTACCCGGCAAACTGACAGAAAGTATTGCAGGTCATCTAAAAAAGCCGGGTCTGTCGGGTGGACTACATGCTTGCTGGTCAGCGTGTACCTGATGCCGTACTGGTAGAGGTTGTTGCACACCGAAATCTTACCACACCAGCTATCCCGCCGGTTGGCCACATTGAGTTTGTTCAGTTCGTCAGGGTAGCCCTGTATCAGCACCGGTACTTTAAGGTTGGCCAGGTGTAAGGTATCCGCTACGCCCCTTTCATCGCCAAAATTGGGCAGCAGCACCAGGATTCCGGCGATTTCGTCACGGTGTTTTTTAAACAGATCGGCACATTTGCGGGCATCGGTGTAGGTCTCCACCCCGCCCAGTTTGGAATCCTCCTCACCAAGCATGATGGCATTGATTCCCTGTGCTTCCAGCACTTTTGAGATATCCGAGCGCGCTTCGGTCACCAGTTTATCGGGGAAGAAATCCCGGTTGCCGATGATCACTCCAAGACTTATTTTATTCATGATGATGTATTTTTAGCGATGATTAGTTCAATTTCATGTTCCTCCAGCACCTGTTTATGTTTATCCTCAATCCCTTCGTCAGTGATGATAAAGTCTATAAGCGATAAGGCTCCCAGGCTGGCCAGGGCACTTTTGCCGATTTTGGTAGAATCCGCCACCAGGTAGGTGACCTCAGCTGCATCAATCATGGCTTTTTTGACGACCAGGTCACTGATACTGGGATAGGTCAAACCAGCCCGCAGCGAGATTCCGGCAGTCGCCAGAAACAGCTTCTGCACGTTGAGACCATTAAAGAAGTCTGAGGCTTTCTGCCCGGTCAGGGATAGAGTAGGCGGCTTAAATTCACCCCCGGTGACAAAAACCTCTATGCCGGGATCGGCCCCCAGCAGGAGCGCGATATTGAGAGCGTTGGTAATGACGGTCAGGTTCTTTTTACCCTTGAGTCTTTTTGCGATTTCAGTGGTCGTAGTGCCGGAGTCTAAAATGATGGTATCACCACTTTCTATAAATTCCAGGCATTTTGCGGCAATCAGTTCCTTCTTGTCCATATTCTGCTGATGGACGAGAGAAAAATTCCTGACCTGGTCTTCTACATTTTTCAGATAGGCGCCACCATGCTCCCGGAGAATCTGCCCCTCATTTTCCAGGCGCTCCAGGTCCTGCCGGATGGTTACTTCGGTGACTTTGAACAGCTTAGCGAGATTACTGACCTTGGCCGAACCATCTTCGTGCAGAAGCTCTAAAATTTTATCCCTACGCTGGTTTGCCAATAAGTTATCTAGTTTCATGTTTTGTCATTTCACCTTTGATAGCCTGCTACATCCAATATCAGCATTTACACATCTTTAAAACGAAATAAATAAAAAATAATAATAAATAAAAGAAAGTAAAACAAAAACAAAAAGCAAGTACTAACAAGTTTTTTGCTGGCTTATATGGATTTTCGGTCGCAGATGTGCCTTGCTTTTAGCCGGTTTATCCGATAGCATTCATAAACTCAGGTAGGCCAGTTACTCAAAAAAAATAAACGAATGGCGCTAAAAATACTTTATACTAAAAATGCAGGCCGCATTAGGCTGATGTTATATTATCAACTTTTTAGACACTCATTTCTAATTTTTTTATTATGTCAAAAACTATCAATCATTTCGGCATTATTGGCCTGGGCGCTATGGGAGGAAACCTGGCACTACAGGCATTGGATAAAAACTTTCAGGTAAGTGGCTACCGGAGAAGCAAGATTGATCAACGTTTTATGGACGCGGGTTTGCAGCGGGCTGACTCTGTGGAGGATCTGATCAGCCATTTATCGCCACCCCGCCTGGTCTTTCTGTACGTACCTGCCGGTTCGGTAGTGGATAAAGTCATTGAGTCTCTGGTACCTCATCTGGACAAAGATGATATCATAGCCGACGGAGGTAATGCTTACTGGGGCGATTCTTTACGGCGGTACAAGGCCCTTCAGGAGAAAGATATTCATTTTCTTGATGTAGGTACCAGCGGGGGAGTATCCGGTGCCCGAAATGGCGCCTGCTTTATGGTTGGTGGTGAAAAAGAAGTAGTGAAAAAAGTGGAACCTTTGCTGAAAAAGCTGGCGGTGGAGGGTGGATATGTCCATGCAGGCCCTCCCGCTTCGGGCCATTTTGTAAAACTGGTGCATAATGGTATTGAGTTCGGCATGCTGCAGGCCATCGCAGAAGGTATGGACCTGCTCAGCCACTTCAAAGAGGACCTGGATATGGAGCAGATACTTCACTGCTGGAATCACGGTTCGGTGATACGGTCCTGGCTGGTGGAACTGATGGAGCAGACCTACAAGGAGAACAAAGGGATGCAGAATATCCCCGCTTATGTGGAGGATACGGGGGAAGTAAACTGGCTGGTGCATGATGCCATGCGGATGGAAGTTCCGGTTCCGGTGATCGCACAGTCGGTCATGCAACTTTTTAGCTCACGGGATGAAGAAAAGCACTGGGCAAAAGCGATTGCCATGATGCGCCATGGCTTTGGAGGTCACCCTTACGGTAGTAGCGAATCAGTTGCTAAAGAAAGACGCAGCGGCAGAGTAAGCAATTTTCCGGAAGAAAAGCTGTAGTAGATCAAACAGAAGAAGGCATGCGCCTCAGATCCGCACCTGCGGCCAGGAGTGCTCTTACAGCCCAAACTCCTATAAGCTGATGCTACAGCATGGTTGCCGGAGACCAATAGGTTAGAGAAAAAACCTGGTGGCCTTCTTCCTGTTTTGTCAAACCGCCTTACGGTTGTGCCGGGCAACTATGGCGTACCTGAACGCAGAATTTATTTGATGTACTGGTCAAAACCACCTCTCTTTTCTTCAATAATCCCTTTGGGGAAAGCCAGTATTATCAATACAAGGCCACTGATCACGCTACTCCAAATAGCCGTATCAGGAGGACTACCCAGCAGCCAGGGGGAGACGATCAGCCAGAGTCCGAAGATAATATTTAAAAAGCGGAGGCTGCGGGCTACTTCGGACATGCTGATCACTGCGAAAGTCACAATGATAGCGCCTGCCAGGTGGCTGCTGTCAGCCAGTAAACCTGAGTATTCCAAAAGGCCGGGAGATGCCATCGTAAAAAGCCCAACTGCTGCAACCGCAAAGAGATTCCAGGGTTTGATACTCAGATCTCTCACCATCGTTTTTACTGTCTGGTCCAGCAGATTCGCCGGGTCCTGCTTTTCTCGTATCTCGCCTCCCTGCATCGTACCGCCAAACCAGAATGCCTGCCAGAAAGTACGTCCTTTGTTTTTTTCCCGCTTCAGCAGTTGGGCCGATGCGAGCACTTCATCCAGGGTAAAAGGGATCATAATCAATGAAACAAAGGCACTTGTAAGGCATAGACTACACCAATACCCCACTGCTACCGGCTGCAGAATGACCAGGGTAATGCTTACCACTCCGAGTGGAATAATCAATATCCCGAAGATGATGACCACCCAGGGCATGGTACGCCAGCGATGAATGCCTCCGGCATAACCCATCAGTATATCCAGGATGTATGAAAAAGCTCCCAGCATGGCATCAGAGACCGGGAAAGACTCCGATACATTAGAAGTAAGCACCTGCCGGGTGCCATCTCCAAAGAAGGGATCCCAGGCCGTATCAATGAACTCAAACTGAAAGGCTCCCATGTAGCGGGCTACGAAGAAGCCAACCCAGGCAAAAAAGATCACAGGTACACGCTCGCTCCATGCCGAGGGATTATACGTCCAGCCGGGAGGTACATTGGGCCCTTTCTCCGCATACAGTTTAATGCCCGGTTGGCGGGGAATAATCAGCCCGAAACTTACCACCAGCGTAGCCACCAGGTAATCATTCAGTAAGCCAGCACCCACTTTTGTCCAGAATAAAAGGGGCGCTACAAACAGCCATACTCCCAAAAAAATAATTCCCCACTGGGCCCACAGCTTATAGGGTTTGATAGCAAAATAACTGAGCAGGACCAGCAGCAGACCGCACAGGATATCATTCCAGACCATCGCAGTAACCTGATAGCCAAAAGTTGGCGGGGCAGCTATCAGCCAGAAACCTAAGACCAGCGTGGCATAGTATGCCCAGCTGATTTTACGATGGTGTGCTTCGTAGGCAGCCCTCTTCTCTGCCGAAAACATATCCCTGTTTACAAAAAAGAGGTGCTTAAAACTTAGCTTCATTGGGTGATGTTTGGGGAAATAAAGTGATTACAGTTAACTACCAGTCTGCCTGCAGTTTGTTTGCAAACAGCTTTTTAGCCGTCATAAGAGAGGCTTTTTTATAATTTTACTACGACGGCTTCCTCACCCTTCAGCACAATTTTCCCTTCAAACGTCTCCCCTTCTCTCTCCCGCTCAGTGGCAAAAAGAATTTTTCCTTTCTTGTCTTCCTCCGCTTCGTATACGGCCTCCTGCTTGCCAAAATTAAGCGCTACCAGTATCTCATCACCCTGATGCTCTCGCTTATATAGCATCAGTTCACCCTCAAGTCCGGTATCTATGAATGCTCCTACCTGCAGTGCAGGCTCATCCTGGCGCAGTTTGATCAGACGTCGGTAGAGAGATAAGTAAGAGTCCGGCTTTTCCCGCTCCTTTTGCACATTTATCTGCTGATAATTTTCATCCAGGGGAAGCCATGGTTCTACCGTGGAGAATCCGGCATAGTCACTTTTGTCCCACTGCATGGGCGTTCTCTGGGGATCACGGTTACCTCCGGGCATGGTCCGCTCCTTGAGATCCTGCATGCGATCAGGAGGAATGGGCACATCCCGCATTCCGATTTCATCCCCGTAATACATGATGGGAGTACCCCGCAAAGTCATCAGCAGTACTGCCGCCAGTTTTGCCTGTTGCTCGCCTACCCTGCTCAGCACCCTGGCTTTATCGTGGTTTCCCAGTACCCAGTTGGGCCAGTTTTCCGGGAGTAACCTACCCTCGTATTCATTGATCAGGGCGTAGAGGTTTACAACATTCCATTCAATCTGTATCAGCTGAAAATTAAAGGGCAGGTGTACGCCCGCCCCGTCTTTTCCGTAGTAGGTGACCAGCTTGTCCAGAGGCAGGTATATTTCTCCTATCAGCAGTCTTTCATCATAGCTGTTGATTACTTTTCGCATTTCGGCAATAATCTCATGCACCAGGGGCTGATCTTCGGAATATGTGTTGAGATAGCGATGATTGTCGGGTTCACCTTCTTGGTACTGCGGATTGGGTGGGTTGTCCCGGAATTTATCGTCTTTGATCATGTGCCAGATGACATCTACGCGAAAGCCATCCACTCCTTTGTCCAGCCAGAAGCGCATCACATCCAGCATGGCTTGCTGCACTTCAGGATTGCGCCAGTTGAGGTCAGGCTGTTCCTTGAGAAATGCGTGGTAATAGTATTGCCCTGTCTTTTCGTCCCACTCCCATCCTGAGCCGCCGAAGACACTCTGCCAGTTGGTAGGCGGACTGCCGTCATTTCTGGCATCCCGCCAGATGTACCAGTCACGCTTGGGATTGTCGCGGGAAGAGCGGGATTCCAGGAACCAGGGATGCTGGTCTGATGAGTGGTTGGGCACCAGGTCCAGGATCAGTTTCATCCCTTTCTGGTGGGTAAGCTCCAGCAGCTGATCAAATGCATGCATATTTCCGAAAACCGGATCAATCCCATTATAATCCATGATATCATAGCCAAAGTCTTTCATCGGGGAAGAAAAGATCGGCGATAGCCAGATAGCGTCTACCCCCAGCCACTGCAGATAATCCAGCCGGTTCATGATACCTCTCAGGTCGCCGGTGCCATCATGATCAGTATCCTGAAAAGAACGGGGATAGATCTGGTAAATAATTCCTTTTTGCCACCATAGATAGTTTTCAGGCATAAGTTTTAGTTTTCTTGGTTGTCATTAAACTTTATTACGGTTGATTTAACAGCATGTATGAAGATGTTAAAAGTCATTCTTGTCTCCGGTACGGTGGCGATACAATCGCCTTTCTCGCCCATCCTCTTCACAGAAAAGGATGATGAATAGCTTACGAAATCAACCGTAATATTCTTTATTAGATATTAGTTGTTACCGGAAACCCTGTTTACTGGCTACACCAAAATCTTTATTCAGCATAGGCCAGCGTACTCAGCAGGGCGCTTTCTGCCTGCCGGGTGTCCAGGCGGGAATGCTGCACCACAATGGGTACGTCAGATTCCAGCAGACTGGCATAATCCGTATCACGAGGTACTTTCTGCGGCTTCTCCAGGTCGTTGAAGCGGACATGTTTTGTCCTGCGGGCAGCTACGCTAATCTCATAAGGGCCTACGGGTTCGCGGTCTCCAAAAAACAGCGTAATCTTTACCTGTGCATCCTGGTCGGAGGTATTCAGGATACAGGCAGTTTCGTGGCTGGCCAGTTCAGGTTCAGGTCCATTTCCGTAGGAGGGAATGTAGCCCTCCGCAATCATCCAGGTTTTCTTTCCGTATGCTTTCATCTTCATCAGGCGGTATATTGTACATCAGGAATCAAGTCTAAAAAAAATCACGCTAGCTGTAATCAAACCCTGTCAAAAGCTGGTTTTACAGGGAGCTGTTTTCCACAAATTTACTTGGATAGCTATCAAATGAATAAAATCAGCCCCCGATTGTTTGAAAGTTTTGCCAGGGAAGCGGAGAGCGTTTGTTTGTATTTATGCACCATAAACCTGGTTTTCTGCTACTCAGGGAAAGATTGACCCTCAAGATTTCAGGTCTTTTTTTTCACTTTCCGTTTCCAATACGAGAAGGGTTACTCACTGAGGTTGCAATAATGTCACCTTGTTTTTGAGTAACTGTAATCTTACATGAAAAGTCACAGGGCGCTAAAAATAGCTAACCCAAGGCCTTTACTGGCATTTATGGTAACTTTCCAAACCAACGCAGAAATTTTGGGTTAACTGATCATCAAGCTACGCTAGCGGGTAATAAAAATGCCAGAGGTTTATGTCCATCCGGGCAGGGATGATTTTTTACCAAAAACCTGTCAGTTAACAGACAGTTTAATCACAGATTTTTTCCAAATATGAAGTACTGGTTCAAAAACGCAATCTTATATTCCATCAACGTTGAGTCTTTTCAGGATAGCAATGGTGATGGTTTTGGTGACTTCCGGGGACTCAGCGACCGACTCGAGTATCTCTCAGCGCTGGGCGTCAACACCCTATGGCTGTTACCCATTTTTAAGTCTCCAAATCAGGACGCCGGATACGATGTAGCTGATTTTTTCAACATTGACCCGCGATTAGGTGAAAAAGGGCATTTTGTAGAATTTCTGGACATGGCTGATGAGCACCATCTCCGCGTGATCATTGACCTACCCTTAAACCACACTTCCGATAAGCACCCCTGGTTTCAGGAGAGTCGCAGCAATCCAGATTCCAGGTACCGGGATTACTATATCTGGCAAAAAGAAAAACCAGAAAGCGGAGAAAAGAAGATCATGTTCGCCGGCCAGCAATCCGGCAACTGGAAGTATGACGAAGAAGCAGAAGCCTATTATTACCATACTTTCTATGACTTTCAGCCCGACCTGAATTACGCTAATCCGGAAGTTTTAAGAGAGGTAAGGCAGGTCATGCACTATTGGCTACGCCTGGGTGTATCAGGGTTCCGGGTAGATGCCCTACCCCACATCATCCGCAACAAAAGCAGTTTGCAGAAAATACCCCAACCTTTTGAAATCCTGAACAAGTTTCGTCAGTACGTGGAAGAGATAAAAAGCGACGCCATATTGCTGGGAGAGACAGATGTGGACCCCGGCGCATACAGCAGGTACTTTAAGGAAGAGGGCAGGTTCCAGATGCTGATGAATTTTTACCTGGCTAATTATGCCTTTCTGTCGCTGGCCAGGAAGGAAAAGGCTCCTGTAGAGTTTGCCCTTAACATGCTCCCCCAGGCAGATATTTTTCAGCAGTATGCCAATTTTCTGCGCAACCACGATGAGCTGGACCTGGAGCAACTCAATGAGTCTGAGCGGCAGCAGGTATTTGACGCCTTTGCGCCGAAAGAAAACATGCGGATATTCGGCAGAGGCATCCGCCGCCGGCTGGCCCCAATGTTTGACAATGACCGCCGGAGGCTGGAATTGTCCTACAGTCTGCTGTTTACCCTGCAGGGATCACCCATCATCCGCTACGGCGACGAAATAGGCATGGGGGATGACCTGTCGCTCAAAGGCCGGGATAGTGTACGTACCGCCATGCAGTGGTCAGACGAGCAGAATGCAGGCTTCTCTTCAGCATCTCCCGAAGACCTGAAGGTAAGCCTGATCAGGAAGGGCAAATATGGCAATCAAAAGTTGAATGTAGAGCAGCAGTTCAATGACCGTGACAGCCTGCTGCAATGGATGATGCTGCTATGCGCCATCCGCAAAAAGTGTTTTGAGTTCGGGAGAGGAGATTTTAATTTGCTGGACACTGGCCACAAGGCTGTACTGGCGCACTATAGCAGACTTGACAAAAGGATCAGCCTGGCGGTGCATAACTTCTCTGAGGAGGAGGTGCAGGTAGAAATCAAATTAGGTGACGATGATGTAAAACGCCTGGTGGATGTATTTGGTGACGCAGACTATGATCTGCTCAAATATGGTTCAAAAATCAACATCAATCCGCTGGGATACCGCTGGTTCCAGGGAGTAGTAGCGAAGCGAAAATAGGCAGGCACCAAAGCAGTTGCCGATGGCTTATGCAGAATCCTGCTGCTTTTGGGAGCCCACCATTTCTTTTACCTCCCACATGCTGATGACAGGCACAAAACGTACAAACAGCAGGAATAGCAAAAGGAAAAGCCCGATAGAAAAAACAAACACACCAACATCGTAGAGCGTAGGGGTGAACATCACCCATGCGCTGGGCAGGTGGCCTCGCGACAGGGAAGCTACCACAATTACAAAACGCTCCGACCACATCCCGATGTTGATCAGCACTGAAATGATAAAACTGAACAGCAGGTTTGTCCTGATGTTTTTGAGCCAAAGCAACTGGGGTACAAGAAAGTTGAACAGGTACATCATCACAAAAAAGATCGCGTAACCCCCTTCAGCCCGAAAGATCATCTGGTAAGCATCGGTTCCGCCAATATACCAGGCTTTGAAAACTTCCGTAAAGTAACTGATCCCAACCAGGCCCGAAGTCAGGATAATTAGTTTATTCATATGCTCAAAGTGCCGCACCGTGATGTAATCTTCCAGGCCCAGCATCACCCTCAATGGTATAAGCAGCGTAATCACCATAGCCAGTCCGGAGAGGATGGCCCCGATCACAAAATAGGGAGGAAAAAAGGCCGAATGCCAGCCGGGAACCACTGAGGTGGCAAAATCCATGGACACGATAGAATGTACCGAAATGACCAGTGCGGTAGCCAGGCCGGACAAAACCACCATCATGGACTGGTACCTGCGCCACCTCCAGGTAGAGCTTTCCCAGTTGAAGCTGAGTATGTTGTAAATTCGTTTTTTTACTCCCTGGTGCATATCCCTGAGCTGGGCAAAGTCAGGTATCAGACCAAGGTACCAGAACAATAGGGATACCAACAGATAAGTCAATATGGCAAAAGCATCCCATACGAGTGGTGAGTGAAAGTTTGGCCAGAGGTCACCAAAGGTGTTAGGTAAAGGAAAAACCCAGTAGAAAAACCAGGGGCGGCCCAGGTGAGCCAGTATGTAAAAGCCTGAGCAACTTACTGCTGCCAGGGTCATTGCCTCCGCCGACCGGTTGATGGAATTGCGCCATTTGGACCTGAAAAGCAGCAAAAAAGCAGAAATGAGCGTCCCGGCATGACCGATACCGATCCACCATACGAAATTGGTGAGGTCCCAGGCCCAGTTGACGGTTTTGTTCACTCCCCACATACCTATACCGGTCCACCAGGTGCGAAAGAGACAGTAACCGCCAATCAGTAACAGTATAAGTGCAATAGAAAAAGAAATGAGCCAGAACCTTTTCTTATCCTTAATACCGCTCAGCACATCGCTGGTTACGTCTTTCTGGCTTTTATGCCCCAGGACAAGCGGCTCTCGCAAAGAAGATTCTTCCTGCATGTTTTGTGTTCTTTACCGGATGTTGGATTGTGATGAAGTCTAAACTGCTACTTTCTCAGATAGTTCAGCGATATCTTGTGTGAACTTATAACAAATCATCTAGCTGATCTATTAATAACTACAGCACAAAAAGTACCTAACAAAGCATGGAGCTTCTTGCTAAAATTATTATGCTGGTCATACTACTTTCAGTTCTCAGTGTGCTGGCAGTAGTGCTGTACCGAAAAAAAAGCGGCACCATTGACCGTTGGTTCATTCGGGTTCAGCCTTACCTCTTGTTGCTTTTCATCATAGGATTCGTCATTGCGGCACCGGCATCCAGCTGGTATTTTTCAGATAGTTTCCTGCCGCCGCCGGTATCAGAAGAGGGGGAAATGATCGTTCCGCTTTTCAATACTACCGTCTGGCTGACCGGTGCTGCATTTTTTCTCACCCAGATCCTGCTTTTTGTTTTTGCCTACCTGTATCGGACTAAAAGGGGCAGGAAGGTGCGTTTTCTGAAAGGTAACCTCAGGTTGGAGTTGTTCTGGACACTTGTCCCTGCCGGGACTTTTATTTTTCTGTTTTTGTGGGGGCAGATTCTCTGGGCCAGGATTCATGATGTCCCCGATGATGGGGTACTGGAGATTGATGTCATGGGACAGCAGTTCAGCTGGCAGGTTCGTTATGCCGGGCCGGATGGAGAACTGGGCGAATCGGCTTTCCGCCATATTGACCAGGTCAATACCATGGGCCTAAATGTCTATGCGCCTGCCAGCCGTGACGATTTTGTGCCGGTGCAGATGCATATTCCCAAAGGCCGCCCGGTACAGTTGCTGCTGAGGTCCAAAGACGTGATCCACAGCTTTTACCTGCCGCATTTCCGGATCAAGATGGATGCGCTGCCCGGGATGCCCACCAGAGTCAGTTTTACAGCCAATACGACTACCGCGGAAATGCGCGAACGCCTCAATGATCCGGATTTCAACTTTGAGGCAGCCTGTACCGAACTTTGCGGAAGGATGCATTTTGCCATGAAGCTGATCGTCGTAGTAGACGAGCCGGAAGAATTTGAGGAATGGTACCGGAGCCAGGAAAGCTGGGTCTCCGGGCATCCTGCATATGTCAATGCCCGCTGATTTTTTTATCTCTTAATTTTTTAAATGATGAGCGAAACCGCTGAGGAGCATGCCGATTTCAAAGAAGTTTCCTTTCTGCACGAAAAGGACTACGGCAATAAGTTCCTGGTATTTATCTTTACCTATGTCTTCAGCACCGACCATAAGATTATTGCCAAGCAATACCTGTTTACGGCAATTTTCTGGGCGCTGCTGGGTAGCCTGTTATCGGTAGTGTTCCGGCTACAGCTGGGGTTTCCGATGCTGGACCTCAGCTGGCTGAAGCCCATGCTCGGCGATCACATCAGCAACGGACGGCTGGACCCGAATTTCTACCTTTCGCTGGTGACCATGCATGGCACGATCATGATGTTTTTTGTCCTGACCGGGGGCTTCATAGGCACGATGGGCAACTTCCTGATACCGCTTCAGATAGGCGCCCGGGACATGGCTTCCGGCTTCCTGAACATGCTCTCCTACTGGCTTTTCTTTCTTTCCGGCGTGGTCATGTTCTACTCTTTTTTTGTAGAGAGCGGCGCCGCATCAGCCGGATGGACAGCCTACCCTCCGCTCAGTGCACTGCCCCAGGCATCCGCCGGTTCGGGCGCAGGCATGACGCTATGGATCTTCAGTATGATGATCTTCATCGTCTCCAATGTGCTGACGTCCATTAACCTGATCACCACCACCATCAACCTGAGGACCAGGGGTATGAGCTTCCGACGGCTGCCCCTGACGATCTGGTCATTTTTCTTCACGGTAGTGCTGAGCCTGCTTACATTTCCGGTACTTTTTGTGGCCCTACTGCTGCTGTTGTTTGACAGAAGTATGGGTACCAGTTTCTTCCTGGCCGATATTTTTATTGCCGGAGAAGCCCTGCCCAATATGGGGGGAAGTGTGCTCCTATACCAGCACCTCTTCTGGTTTCTGGGGCATCCGGAAGTGTATATTGCAATTTTTCCGGCCTTTGGTATTACCTCGGATGTGATCGCCACCAATGCCCGCAAACCTATTTTTGGGTATCCCGCCATGGTAGCCTCTATCTTTGCGATCATGATACTTTCTTTCCTGGTATGGGCGCATCATATGTTTGTGGCCGGTATGGATCCCTTCCTGGGTTCGGTGTTTAGTTTAACTTCCTTCATTATCGCAGTACCTTCTTCCATCAAAGTGTTTAACTGGATTACTACCCTTTGGAAGGGAAATATTCATTTTACACCGGCCATGCTGTTTGCCCTGGGAATGGTTTCCTTTTTCATTTCGGGCGGGCTCACCGGCCTTTTTGTTGCCAACCCTGCCATAGACATTGAAGTACACGACACTTATTTTGTGGTAGCCCATTTTCACCTGGTGATGGGTAGTGCTGCTTTTTTTGGTTTTCTGGCCGGGGTGTACCACTGGTTCCCCAAAATGTTTGGCAGGATGATGAACAGCACCCTCAGTTATCTGCATTTCTGGCTGACATTTGCCGGCGTTTACCTGATCTTTTTTCCGATGCATTTCCTGGGTATGTCTGGTTTTCCTCGCCGCTACTACGCCTTTACCTATTTTGAAACCTTTGACGCTTATGCTGACCTGAATGCTTTTATTTCGGTGGCCGCCATCCTTACTTTTATTGGGCAGGGTATTTTTCTATTTAACTTTTTCCATGCCATGTTTTTTGGCAAAGAAGCCCCGGCCAATCCCTGGAAAGCCACCACGCTGGAGTGGACAACCCCGGTAAAAGTAAAAGCCGGTAACTGGCCCGGTCCCGTACCGGTGGTTTACCGCTGGCCCTACGATTACAGCCTGCCCGGAGCGGAGCAGGATTACGTACCTCAGAATGTAGCAGATAAGAAAATGAAAATTACAAGCCTGCAGGATGATCAGTAGCAAAAGAAGTTTACGCTCCACTTTACTGATACTGCTGTTTTTAGTCAGCAGCCGGGGTGCTGCTGCACAAAGTGATTCACTAAAGTTTTTACAGCATGGTCAGCAACTGTTTAACACCTACTGTTCCCCCTGCCATGGGGTACATCAGGCGAAACTTGGCCCCATGCTGGCGAGTATCACCCGCAAGCGACCGCCGGAGTGGCTACATGCCTTTATCCGAAATTCCCAGAAAGTGATCTTATCCGGGGATCAATACGCAAATTTCCTGTTTAAGGAGTACGATCATGTTGTGATGCCATCCTTTGACCAACTCTCCGGGCAGCAGATCAATGCCATTCTTCACTACATAGATATACAATCACAGGCATTGGCGGATGAACAGCCGGGCTATCCGCTTGTCAATACCCTGAGCAATAAGCGGGTCATGAGGGGCAAAGAGATTTTTTCCCAAAACTGCGCCAACTGTCACAAGGTCAATCAGGATGGGTACGGACCAGCCCTGGGCAGCGTAACGCGTCGCAGACCGCTGCCCTGGCTGATCAGCTTCATCCAAAACTCCCAACAGCTCATCGCCGGCGGGGATGATTACGCAGTTTATCTCTACCATAGCTACGACGACAAAATAATGCCGTCATTTGAGTTTCTGCCTGAAGATGATATCCTCTCCGTACTGGATTTTATCGCATATGCCTCCGCCGCCCCACATCCGGTAGCGGGTTCCAACAGCAGAAAAGACCGGGTCCTGCCAATGGCCGGGCCGGCAGCCACCACCGATAATCGTCCTGAAGCCAGGGCCTCGGGCAGAATACCCTTCAAACTCATGCTCATCATATTTTCGCTGATGGGCGCCATCATACACATCATACTGATTGTTAAATTGTTCCTCTATCTGCGGCGTGGCAATTGATCGTCAACACAAAATGTAATAGTAAGAAATGGTCAGGTTTGCTTACTGATGGCATAAAAAAAGGCGGCCTGTTGCCAGGCCACCTTTTCATCAGAATTACATTTCCCTGTTTTATTGTCTTGAAGCCAGATCAAAACGATCCAGGTTCATCACTTTATTCCAGGCTTTCACGAAGTCTTTCAGGAATTTCTCCTGAGAGTCACTGCAACCATATACTTCGGCAATGGCTCTCAGCTCCGAGTTAGAACCAAGGATCAGGTCCACCCGGGTGCCGGTCCACTTGAGTTCACCGGTATTACGGTCACGTCCTTCAAATATATTCTCAAACTCATTGGCAGCTCTCCAGGTCGTACGCATATCCAGCAGATTGACGAAGAAGTCATTGGTAAGCTTACCAGGACGGTCAGTGAACACGCCATTTGAAGAATGATCGTAGTTGGTATTCAGTACGCGCATACCACCCAACAGCACTGTCATTTCAGGTGCGGTCAGTGTCATCAGCTGCGCACGGTCCACCAGCATGGTCTCAGCCGAAGCAGCGATAGTATTGCGGGTTTTCTGGTAATTACGGAAAGCGTCGGCAGTAGGCTCCAGCGCTTCAAAACCGTAAGCGTCGGTCTGCTCTTCCGTAGCATCTGCACGGCCGGGCGTAAAAGGCACACTGATTTCGCTGCCAGCATCTCTGGCGGCTTTCTCAATGGCAGCACAGCCGCCCAGTACGATCAGGTCAGCCAGGGAAACACGCTTGTTACCAGACTGCGCAGCGTTGAACTCCTGCTGAATACCCTCGAGCTTGTTCAGTATGTTGCCAAGCTGCTCGGGATTGTTTACCTCCCATTCCCTCTGAGGAGCGAAGCGGATACGCGCACCATTGGCACCACCACGTTTATCAGAATTGCGATAAGTAGAAGCTGATGCCCAGGCAGTAGTGACCAGTTCAGAAACAGTCAATCCTGAATCCAGGATTTTGGATTTCAGCGAAGCGATATCCTGCTCATTGACAAGTTCGTGATCCACGGCGGGGATAGGGTCCTGCCATATGAGGTCTTCTTCCGGCACCTCAGGCCCCAGGTAGCGGGTCTTAGGTCCCATATCACGGTGCGTCAGCTTGTACCAGGCCCGGGCGAAAGCGTCAGCAAATTCGTCAGGATTTTCGTAAAAACGACGGGAGATTTTCTCATACGCAGGATCTACTTTCAATGCCACGTCGGTGGTCAGCATGAAAGGCGCATGCTTTTTAGTAGGATCATGGGCATCGGGAATAGTACCGGCACCTGCATCACCTTTGGGCTTCCACTGATGAGCACCTGCGGGGCTCTTGGTCACTTCCCAGTCGTATTTGAAAAGGTTATCAAAATACAGGTTGCTCCACTCGGTAGGCTTTTGGGTCCAGGCGCCTTCAATACCGGAGGTTATGGTATGCTCGGCATTACCTTTTCCGTAGGTGTTTTTCCAACCAAGGCCCATTTCTTCTATACCGGCACCTTCAGGCTCTGCTCCGACGTATTCAACCGGATCGGCAGCGCCGTGGGTTTTACCAAAGGTATGTCCACCGGCGATCAGTGCCACTGTTTCTTCGTCATTCATGGCCATTCGGCCGAATGTCTCACGAATATCGCGGGCAGCACCAGCCGGATCAGGGTTACCGTTAGGCCCTTCGGGATTCACGTAGATCAGTCCCATGTGCGAGGCACCAAGGGGATTTTCCAGCTCATGTTCGTTGGTGTAACGCTGCTTGTTACCCAGCCACTCTCCTTCCGAGCCCCAGTAGATGTCTTCTTCCGGTTCCCAAATGTCCTCACGACCGCCGCCGAAGCCAAAGGTCTTGAAGCCCATAGACTCCAGGGCACAGTTACCGGCCAGGATCATCAGGTCGGCCCATGATATCTTTTTACCATACTTCTGTTTGATTGGCCAGAGCAAAAGGCGTGCTTTGTCAAGGTTGGCGTTGTCAGGCCAGCTGTTGAGGGGTGCAAAACGCTGTGCTCCTGCACCGCCGCCGCCACGTCCGTCAGCGATACGGTAGGTACCGGCACTGTGCCAGGCCATCCGAATGAGGAAAGGCCCATAATGCCCGTAATCTGCCGGCCACCAGTCCTGGGAGTCGGTCATCATGTCGTAGAGGTCCTGCTTAAGGGCCTTTAGGTCAAGCTTTTTGAATTCTTCCGCATAGTTAAAATCCTCTTCCATAGGATTAACCAGCGCTGAATGCTGACGCAAAATACTCAGGTTCAGACGATTGGGCCACCAGTCACGATTAGACTGTCCACTACCTGCAGTGAAGTTCAAAGGTCCACCCAAAAAAGGACATCTGCTAGACTCGTTTACTTCCCAGACTTTGTGATTAGCATCCTGAGCTGTGTTGCGATGTTTACCGTTTTCCATTTTCTAGTTCTGTTTACTTAAAATTGCAAAGGTTAAAATTTGTTACTTTGCTTAAATTAATCAAATAAATGTTAAACAAGTTTTTAAAAAATGAATAAAAAACTTTAAAACAAATATAAGGACTAATTTCATGGAAAAGTACCCTAAATTCATCCAGAAAACTGGTTTTTACGCCTGAAATAATTGCTAAATTTTCAGCTTTTCGTGAACCTTTTCGCCATCGCATGAATGCTTGTCATGAGATAAGGCTTGCTCGTTTGGTTCAGCGGCTTTCCTTGCATTAGCGCAGACTTTCACTTTTTGCAGATCCTCCCCTTAGCTGCTGAAGATGTGTTTCAATCAGTGCTTTGAGTGCTCTGAAGCCCTGGGCAATCATTTGCCGATCCTGTTCCAGGTCTGCTGGTGACCTGCCGTCCTGCAGGGCGTGGTACAGCAGTTGCATCCTTTGGTAAAAAGATTCCAGGCCCAGCATATGGAAGAGCAGTTTTTCTTTGTGCATGATTTCATAGAGTCCTGCAGTATCAGCTCTGTCAAGGGACGCAAAATACACCTGCTGGTACTCAGCCAATGACTGCTGCATCAAGAGGTAAAAGCTGCGCTTTTTTTCCTGGTTCTGACCAAAGGGCTTTTCAGCTTTCTCAAAATCAGGGTGCAGCCACGGCAAGCTAAGGGAAGGTTCACCATTCATTTGCTGCCCGCTAGCAGCAGGCTCGGCTCCTACACTTTTGATGATGGCATTGCGCAACTGTTCGGGATCAAAAGGCTTAGTCACGATATCGGTGAAGAGGCCGGAATGCAGGTGCTGATGAAACTGCTCAACAGTATCGGCAGTAAAGGCGATGATCGGTGTATTGCGCTTTTGAGCATCCGCCATACCTCGTATCAGTTGGGTGGCCTCATACCCATCCATGAAAGGCATCCGTATATCCATGAGAATCAGGTCATAGCGGTTTTGTTCCACCATCTGCACTGCCTCTTTACCATGATGGGCCGCATCAGCGGTGAGTTGCCACCAGTCCGTTAAAAACTGCTCCACCACCATCCGGTTAAGTGCTACATCTTCTACCAGCAAAATTTTTATCTGACTCAGATCTACTGGATGCTGCCCGTTATCCTGGTAGGTAGATTGCTCCTGCCTGTTCACTTTACTGACTTCAAGCGAGAAGAAAAAGTGTGCCCCCTCCCCTTCCCTGCTTTCCACATGAATCTTGCTGTTCATCAGATTCAGTAGCAAACGGGTGATGGACAGGCCCAACCCGGTTCCTCCCTCCTGTACATTGAACGTACGTCTTGCCTGGCTGAATTCGTCAAAAATAGTCTGTAGCTGGTCTGCCGGGATGCCTATTCCATTGTCTCGAACAGAAAACAGCAGGCCGACAGTATCGCCTTCATCTTTTTCCAGAGAGACCCTGAGTTGCACACTGCCTTCAGTGGTAAATTTCAGGGCATTACTGATCAGGTTATTCAACACCTGGGAAAGCTTCAATTTGTCGGTACTTATCCAGCGGGGAACATCCTCATCCACCTCAAAAATAAGGCTGTTGCCCTTATCAGCTGCCTTGGCCTGATGGGTTCTACGCAGTCCATCCAGAAATGCCCGCAGCCCGAAAGCGTCCTTTTCCAGTGTCACTTTACCCGCTTTAATCTTACTGAAATCCAGGATATCGTTGATCAGCGTAATCAGGTTTTCGGCAGCAAAGTCCAGGGATTCCAGGTTTTTTGACTGTGAGGGCAGATAGGCCTGTTGCCTGAGCAGCTTGGCAATGCCTACCACGGCATTGAGCGGAGTACGGATTTCGTGGCTCATGTGGGCGAGAAACTCTTCTTTGGCCCTGGCCGCCTCCTCGGCCTGCTCCTTAGCCTTTTTCAGCGCCTTTTCGGTTTGTTTTCTCTCGGTGATGTCAATGATCACCCCTCTCAGTTGGTTGATTTTATCTGGTATGCCCTGTACTGAAAAGGTGCTTGATCCTCTCGCTGCAAAATATTTGTACGCATTTTTCTTCAACAGTAAGCGAAAATCCACTTCAAATGCTCCCTGATCAGCCGCCTCCAGCGAGGCCATGAATTTTGTCAGCAGCCGCTCACGATCATCGGGATGGATTCTTTTGACCACCTCCTCCCGGCTGTAAGGCCGATCTTCTTTCAGCTCCAGTATCTGCCTGGCCAGCGATGAAAAACGGAAAGAATCATTGTCCGGGCTATAACTCCAGTCGGCTATCCGGGCTGCTTCCACCGCCAGCCTTCGGCGTTCCTCGCTTTCGCGGAGCGCAGCGGCAGTCTTTTTCTGAGAGGTAATGTCTCTGAAAATGATCGCAAACTTTCCTTCTCCCCTCGGAAAAGCGTAGACGGTGAAGTATCGGTCTATACCTTCAACCCAATTTTCAAAGCGAATTGGCTGTCCCCCCAGGGCTACCCGGCCGTAGGTTTGTATCCACCATTCCTCCAGACCAGGAACCAGTGTCCGTGCAGTTTTCTTGAGCGCATCAGAGCGGGAAATACCAGTCATCATTTCAAAGGCCTGGTTGGCTTCCAGTATCTGGTAGTCCATCGGGCGCCCCTGCTCATCCAGGATGATCTGGCACAGGCTGAAAGCTTCGTCTATGCTGTTGAAAAGGGAGCGATACTTCTCTTCGTTGAGCTTTAGCCTTCTTTCGGCCTCTTTGCGGGCGGTGATATCCTCAATAAAGGCAGTGGTGACTTCAGGCTTACCCTGTGGGCTCCTGACCAGCGAGACTACCACCCTGACCCATAGTAGCTTTCCGTCTTTGCGGATATATCTTTTTTCTGCCTCATAGATATTTTTCTTTCCTTCAAAAAGCTGGAGTAGACCTCTTTCGGTTGCCGCCCTGTCTTCCGGATGGTCCAGGTCAAGCGGGGTCATACGCAGCAGTTCTTCCTCACTGAAAGCGGTCATCTGGATAAAACGCCTGTTCACCCTGACAAACTTTAAGTCCGCATTCACCTGCGCTGCTCCCACTGCCGCGTTTTCAAAAAACGTACGGTACTGCCGCTCACTTGCAGCCAGTGCCAGCTCTGCACTCTTCTGATTGGTAATATCAAAGGCCACGCTGGTAAGGCCCACCACGCTCTCGCGTGTATCCTTGGAAGGTTCCAGGATCAGGTCATAATAGCGGTAGCCGTCACTTCTTTTGAATTTAAAGACTTTACGCCCACCTACCCCGGTTTCCAGTACTTTTCTCTTAAACTCAAGCACTTTTAGGGCCTCGGGAGTAAGCTCCAGTTCATCATCTCTTTTGCCCAGCACCTGCGATATTTCAAAATCCGGATGCGCATTGTACACCCACTGGTAGCGCAATTCCCGGTCAATACCGGCCGGAATAAAAGCGGTATTTTTGAGCGCAGCTTTCAGCCCATTTTCATAATTACCCACAGCGGCCAACTCAGCCTGAGGGCTATTCTGGAAGTGGAACTGGTGAATAATAGACAGTAGCTGTCCATTTTCGTCTACCACCGCTTTGAAATGACCCTTATACTCTTTTTCGTCGGTACGCTGATCAATCTCCACCCTTTGTTTTTGCTGGCTGAGCTGGTCCAGGTAATGGGATAGCTTCGTTTTGCCAAAGACAGGATGAAGAGATTCAGCCTCTTTATATACTGCCAACACATTTTTGCGGAGAAGCCGATCCTCCTTTTTGCCGATAAGCTGCTGAAAATCATGGCTGATGGCTTGCAGACGGTATTGTGCATCTACCACCCAAAAGTAGCCATCCAAATGAGAAAGAATCATGTCCGGACCAGTCAATGCACTTGCGTTTAGATTTTGCCTAAGAATGACTAAAATTTAGTGAAATGACCGTAGTATAGTGGCATAGAAAGTATAGCAATAGTGGAAAGCAACCTATTTTGGGTATTTATTACTATTCATTATAAGTAAAAACAATAAGTGCTCTATAAGTAGAGATGGCATATAAACATGCTATGGATACTGCCTTTC
>CAZFFW010000038.1:0-22994 GCA_964518125.1 uncultured Porifericola sp.
ACTTTTTGTTTCGATGTATTCATGATGACTTTTTATCTTATAGTGAACCTGCATTCAACAGCTTAGTGTACATCCAAAGCATGAGCGCCATGGGTATCAATTCTATCAAAATGCCAAATATGATAAAGGGAGTGGGTGGGTAATTGATCAATACTACCGCTCAGATGATGCCACCAATAAAAACGGGGCACAATGGAGAATGAACCTTCGGCAGCAGCAGAGTGGGCTACCCAAAAGATACCAATACTGATGAGCAAAACTGCTAATACAATACTTGCCCAAACTCCGGTTTTGATGGGTTTGGGTATAATCTTATCAAATGGATTCTTCAGCGACATGATAAAACCTCTTTTTTCTTGTTAGACAAGAGGTTTTATGATGTGTGAAGACTTTGATGAGAAAAAATCAATGAAGGTTTAAGCGATCGCGCCAATCGGGGCTTTCCAGGATGATTTCTATGAAATTCTTTTTGTCAAACTGCGTCTTGTAGCTGTGGTCTCGGTGCAGTTCGGTGTAGAGTTGCTCCGATTCATCTACCAGGTAATTGGCATCAGGCTCTAATGCCGCCTTGAATGTGCTGAACTCCTTTTGGTTAAACAGGAGGTTTTTGGCTTCTATCATTCCTTTTTCAAGTGCCACTGTCACTTTCTTGTGGCATCTGCAGGGATTCGCTTTATTGACCAATCCGCATTTGTTGAGCATAAAGTTGTGCAAATCTCGCCGGGCATTACTCAGCTTCTTCCGGTAATTGACTTTTGATATTTCCATAATTTCTGAACCAATCGTATGGTCAGCGTTGAAAATATCCCCAATAATATAAATGAGACGCTGCTCTTGGGTAAGGCACAGAAGCATGCCGGAGAGGCATTGTAGCCTTACTTCACGTATTTCTTCTTTTTTCTGCTCCCTCTCTTCAAAAGTTAGTTCTACACTTTTACCAGCATCCAACATATGCCCAAGATCCTCGAAATTGGAAGCAAACTTATTAGATGGCTTGTTCAGGTCATTTAAAAAGTGGTTGCGTACTATTCTATAAGCCCAGGTTCGAAATGAACTTTCACTTTTGAATGAACTTAGATTGGTAATAACCTTCAACAAGGCTTCTTGTGTCAAATCTTCTGCCTTTATGGGGTCACCCATCATTTTCCAGGCGATGTTGTAAATAAAGGGTTGGTGACGGAGAATCAAGCCATTCAATGAGTTTCTGTTACCCTCAAGAATTTCTCTGACGAGAATGTTGTCAGGAGTATCATTATTATAGGTAGTCGAAAAGGGATTCATGTATGTTTGTTTATATACTACCAGGGGCTATCAAGGTAGCTGTTGAGAGGTAGCATAAACTTATATCTAATGTGCAAAGAAGCCTAATGAGTTTAAGTATTTCATCTTGAAAGAGAAATAAATGCTTGTATGTTAAGTTACTTCTTTGCCTTACCAGTAAAGCTACAGTGGGAGTGTAACTATTGGCCGAAATCCAAGTATATCCTCAATCACTGAAATTAGTACTACAGAAAAAAGAAAGATGAAAATTGGATAGGCTTTCAAGGTCATGGCATTACTAGAAAGTTGGTTTCAGCTATTTGAGTTGGGTGTAAAACATATAAATAGAAGCAGGAATTTTGAAAAGTTCAAAGCCCCTTCTTAAAAGGAGTACGTTGTTTTAATCATGTCTGCCTTTCCGGAATAATCAAGAATGTTTACCTTACAGGCAATTCCCCTCCATACATGGAAGAAATCAAAAACCTGTTTATCCTTATCGCTGTAGTGGTCGGAATACTACTCGGTGCATCACTGCCCTGGCTCATCATTCTGGCCTACGGCTTTCAAACCCTGGCTGCTGAAATGCAGGAAACCCAGTTTACTTCAGGCCTGGGCAATTCCTACGTCATTCTGCTAATCTTAGCAATGATCAGTAGTTCGCTTATTCTTTACTTCCTGGTAAGCTGGGTAGCAAAGAACAAAAAGCGAATGTTTGATATGTAAACAGGTTGAAAATTTGAAGTTGCAGGTTAAAAGTATCTGGTCTTAAGCTAAATCTCAGAACCTTCAACTTTCAACCTGCAACTATTAACTTTTTAAGCCATCCCGGCTACTTCCTCTTTCTCGTCTCTGGCTTCCATATAAGCTTCTACCGGAATGCAGCTGCACATCAGGTTACGGTCACCGTACGCACTGTCGATACGGCTGACAGATGGCCAGAATTTATGCTCCTTCACAAAGGGCTGAGGATATACGGCTTTTTCCCGACTATAGCTGAAGGGCCACTCATCGGTAAGCGCGATTTCAGCCGTATGAGGTGCGTTTTTCAGCACATTGTCTTCCTTATCAGCCTTATTTTCTTCCACCTCACGAATCTCCTGGCGGATGCTGACCATGGCATCGCAGAACCTGTCAAGCTCAGCTTTGGACTCGCTCTCGGTAGGTTCTATCATCATCGTGCCGGGTACGGGGAAAGATACGGTAGGCGCATGGAAACCATAGTCCATCAGGCGCTTGGCAATGTCTTCTACTTCTACCCCTGCCTTCTTGAAGTCGCGGCAGTCAATGATCATCTCATGCGCCGAGCGGCCATTTTTACCAGTGTAAAGCACCGGATACTGTCCGTCCAGACGCTGTTTGATATAATTGGCGTTCAGGATGGCTATTTTGGTAGCATTGGTCAGCCCCTCTCCTCCCATCATGCTGATGTACGCATAGGAAATGGTCAGAATACTGGCACTGCCGTAAGGCGCAGCAGAGATGGCCTTGATGGCCTGCTCGCCACCGGTTTTTACCAGCGGATTTCCCGGCAGGAAAGGCAGCAGGTGTGACGCTACGCCAATAGGTCCCATACCAGGGCCACCTCCACCGTGAGGAATACAGAAGGTCTTGTGCAGGTTGAGGTGACAAACGTCCGCCCCGATATTGGCCGGACTGGTCAGCCCTACCTGGGCGTTCATATTGGCACCGTCCATATACACCTGTCCACCATGCTGGTGGATGGTAGCACAGATTTCCTGTATATCTTCCTCAAAAACCCCATGGGTACTTGGGTAAGTGACCATCAGGGAAGATAGCTCCGCACTGTGCTTCTCAGCTTTTTCTTTCAGGTCATGCAGGTCAATATTACCCTGCTCGTCGCATTTGATCAGCACTACTTCACCTCCGGCCATCACCGCACTGGCGAAGTTGGTGCCGTGGGCCGAAGTCGGGATCAGCACCTTATTACGATGACTATCTCCACGGCTTTCATGGTAAGCGCGGATCACCATCAGGCCGGCATATTCGCCCTGGGCACCGGAGTTGGGCTGCAGCGAAACTCCGGCAAAGCCAGTGATTTCTGATAACCAGTGGGAAAGATTGTTGAACAACTCCTGGTAACCCTGTGTCTGATCTATGGGGGCAAAAGGGTGCAGTTTACCAAACTCAGGCCAGCTCAGGGGCATCATTTCGGTAGAGGCGTTCAGCTTCATGGTGCATGAACCCAGGGAGATCATGGAATGTACCAGGGAAAGGTCTTTGTTCTCCAGCTTTTTGATATAACGCAGCATCTCATGCTCGGCATGGAAACTGTTGAATACCGGGTGGCTCATATAAGCCGATTTACGACTCAGGGCCTCAGGATAATTGAATTCCAGTTTTTCGGCTTCCGCTTTTACATCAAAGTTCAGCGTTTTGCCAGCCGCTTCAGCAAAGATTTTCAATAGTTGCGCTACATCCGCCAGATGCGTGGTTTCATCCACAGAAATGCCTACGAAGCCATCCTCAAAATAGCGGAGATTAACCGACTGGGCTTCGGCCAGCGACCTTAATTTTGCCTGATCAGCTACTTTTACCTTGAGCGTATCAAAATAAAACTCATTTACCTGCTCGTAGCCTAAAGTTGCCAGCCCTTTTTCCAGCAGACGGCCCATGCCGTGGATACGTCCGGCAATGTTTTTCAGTCCTTCAGGTCCGTGGTAGACGCCGTACATACCGGCCATTACCGCCAGCAGAACCTGGGCGGTACAGATATTGGAAGTAGCTCTCTCACGTTTGATATGCTGCTCGCGGGTCTGCAGCGCCATACGGTAGGCCTTTTTTCCATAAGCATCCTGTGATACGCCGATGATACGCCCGGGAATCTGGCGCTTGTAATCTTCACGCGTAGCAAAAAAAGCGGCATGCGGCCCACCGTAGCCCATAGGCACCCCAAAACGCTGGGTAGTACCTACCACACAGTCGGCACCGTACTCTCCGGGAGGTGTCAGCAGGCTAAGGCTGAGCAGGTCAGCGGCTACGCCGACTAATACATCCTGCTGATGTGCTTCCTCCACCAGGGCACTGTAGTCTTTCACGGCACCATCAGCATTAGGGTATTGCAGCATAACGCCAAACAGATCTTCGTGGCTCAGGTCCAGTTCGTCCAGGTCTGCTACCACCAGGTTGATACCCAGCGGAATAGCGCGGGCTTCAATGACGTCTATGGTCTGGGGAAAAACGCGTTTGTCTACAAAAAAGGTATTGGCTTTCTTTTTGGCGCCTTTGCGCAGGGAGATAAACATGCTCATGGCTTCAGCCGCGGCAGTACCTTCGTCCAGCAGGGAAGCATTGGCGAGTTCCATCCCGCTAAGCTCCATTACCATGGTCTGGAAGTTGATCAAAGCCTCCAACCTACCCTGGGCAATCTCTGCCTGGTAAGGCGTATAGGCAGTGTACCAGCCCGGATTCTCCAGGATGTTGCGCTGGATCACCGTCGGGGTAATGGTATCATAATACCCCAGTCCGATGTAAGATTTACATACTTTGTTTTTCTGCGCCAGCTTCTTGAATTCCTTCAAAAAAGTATACTCTGTCTGAGGTGCAGGCAGGTCCAGGGCTTTTTTGAGACGGATAGATCGGGGGATCGTCTGGTCAATCAGGGCATCAAGAGAGGGGGCTTTGATCACCTCCAGCATCTGCTGCACTTCTTCGGCGCTGGGCCCGTTATGACGATGCTCAAATGTGGTGGGTGACGTCATATTAATTTTCATGGACAAAAAGGGGTATAATTTGTTGAAAATCAGCTTATTAAGCGAATTACGCTGCAAATAAAGTCTGCCTCATAAATCCGCCGCAAATATAAGTCAAGGGATACAAATTAATGAAGTCAGTACCTGCTTTATTTGCAATTTGCCATATAACTTCTACAAAAGGCTTGTAGTTCGTGATCTGTAGGGAAAAATGAACGGTAAACCTAAGTGATTAAAAAAATAGGCAGATAAGTGACTGATAGTGAAAACTTTATATTACCACCCGAATGCTAATTATTTTCTACACTACCTCAATCCAGCAGGGACTCCAGCCAGTTGTAGTGTTCTTTTTGCTTGACGATCATCAGGGGAATATGGTAGTCGGTGGCAATCAGTTTTTCGCTGACACTACCCAGCAGCAGGACTTCGGTATCTGATTTACCCTTGGCGCCACAGATAATCAGGTCTGCCTGATGCCTGATAGCCCACAGGTAAACTTCCCTGGCGATATCCTTACGCTCGGACAGCTGAAAGTGACCAGGGCCTGTCTTCTCTTCTTTGATGCTCTTTTTTTTCCATTTCTCAAATTCCTTCTCAGCATAGCGCAGATATTCTTCCTGGTAATTTTCCGTATTCTTGGGCAGATAAGGAAAGTACCTGGGCGGTAATACAAAAAGGTGCAGGTAGCTCACATCCGCGTCCGTATCTAAAGCAAACTGATGCGCTGTCCTGATGACATTGACGGCATTTTTGGAGAAATCTATGGGTGCCAGAATCTTGCTGATCCTGGGAGATGCCGTAGCAGGCACCAGTATCACCGGGTGGCTGGTGAGCCGGAGAAATTGACGGGAATAAAAGCCCTGCCCTTCACTGACAGCTTTTTTACCCACCAGAGAGATATCCACATCCTGCTTTCTTACCCACTTGACGATATCACCAATATTCTCATTCTGGAATATCTGTACTTCTATCTGCAGATCAGCCTGATGGAAGAAACGATTGATGTTTTCTTCTATCTCTCGCTGCACGATCATTTCTATAGGTTCTTCCAGCTCAGGATATAGTTTTTTCAGCTCCTCGGGCGGTTCCTCTATCAGCATGTTGTGGATCAGCAGCAGATGTTTGATGTCCATTTTATCACAAAGGAAAGCTGCGTACTGCATAAGGCTGATATCCAGCTCTGTCAGATCAAGGTTGATGAGTAGTCTTTCGGGCTGCCGCATTGCTTAAACTATTTTATTTGTTGACACCTTTTTTTTCTTTCTGTTTCTGTCTGCTGATCAGGTCGCTGATAACCTTCTCGTATGACTTTTTATCTTTCTCTTTCACCAAGGTCATTTCCCGGGCATACTCCTCATTGAGGCCTTTGTACAGGCTGTAGCACATGATCAGCAGCACTATCGCAAATGGCAGGCCAGTTGTAATAGCGGCTGTTTGCAAAGCGCTCAAACCTCCTCCCAGCAATAGTACTGCCGCTATCGCTCCTTCTGCATTGGCCCAGAAGATACGCTGTCCTACCGGAGCATCCAACTTACCGCCTGACGTAATGCTGTCAACTACCAGTGAGCCTGAATCTGAAGAAGTAACAAAGAAGAAGACTACCAGGATAACGCCTACCAGGGAAGATGCAAAAGACCAGGGAAACTGCTCAAGCAGTACAAAAAGCGCTGTAGCCACATTTTCCTGTACTGCCTGCCCGATTTCAGCTACTCCTTCAAGTTCTATGTACAAGCCTGAACCACCAAAAGCAGATAACCAGAGAAAAGTCAGTAAAGAGGGTATGATCAGTACCCCCAGTATGAACTCTCTTACCTTGCGCCCCCGGGAAATACGGGCAATGAACATGCCCACAAAAGGTGACCAGGAAATCCACCAGGCCCAGTAAAAGACCGTCCAGCTGTTCTGCCATTCGGTCTGCTGGTAATTTTCAGTCCAGAATCCCAGACGGATAACGTTCTGCAGGTAGTAGCCGGTGTTCTGCACAAAGCCGTCAAATATATACAAGGTAGGCCCCAGTATGATCATGAAGAGCAGGAAAACACCGGCAATACGGATGTTCAACTCGCTCAGTACCCTTACCCCCTTATCAAGCCCCAGGACTACGGAGGTGGTGGCTGCCATGGTGATCAGTACGATGAGGATTACCTGCGTGGTAACGGAAACGTCTATGCCAAATAGGTAGTTGAGCCCGGCATTGACCTGCTGTACGCCAAATCCCAGGGAAGTAGCCAGCCCAAAGAGGGTAGCTACTACCGCAATGACATCTATGGTATTGCCAATAGGCCCGTGTATACGTTCGCCGAGCAGGGGATAAAATACTGAACGAATGGTCAGCGGGAGTCCCCGGTTGAAGGCAAAAAATGCCAGCGATGCGCCTACCAGCGCGTAGATTCCCCAGGCGTGCAGCCCCCAATGCAGAAAAGTCATGTTCATGGCGGTTTGCGCCGCCTGTACGGTCCCTCCTTCACCAAAGGGGGGACTTTCAAAGTGGTAGATGGGCTCTGCTACGCTCCAGAAAAGTATGCCTATGCCCATACCGGCGCTAAACAGCATGGAGAACCAGGCAAGCGTACTGAATTCAGGCTTAGCATTTTTACCGCCAAAGCGGATATCTCCGGTGCGGCTGAAAGCCAGAAAGAGACAGAAGAATAGAAAAATGTTGACACACAGGATAAAAAACCAGCCGGCATAATCTGATATGCCTGCCTGTATGCTATCAAAAACTGCTTCTATCGGCTCACCTACCCATAAAGTAATGATGATGAAAAATAGTACAATGATAGCCGCAGGCCAGAACACTGGTGCATGTATATCAAAATACTTGTTGATGCCTTTTTTGTCTCCCGCTTCCTGAAAGTTTTTTTCGGTTGGAGCTTCACTCATAATGTAGTTTTTTCCAGTTCTTCAAAAGTAGTAGCCAATGTTCACGTTGAAACGGCTATGCCATACTGCGTCTTCACTACCTTCAGCCAGTCCGCTTCCGTAGTCGGGTCCCAGCCAGGGATGATTCAGGCCGCTGGCAAAATCAATGTAAGTATATATGGGGCCCGCCTGCACCATCGTGCCCAGCACGTTCATATGCGTATCGGCATATGCCTCGGTAGCCTTGTCATAATAAGAATAGTTATCGTAAAAAACCAGCCGCGAAACCGGGCCCCAATCCACTTCCCATTGATAGCTCAGGCTGGCAGTATAGATCTGCCCTCCGTAGGCCACCTGGTAGGGAGCACCATAGGCACCCATGGTAATGATGTCATTACCCGGCGCCTCGCTGCCGGGCAGCGTATTGTCCTGGGGCACATCGGCATACAGGCTGATCGCCTGCAGCTTTACGCCTAGATGCTCATAATCACCTTTCATGTGTATGGCATAGGCTTGATGGCTGCCAAACGCTTCCATGAAACGATGGTATATCTGGCCGAGCTGCGCGGATACCCCTAGCCTGGTGGATTCTCCCAGGTAATACAGTACTTTGGCGTTGAGCTGGTTACTTTCTTCATAGTCACCGACAAAATCGTAGGAATAACGGCCAAAATCCGAGGCAGGGAGTTCTGAATTTTTATAAAAGGCCAGTACATAACCAAACTTCCGTCCGCTGTGTACATATTTAATTCCTAGGTCATAATCATCTTCCAGCCCTAGGTAGTAAGGAATGCTGAAAAACCAGTTGTCAGAATTGTAGGTCTGGTTACCAAAAGGCACCTGGTGCAAACCTACTTGTATCATATTACGCTCGTCAAAGTTATAGCCAGCCCAGGCAGAATGTGGCATGGGCCCTCCAAAAGCATCTGAATAAAAGCGGTATTCCGCACTCAGGATAATCCCTTTCATCTCACCTGTCACATTGATCCGGAAGAGGTCAAAGGCCATATCGCCAAACTTATCCTGGTTAGCCTGCTCCTCCTCCCAGCTCTTGATGAAGTAGTTGAAGCGTACTGCGCCTCCTATGATAAACAGTGGGTCCTGGTCTGAATCTTCGTCCAAAGTGTCCAGGGTCATGACATCAAAGCTCGTTTCGTGTAGCTTTCCAGTCATAATGATGACAGGCCTGGTGTCTACACTGTCTATACTGGTAGAATCGGCTCTGATCTGGGCTTGTAATGATGGTAGAAAGGTAAAATGACACAGAAATATGCCAAAAATGAGTATGAAGGTCTTCATACAAGTGCATTTAATTAAAAAACAATTGAGTAAGGCTGTTACTGACCCAACAGTAAAAGCGGCCGGCTGTTCAGCAGAATCTGAAATCAAAAAAAAGAGCTACCCGGTGGAGTAACTCTTCAGTTCAGTGAATTTGCCTTATTTTTTCCTTCTCAGGGTAAATATGGTGATCTCTCCACGGCTGTTAAACCTGACCGGCAGGCCGGAAACGCCGCAACCGGCACTGGTGTAGCCTGTCATCCGCCCATACTTCCACAAACCATGGTATAAGTGCCTGGCCTTCCGCAGTTGGGTCACCAGGGGGAACCCTCCCGGCAGGCATATCTGTCCACCATGGGTATGCCCGCAGAGGTACAGATCATACCCACAGGAGGCAGCTTCGCTGTACAATTCCGGCGAGTGAATGAGGGCCAGTTTAAAATCAGCGTTCGTATTGGTCAGTGCTTCCAGCGCATAACGGGTATAGTAAGTATGTGGGTCATCCAGGCCAGTCAGCAGGATACGCTCATGCCCACGCTGCAGGTACAGCGACTCATTGTTCAGCACCTTCACCCCCATACTTTCCAGCGGTTCTACTATCTGGCAGGTATCATGGTTACCCAGCGTAGCATAGATACCATCTTTTGCCTGTATACAGGCGACAATATCTTTGAGGGGGCTGAGCACCCGTTCGTCATAATCTCCCACAGATTTCCAGCGGTAATCGCCGGTCATTACACAGGTATCATAGTGCAGCCCTTCCAGCTTCTGACAGATCACCTGCTCAACACCGGGCAGGCAGTCAAGGTGCAGGTCAGTCAGATGTAACACCCGGTAGCCGTCAAAAGATGCCGGCAGATGCTCGTAAAATAACTCATGCTCTTTCAGTCGTAGATCAAGGGCATTTTTTTTCCCCAGGTACAGTAAGCCGCTCATTTTCAGCCCCAGGTTCAGGGCAGGCAGGAAATAATCAAGCGGGGTGACCAAACCGTTACGCCTGGCAAAATCGCTCATCCGGTGAAATCGGATGGCTTCCAGCCGTTTGCGGTTACTTTGCCATGTAATTTGCTCGTGAAATCTGGACACAGTGGCCATATCGTATCTGATTTTTCTTTATGCAAATCTCAATAGAGATTTTAACACTTGCGCACCAATTGCGAAAAGCTTTCTACCAACGTGCTGTTTTGTTGAAAAGTTTGTAAAAATCCGGGAAATTGTTAGAAAAGCAGTGAAATATTGTGGAAAAAGAAAAGCCCGGAACAAATTACTGCTCCGGGCTTTATCAGTGCTAGAGGCGGGAGTCGAACCCGCACGAGTGTAACCTCACACGCCCCTGAAACGTGCGCGTCTACCAGTTCCGCCACTCCAGCAAATGAATCGGAAATCGTCTTTTCCGAATGGGAGCACAAAGAAAATAGATAGCCACCAAGTTAGCAAGTAAAACTTGCACTTTATGGAATAATTCTGCGCGCCCCTGCCCAACGTTTATGAAAATAGCCCTGGTCCAGGTAGTCTTTGACAATACCACGGCTGCTGGAGGCATGGATAAAGGCTTTTCTATCCTGCTCAGTGCCCACATACAGCCCTACATGAAAGATCCTGCCCTGGCTGTTGCGGAAGAAAAGCAGGTCGCCCTGCTGCAGCGAATCGGCAGGCACTTCCTCCCCCTGCTGGAACTGGGTCGCTGCCGAAGCATGTAGGTCAAACCCCAGTTGGGCATACACATAGCGGGTGTAGCCCGAGCAATCAAAGCCGTTTTCATTTTTACCGGCGTAGCGATAAGGTATTCCCTGTAAGCGGTGAGCTACACAGAGCAGGCTGTCTACCGCCATTTCTACCGATAGGTCAGCTACCTTGGGCACAGGTTCGCTGGCATCGGTAGCGGCAACCAGGAGTATCAAAAGGAAGGGAAGTGCGACGAAAAGCCGACACGCTTGTCGCTTTTCGTAAAAATAAGTTTTGAACAGCTTACACTGTAGCATAGGCATCGGCTTAGGTGAAAAGTCGCTGGAGAGAATCCCATAATTTTACTTTCAATTCTCTATTTTGTGCAATTTTAGACAAATCATCCGCCTGCAGCAAATGCTTACCACTACCTTCCCGGCTAATGTCATATTTTTTGAAAAAATGGCTGAGCGACCAGGCCAAGGGCAAAGCGCCAAACACCACTATCTTCTGGCTCTGCACCAGCTGCAGCGACTCAAATATATCCTTTCGCTGTTCCTGCTGTCTTTCCAGAATCGCCCAGTTACATAAGGCAATATCCTCCATAGCATACTTTACGGCAGAAAGTATCTTTTGCAGCAGCGCATAATCCTCCGCCGGCATCTGCTCTGTATCACTGTTATGAAAAAGCACCAGCACTTCTTGATGGTTAAGCCCCTGGAAATCGGGTGGCGTGAGTGGTTCAGGTGCAGATAAGGGCTGGGGTGTCTCCTCTTTGCCTTCCGGAACAGGTGGGTCTTCCGGAGCCTCCGGCATCACTGCTTCCGGCTGCTCTGCCTGCTCTTTGTACACCGGCTCCGGCTCAGGGATAAGGTACACTGCTTCGTTTAGAAAAAAGGAAAGAAACGACAGGTCTTCATCTTGCTTCATCAGATGCTTATTTTTTGATATCAAACAATGAACGCAGTTCGTGTGCTTCATCAGGTTTCAGCCTGCCGGCCAGCACCAGGCGCAATTGCCGGCGGCGCAGCGCACTCTCAAAAAGGTTTTTTTCTTCTTCAGACTCAGGTATGGCTTCCGGCACTTTAATTTTGTTACCCTCCATGTCTACGGCTACCATCGTAAAAAAAGCCCGGTGGCTTTCTACTATCCGGCCGTTTGGTACATCTTCCGCCTTTACTTCTATGTGCACCTCCATTGAAGTATTGAAAGAGCGGGTGACCTGAGCCTTCAGCGTAACCACATTCCCTATTTTGATAGGGTGCGAAAAAGAGACATTGTCCACCGAAGCAGTGACCACCAGGCTGTTGGCATGTTTCTGGGCGGCAATTGCCGAAACGATATCCATCCAGTACAGTAGTCGGCCTCCCATCAGGCCGTTCAGCCCATTGGTATCGTTGGGAAAGACCATCTCGGTCATGGTCGTCATAGAGGCTTTAACCGATTTTTGTGCTAATGACATATGAATATTTTGGTAGTACAAGTATAAAACTCCCTACATTGAAGCAGGCGCAGCAGAAGTTGGTCCATCGCCAGCCCGCCGCAGCTATTTCGGAAGCTGCTGATTACTAGCAACTCTTTAGTCGTTTTCCCAGCCGTGTTCGCCCAGCAGAGGCACAAAGCTGAAGTAATTGAATTCTTTCTTGCTCACTTTACCGCCCGCTTCTTTGGTGATGAGCAGCATCTTCTGCGATCGGCGGTCACCTACGGGTATCACCAGTCTGCCTCCCTCCCTGAGCTGCTCGATCAGCGTGAGCGGTACGCTGGGTGCCCCTGCCGTTACGATGATCCCGTCATAAGGCGCATATACGGGCAGCCCTTTGGTGCCGTCACCGTGGATCAGCGTAGGCTTGTATCCCAGTTCCTTCAGGGTACTTTTAGCCCGCAGATGCAAAGGCCAGTTGTACTCAACAGAATATACCTTGGCGCCCAGTTCCATGAGGATAGAACACTGGTAGCCGGAACCGGTACCAATTTCAAGCACCTTCTCGCCGGGCTTTACCTGCAGCAGCTCGCTCTGGAAAGCCACCGTATACGGCTGGGAGATGGTCTGCCCTTCTCCTATCTGAAAAGCCTTATCCTGGTAGGCATGCTCCAGAAAAGCATTATCTAAAAACACGTGGCGGGGAACTGCGCCCATGGCCTTCAGCACCCTTTCATCAGTGATCCCCTTGCCGCGGACCTTACTGACCAGCTGTCGCCGCATCCCTTTATGCTTATAATTGTCTTCAAAAGGCATTGGACTAAGGATTCATGAATAAATTGAAACTGCGAATATACGCTTCTTTCGGGCAAAATAAAGCTAGCCCACCAGTATAGAATATACTGATTAACTTTTTGCATCTCAACGAGAAGGACTATATTTATTGGTAGTTGAATATCCAACAGAAAGTTATGGGTAAAAAAATCAAAGTGGAAAATTCATTCTCTACCGTACTGGGCAAAGCCTCCCGCCTGCTGGGCAACCAAATCAGCCGGCAGCTCAGTGATTACCAGGTTACTGGCGAGCAATGGGCAATTCTGGCCAGCCTCTGGAGAATTGACGGACAGACCCAGCAGTCACTGGCCGATGTATCCAATAAAAACAAAGCCAGCATCACCCACCTGATAGACAACCTGGAAAAGCGCCGCCTGGTGGAAAGACGCGCCGACAAAAGTGACCGCCGGAACAAGCTGATTTTCCTTACCAGCGAAGGGGCTTCACTGCAGGAGGAACTTTCCCGCATTGTCAAAAAAACCACCAAAGAAGCTACCGCCGGTATTGATAAAAAAGAGCTGAAATCAGCCAAGAAAGTACTGAAAAAAATGGTGGAGAACCTGGTGGCGGAAAACTGATCGCCGGTATTTATCTATTTCAACAAAAGCTACATGACAGAAACTGAAATTTTTACTGCGCTCCGCACCGTATCCGCTTTTGAACCACTCCAGGATGAGCATCTGCAGTGGCTTGTACAGAAAGGAAAGCTCCGGCAACTGGAACCCGGCGATTACCTCTTTAAAAAGGGCGACCCGGTTGATCATATGCTGATTATTCTGCAGGGTAGCATACAGCTAAAAGCACTGCAGGGCAAACAGCTCAAAGACATGCAGGTACTGGAAAAAGGAGACATTACCGGCGTACTGCCCTACTCCAGGATGAAAGAAGCGGTAGGCTTTGGCATCGCACTGTCACCTGCCGCCATCTTTAGCCTGCACAAAGAGCATTTCCAGGAAATGGAACAGTATAGCCACGAAATGGTACAGGCGCTGGTAGCGGTCATGACCACCCGCGCCCGTGACTTCACCCGCCGGCAGCAGCAGGACGACAAAATGATGTCCCTGGGCAAGCTTTCGGCCGGACTGGCCCACGAACTCAATAACCCGGCCTCAGCCATCGTCCGCTCTTCGGCTTCCCTGAGAAAGCACCTACGCACTACCCCGGAAAGTTTTAAGCAGATCATCTCGGTCAGGCTGGATTCTGATCAGGTGGATGAGATCAACAGCATACTCTTCAACCGCCTCAACCAGCCCCCCGAGCAACACCTGAGCGTGCTGGAGCGTAGCCAGCAGGAAGACGAAATTGCCGAATGGCTGGAAGACCTGGGTATAGAGGATGGTTTTGACATTGCCGAAACCATGGTAGACTTTGGCTTCAACGTATCCGACCTGGAGGAGGTCAGCGACATCACCCACCAGCAATACCTCGCCCAGGTGATCCGCTGGCTGCATAACATCCTTACTACCGAAAAAATGGTCAGCGAAATTGAGCAGGCGTCTACCCGTATCTCGGACCTGGTGCAGTCTGTCAAGACCTATTCCCATATGGATAGGGCAACCGACAAAGAAGCCATTGATCTGCACAAAGGTATTGACAATACCCTGACCATGCTTGGCCATAAGCTACGGCAGCAGAACATCCAACTGGTAAGAGAATACGCGCCTGACTTACCCAAGATCAAGGCCTTCGTCAGCGAACTTAACCAGGTGTGGACCAACCTGATAGACAATGCCATAGATGCCATGGAAAAAGGCGGCACCCTCATCATGGCTACTGCCCGCCACAATGGTAAGGTAGAAGTCAAAATCCAGGACGACGGCAGCGGTATTCCTCCCGATATGCTCGGGCACATTTTTGACCCCTTCTTTACGACCAAAGCCGTAGGCAAGGGAACCGGGCTGGGACTGGACATTGCTAAAAAAATAATTGACCAGCACCAGGCGACTATAGAGGTAACATCCGAACCGGGAAAAACCATCTTTACGATACGCTTTAACGAAGCCTGAAAAAGAGCAATCAGCTGTTACATTACCTTACTCGATAATCCCAGCATCCTGACCCTATGAAACGCCCCATTATTTTTGCCGTAGACGACGACCCTCAGGTGCTGAGGGCCATCAGCCGTGACCTGCGCCAGCAGTACCGCAGCGAGTACCGCATCATGAGTACTGAAAATCCTCAGGAAGCACTGGACGCCCTGCCCGAACTCAAAAAACAGGGGGAAGAAGTAGCCCTCTTCCTCTCCGACCAGCGTATGCCCGGTATGCTGGGCGTGGAAATGCTGGAGCAGGCCCGTAAGTTTTTTCCCAAAGCCAAAAAGGTACTGCTGACCGCCTATTCGGACATAGAGGCAGCCATCAAAGCCATCAATGATGTACAGCTGGACCATTACCTCAACAAGCCCTGGGACCCGCCGGAAGAAAAGCTTTTCCCGGTAGTCAGTGACCTGCTGGAGGCCTGGCAGATGCAGTATGTACCCGACTTTCAGGGAATAAAAGTGATCGGCTACCAGTACAACCCTCGTTCGCACGAAATCAAGGATTTCCTGGCCGGAAACCTAATTCCCTACCAATGGCTGGACATAGAAAAAAACGATAAAGCCAGAGAACTGCTGGAACTCCACCAGTTGGATGAGAAAACACTGCCGGCGGTTATTTTTGAAGATAATGCCCCCCTGCCCTCGGCTACCATTGATGGTATAGCCAGTAAAATAGGCATGAAAGTAGAAGCCACCCAAAACCTGTACGATGTGGTGATTGTCGGTGCAGGGCCTGCCGGACTTGCCGCCGCTGTCTACGGTGGTTCGGAGGGACTCAGGACACTGCTCATAGAAAAACGGGCTCCCGGAGGACAGGCAGGCACCAGTTCCCGCATAGAAAACTACCTAGGCTTTCCCAATGGCCTGAGCGGTGCAGACCTCACCCGGCGGGCTATTTCGCAGGCCAGGAGGCTGGGAACCGAGTTTCTGTCGCCGGTGCAGGTTAATGGCATCAGTTTACGTGATAATTATAAGATACTCCAGCTTTCTGACGGCAGCGAGATCAAAGCCCGCAGCATCATCATCTCTACCGGGGTTGACTACAGGAAACTGGAGGCTAAAGGAGTACATGACTTTACCGGGGCTGGCGTATACTATGGCGCCGCCACCACGGAAGCCAACGCCTGCGAAGACCGCGATATTTATATTGTAGGAGGCGGTAATTCTGCCGGACAGGCCGCCATGTACCTGGCCAATTATGCCTGCAAGGTATGTATCGTAGTCCGCAAGCCGGACCTTTCCTCTTCCATGTCGCAGTACCTGATAGACCAGATCAACCAGACCTCCAATATTGAGGTGTTGGGCTTTACTGAGGTGGTGGAAGCCAGTGGTGAGGGGCACCTGGAAACCCTCGTCCTGCAAAACAGTGAAAGTGGAGAAAAGAAAAATGTAGCCGCTGCCGCACTCTTCGTCTTCATCGGTAACCGCCCGCTCACTGACTGGATCAACCTGGATATCATCAAAGATAGCAGAGGTTTTGTGGAAACGGGGCGCGATCTCATGAAGTACAAGCAGTTTCCCATGCACTGGAAACTGCAGCGGGAGCCCTACCTGCTGGAAACCAACATTCCTGGCATACTGGCCGCTGGAGATGTGCGGGCAGGGGCCATGAACCGGGTTGCTTCGGCAGTAGGCGAAGGGGCCATGGCCATCAAAATGATCCACGAATACCTGGCTACGGTATGATCAATCAGCCAGCCACTTAGATAATTTAAATACTGAAAACTGTACACATGAAAATACTCTATGTTTTTCCCCATCCTGATGATGAATCCTTTGGACCCGCCGGGGCTATGCATGCCCAACTACAGCAGGGGCATGAAGTCTACCTGCTCACACTTACCCGCGGTGGAGCTACCAAACAGCGCTTCCGCCTTGGAATAAGCATAGAGGAGATGGGGCAGATCCGCTATGAGGAAATGCTGCAGGTTGAAAAGACCCTCGGCCTCAGCGGCATGACAGTGCTGGACCTGCCCGACAGCGGTCTCAAACACATGGACCCCAGGGAAATTGAGCGGGTGGTAGCTGAGCATATTCGCCGGATACAGCCCGATATCCTGGTATCTTACCCGGTACATGGCATCAGTGGATTTCATGATCACCTGGTGATGCATGCCGTCGCCAAGAATGTGTACCTGAACCTGAAAGATGCAGGAGCAGCTTACCTGAAACGGCTGGCTTTTTTCACCATTCAAGATAATGGCGACCCTGAATTCAAAAAGCCGGATGGCTTCCGTATCAAAAACTCTACCGCAGAGGAGGTTGACTGCATCGTAGCGCTCTCAGAAGAAAATGTAAGCGCCTTCAAAAATGCCTTAGCCTGTTACAAAACCTACCAGGAAATGATCAAAAAGACCAACGTAGCCAAAGAAATCGGCGACAAGGTCCATTTTGAGATTTTTGGCGAGTCCTTTGACCCGCCACTGGAAGATCTCTGTAGTAAGCTATCTTAAGCGTGCTCCTTGACATCCGCTTTTCTTCGCCCCCTGGTCACGTAAACAGGTATCACAACAGCCGCAATACCGCCTGCTATAAAATGCATGGGAATCGCCAGGCCATAAAAATCACTGTCAATGGCATCCCTGTCCGGAAAAACCGGGGCCGCCATAGCACCCATGCTGGAGATCGTCATGAAGATGGTCACGATCACAAAAATCAGCGTAGGCTGGCTGGTATTTTTTGCCAGGAAATAGTAAACCAAAGCAGCCAGGAATATGGGTACAAAGGAAGCCAGGCTAACAGTGATCAGGTTGATGACCATGGGTTCTGCATATCCGGTAATGGCAGTATAACTTAACTGGTAAATATTATTGATGACCACGGCTACCAGACCGGCAATTGCGCCCGCCACCAGAAATCTTTTTCTGGATACTCCGTATGTTTTATCGTCAGTAACACTCATAAAAATTATATTTTTTTGATGAAAAAATTTATTATTCGTTTTCCTGCAGCACCTCATTTTCAGCCCTGATTTCTTCCTGCTGGGCCTTTTTGTTTTCTTCCACGGCCTTTTGCCGGTCAAGCATACCTTCCCTGCCTCTTTTGCGGGCGTTAAGCTGCTTTAATGCTGATTCCCGGCCATACATGATCAGGGTATCTCCCTCCATAATCAGGGTATCTCCGCTGGGGAGCCCCAGGTATTTACCGTCTTCTCTTTCCAGGCCAATCAGGTTGAGCCCCTCCTGCCGCAGGCTGAGTTGCCCCAGACGGCGGTTGGCCATCCAGTGATCCTTTTCTACCAGCATTTCGGTGATTTCGTAATCACCCGCCAGATGCAGTATCCCGGCATAGTCTCTTACCTTGATATCGGTATATTTCAGCAGCAGGCTGTGGATCCAGCGGGACAAAGCCTTATTGACCAGGCTGCTCCGGGAGAGCCCCCAAAGCAGGGCAATACCACCTACCAGGGTGCCTACTTTCTTCAGCCAGTCCAGCGCAGTGGCCTGTTCGTCCACAAAGGCCAGTACCAGGGAAGCCAGTACCGAAATAATACCTACATTTCCGAGTAACATCAGCAGCATGATAATGCGTCTGCGTACAGGATGCCCTACGATACGTTCTGATTCACGGGTCGTAAAACCAACACCGGTAAATGCCGACCGTGCCTGAAACTCCGCGGCCTGCCTCGACAGCCCGGTATGGATCAGGGCCATGGTGGCAAAGCGGGTTACCAGCACAGAGAGGCTCACAATAATAATCAGCGATAATACAGATGCCATACCTTTATAACTAGGCGCATGGTACTGATTGTTTACCCGCCGCGATAGCAATAAGGAGTTGTAGAGGGCTAAACGCCCGGATAAGGGAGTTATATCAGGTATTATTCGGAAGCCAGATAGTTACTTTCTGCTTCCCATCCGCAGAAGAAGAAAAGGTAATATCCCCTCCGTGGGCGCGTACCACCAGGAAGGCCAGGTGGCGGGTACGGTTTTCTTCCTCCTCACGCAGCGGTTGACGCTGGCTTTTGCCTGATTCGTTGAAGATCCTGATGGCCACATGATCATTTCTTTCAATCTGTATTCGCACAAAGCCCTCCTCTTCGGTCGCTCTCAACATGTAGAAAAACAGGTTCTGCAGCATCAGCTCAAAAAATATCGCATCGCCTTCCAGGGGCACATCCTGCATGTCATAAGTATTGCTGTCGACGATGGTCATGGACAGGTTGATATTCTTTTCCTGGAAAACATGGGTACTCTCCAGCAACAGCTTCCTGATCATTTTCACCAGGTCGAAGCGGCGACGCTCCAGCATATACAGCTTTTTTTCCATCTGCTGCAGGCCGTAGAGCAGTTCCATCACATCTACCGCACTCCGATCCTGCCGGTGGATCATCTCTACTCTTTGCCGTCGCCCTGATTCTGCCTCCGACATGCCCAGCAGGTCACTCAGGCCAAAGTTCTCCGGCAGCGAATGCTGCAGGTCATGGAAGAGCATATGCTGATCCGAAAAAACCGCCTGCTCTTGCTGCAAAAAGCCAATGGTCAGATCCAGCCGGTGCACCAGTTCATCATGCTTGATGAGTTTTACCAGAAAAGTAACTTTAAAGGGGTTTTGCTGATCATCTTCCACGTAGGCCGCCGACACCAGGATTTTAACCAGCTGCTGGTCTTTGGTCAGCACCTCCCATTCACCCTGCATTTCGTACTTATGGGCTATAAAGTCATCATGCAGTTGACTGAGCAGGGCCTTTTTTTCTTCCGGCACCACCAGCGTAAAATGCTTGCCCAGCAACTCCTCCGGTTGATAAGCGTACAGCTTGCAGTAATGGTCATTGAACAGGTTGAACATACCATGCCTGTCAGTAACACATACTGCAATAGGGATATCCTCAAGGAGTGGAAAAATACGGATTCCCTTCTTTTCTATCAGTTCGCGGATAATATCCAGTTTTTCTCGTGGGTCAGATGACATGATACTCATAGGGATAATTTTTACTGTTGCGATCACGCTCCATTTCAGATCTGCAAGACCTCTTTACATTCAGTCAAAACTGAAAATTACCGAAAATTATTCCGTTAAAAATGTTTTCAGGCCATAAATTACGTGCAATTTACTACAGATCGCAGACGTGATCAATTTTTTATCATAGGTATTTCATTATTTTTACCTATGTCTTATCCCGCTTCTGGCTGCTACGGCAAATTTCCCCTTTACTGCTATTCTTTGCTTGCTAGGGTCTTCAATAAGCACTAAATTAATAGAATCAAACAAGCACCTAACCAGGCCTATACTGATAAATCCATGCGTACGCTACATTACTACCTCCTGATCATCTTTCTGAGCACTGCCTGTCAGTCGCCTGACCCTATATCGCCCGAAGCCCGTGCTGCCCTGCCCGGCTTTGTACTGATGGATGGCTTCCGGATTGAAGCTTTTGCCTCTGAGCCGCTGGTCGCAGACCCGGTAGCCATGGAAATAGACGAGGATGGCCGTATCTACGTAGTGGAAATGCACGGCTACCCGCTGGATGTGGCAGGTTCGGGCAAGGTCAAAATTCTGGAAGACACCAATGCTGATGGCCTACCGGACAAAGCGACCCTTTTTGCCGAAGGCCTCATTCTCCCTACGGGCATTACCCGCTGGAAAAAGGGTGTCATCGTGACGGATGCGCCTGATGTATGGTACCTGGAAGACAGCAACGGAGATGGCAAAGCTGATATCAAAGAAAAGATGCTGACCGGCTTCGCCCGCTCCAACCCGCAGCACAACCTCAACTCGCCGGTCTTCGGGCTGGACAACTGGATCTACCTGGCCCATGAGGGCACTGTTTCCACCAAGTTTTTTCCTGATAAGTTTGGGGGAGAAGGGGACGAGATCATCTTTCCCGATAAGCCGGAGGTGCGCCTGCCCCGCAATGCCGACGGGCGTAACGTGCGCTTCCGCCCGGACACTTACCAGCTGGAGGCCATGTCTGGCGAATCCCAGTTTGGGATGGCATTTGATGCCTGGGGACACCAGATCCTGAACAGCAATGCCCATCACCTGTTTCATGAAGTCATCGCTGCCCGCTACCTGCAGCGTAATCCTCACCTGGCAATCCCGGATGCCACTGCTTACATGCCTACCTACGGGCAGGGCGTGGAAGTCTTTCCGGTCACCAAAAACCCCGAGCATCAGCTTCTGACCGATGTGGGCACCATCACTTCTGCCTGTGGCGTCAGCTGGTACCAGGGCAACCTGTTCCCCGAGCCATTCAGGCAGGTCACCTTTGTGGCAGAACCGGTGCATAACCTGGTGCATGCCGATGTGATTTCCGAGCGGGGCGCTACCTTCGCGGCCGACCGCCTGCTGGAAAACAGTGAGTTTCTGGCCTCAGAAGACAGCTGGTTCCGTCCGGTCAACTTTTACGTGGGTCCCGATGGGGCACTGTACGTGATAGACTACTACCGGCAGATCGTAGAACACCCTGAGTGGATGTCAGAAGAAGTCAATAATTCAGGACAGCTGTACAATGGTACCGATATGGGCCGTATCTACCGCATAGTACCAGAAACGGCTCCCGCCCTCTCCTCTACAGAGGAGATTAATATGGGAACTGCCGACGCTGCGGCGCTGGTAGAAAAGCTGGCCCATCCCAACCTGTGGTGGCGCCGCCATGCCCAGCGGCTCCTGCTGGACCGGGAAGCTACTGAAGTCGCCGGACAGCTGCAGGAGATGGCAGTTTCCCATAGCGCAGCGGTAGGCCGGGTACATGCCCTCTGGACACTGCAGGGCCTGGGGCTGATGGATGAAGCGACCCTCAGGCAGGCCCTGCAGGACGAAGAAGCCGGCATCCGTGAAAATGCCATCAGGATCGCCGAGCTGCACCTGGAAGCTCAGCCCGGTCTAAGAGAAGCGCTCTACCCGCTGGCCGAAGACCAAAATGCCAAAGTACGTTTTCAGCTCATCTGTACGCTGGGCGGACTGGATGAACCCCAGGCCCGGGAGATCGTGTGGAGCGTACTCCGCCGTGATGTCGCCGATGAGTGGGTGCAGTATGCAGCCCTCTCTGCTGCCGATGGGATAGAAACACAATGGCTGCAGCAGGCCGTCAGTGAGCTGACTACTGCCGATGCCGCTCCTTTTTTCCGTAAGCTGGCCGGTGTCATCAGCCGTTCTGATAACACAGAGGCCATAGAGCAACTGATCAGCCTGGCTTCCTCTCACCATGTCAGCCAGCCCTATGACTGGAAAGCAGCCGCACTCCGAGGGCTTGCCGACGGACTGGCAGCGCGCCAGGAGGCACTGCCCGGGCAGCAACAGTACCAGCAAAAGCTGCTGGCATTATTCCGCCCGGATACGCCCGCCCCGCTGCGCAGGGCAGGCATGGACCTGCTGGCGGCCATAGGTTTACCGGAAGGCAGGTTACTCCAGCCGAGCATCAGCCTGGCAGCACGGGCGCTGAATGACCGTAAAGCTGATCCCGAATGGCGCACCGATGCCATTCAGTTGCTGGCAACTGCGGCCCCTGAGGACTACAGCAGCCAGCTGAGCGCTGTCATACAGCCGCAGGAAGCCGTAGCGGTGCAAAAGGCCGCCATCAGAAGCCTGGGGAAAAGCCAGGATATCGCTTCCTGTACTTTTGTACTGGATCAGTGGCCCAGCCTCACGCCTGAACTCCGCGATGAGGCCATCAATATCTTCGGCAGCAGCGAAGCACGCATGCTGCTCCTGCTGGACGCAGTGGAGCAGGAACAGGTAGATCCCTCCACCATCGGCTGGCGTAGAAGTGTACGCCTGATGAACCATAACTTTGCCTCGGTAAGAAACAAGGCACGACAGTTACTGGCTTCGGGCAAGCCCAATGAGGCGGCCGTAGTGCAGGCATACCAGCCAGCCCTTTCCCTTGGTGGTGACGCACTGGCCGGAAAAACTGTTTTTGAACAGTCCTGCGCCCGTTGTCACGCCTATGCAGGCCGCGCCTATGCAGGCCGCACCTTTGCAG
>CAZFFW010000038.1:23094-38477 GCA_964518125.1 uncultured Porifericola sp.
TGCAGGCCGCACCTTTGCAGACGACGGTACAGCCATCGGCCCTGACCTGTCTACCGTCCGTAACCGCAGCAAAAATGCCATCATGGAGGATATCCTCATGCCCAACAAGTCTATTGCCGATGGCTATGAGCTGTGGGAGGTCACCCTGAATAACGGCCGCACGATGTCCGGCATCATCAGTACGGAGTCAGTAAGCGCGCTTACCCTGACCGACCTTGGTGGTAATACCAGCAGTATACAGCGTAGTGACATACAAAAGCTGCATGCCTCCGAATATTCAGCCATGCCTTCCGGCCTGGAAGCCCAGATAGACCATCAGCAGATGGCCGACCTGCTGGAGTTTCTGAAAGCTCCGCCTTCCGGACTGGCACAGTCAGCCAGGCGCTAATGAGAATTTTTCAGATGTGCTGGCCAACTTCTGCTGCTTTTATTTAGTTTGCATAGCAATAAATCAAGCCAGCATGTTTACAGGAATCATAGAATCCATAGGAGAAGTTGTCAATATCATCCGGGAAGGAAGCAACCAGCATTTTGAAATCCACAGCCAAATGGCCCCCGAGCTCAAAGTAGACCAGAGCGTCTGTCACAACGGTGTCTGTCTTACCGTTACCGAGGTACTGGGCAGCACCTACAAGGTCACGGCTATTGACGAAACGCTCAAGAGAAGCAACCTGGGAAAGCTCAGCATCGGCAGCAAGCTAAACCTGGAAAGGTGCATGCCCGCTAACGGCCGCTTTGACGGGCATATCGTGCAGGGGCATGTGGACCAGACCGGCCAGTGTACCAGCATACAGGAAGAAGCCGGCAGCTGGCTGTTTGACTTTTCTTTTACCCCTGAACAGGACGACTACATGACCGTAGAAAAAGGGTCCATCACCGTCAATGGCGTCAGCCTCACCTGCTTCAATGCCGGAGATAATGGCTTCAGGGTAGCCATCATACCCTACACCTACCAGCATACCAATTTTCACCAGCTCAGGGAAGGCGATCTGGTAAACCTGGAATTTGATGTGATCGGCAAATACATCAGCCGCATCATGCGCCGACAGGCCGGATCCTGAAATCGGCTATCAACGGGGCAGGTAGCGGCTGCTAAGGGGCTTCCCGCTGAGGCGCCGGCTCAGCCACAGGTGTATCTGTACCATCAACCAGCCGATCAATATGCCAATAAGGGCGCCTATGATGATATCTGCCGGATAGTGGACCCCCAGGTAAACCCGGCTGTAGGCCACCAGGCCAGCCCATACAAAAGTGAGCCCCCACCAGCGTGACCAGTACCTGAGCAGGAGCCAGATGCTGTTTGCCAGGGCAAAGGTAGTGGCAGCATGGGCAGAGGCAAAGCCGAAGCGCCCCCCGCAACCACTGACCACATGCACCATCCCCTGCAATAGCGGTTCATGACAGGGGCGCGGCCGTGCAAAAAAGGGTTTCATAAAGCCGGAAGTGACCAGGTCGCCCAGGCCCAGCGCCGCGACCATGGTCAGCAGCATCAGGAAGCCCGGCCATTTGTACTGCCAGCTGAGCCATACGATCAATAGCAGGTAAAAGGGAAACCAGGTGTATTTCAGGCTGATCCAGTACATGAGGGTATCCAGCCAGGGCGTATGCAGGCCGTTCAGGAAAAGGAATAACTGCTGATCCAGTCTTTCCAGCTTTTCTATCGTCTCATTCATGCTTATTGTGCTGCAGGTCTGGGAATGCAAGGTGGCAAAACTATGACAATTTTACGGAAGATGCCGCAGGCAGCCGAACGCTAAACCCACAAAAAAAGCCGGTAGTTATACCGGCAATTCTGTTGATCCTGAAGAAAATGTATTATCGGAGCTTGTAGCTGGGGGTATACCTGGTCAGCTAATTGTCCAGTCCGTTCCTGAAGATAAACTGCTCATAAGCGGTACGGAAGGCGCGGATGTCAGGCTCCAGGGCAATGGCGTCCTCGTAGCTGGTAAGCGCATCGGCCATCAGGCTGTTCTGCTCGTAGAAAGAGGCCAGGATCAGCTTATCCAGGGCCGACTGCTGACCGCTGATTTCCAGCTTCAGTTCGTTCAGTTCGCGGGCAATAGGCGCGGCTTCCTCGGGCGTCAGCTGCTTCATGCCGTAATCATTGGACTTCTGGTCTTTAAACTCTTTACTGTTGACGGATACGATGATCATGCGCTCCCGAGAAATTTTCTCATGGTTAAAATTAAGGCGGGCCTTGGTGCTGTCTACCTCAATCACATCCAGCACTTCGTTGAACATATTTTTGACCTTCACCTCGTACCGCTCGCCTATCGCGCCGCTATTGTTCCAGCGGACAATGACCTCATCATTAAACACGTCTACAGAATTAGGCAGGTATACGTTGAGCCTGCCGGTTGCAGAAGAACGCTTGAGTACCGACATCTGCGGTTTGGCAGCGCCTGATTTCAGGCTGCCGACGTACAGACCGGCATACTTGGCGGTTACCTCACGTTTACGCTGTCCCAACTGGCTGCTCAGCTGACTGACATCATAGGTACCCCATTTATTCAGTTCCATGGTATGGCCACTCTGGTGCACCAGTCCCAGATAAGCATCTCCATCAATCTTGATCATATCCTGGGGCAAAAGCGAAGCGCCTGCTTCCAGGGTCTGCCATTCCTCTGCTCTTTTGTACTGTACCGAACCATCCACCGCCAGCACCTGGAAAAGGCTTTCCTGTCCGTACGACAGGTGGCTGACAGCTAACAGCAAACTCCCCAGCATCAGAGTTTTCTGTAACATTTTCCTGATCTTCATAATTTTTTTCTTCGTAAGTATGCGCTATGTACAAATAAATACCAAAAAGCTACGCTAAGTTCTATTGAATCATTCAATACTTCCACCTGAATCAGTTTAAAAAATTACAATCGTACCTTCCAATCTTTATCATTGAAGGAATTAGCCGATCAATGGTACTTATAAAATATTTATAAAAATAAATAAATATATTTATAATGTAAAATCTAACCACCTGAATCAGCCTTTTTACTGAAAAATTCTTTATATAATACAATTATTGTTGTATTTTTTCTTTCCCCACCCGCATAGTGACTGCCTAATATCCAATACTTAAAGACTTTACTTAAGCTTTAACCCTTGCACAATTCTGCGTTTTACTGGAATTGCACTGCTTCCGGAAGAGAAGCTTGCAGAAAAGATAGCCCGCCAGGATATTTTACCTTAAATTGTGACATTTGCCATTTATCTTACTTTCAGGCACGGCAAGTATGAGCAGACCCAGGCTTAAGGCAGAAGCATATATCAGTGGTATCAGGGCCGGCGAGCGCTACGTGCTGAGCCAGGCGATCACCCTGGTGGAAAGTACGCTGGATACTGACCAGCAACTGGCAGAGCGCGTACTGGAAGGTCTGCTGCCCTATACCGGCCAGTCGCTCAGGATCGGCATCACCGGGGTGCCCGGGGTGGGCAAAAGCACTTTTATCAACGCCCTCGGCCCTTACCTGATTTCGCTCGGCCATCGCCTGGCGGTATTGTCCGTAGACCCGAGCAGCGAAGTCAGCCGGGGCAGCATACTGGGCGACAAGACCCGTATGCCCGATCTTGCCCGGCAGGAAACCGCTTACATACGCCCTTCGGCCGCCGGCAGCACCCTTGGGGGTGTGGCCCGTAAGACCCGCGAAAGTATGCTGCTCTGCGAGGCCGCCGGCTATGATGTCATCCTGGTAGAAACCGTGGGCGTAGGCCAGTCGGAAACCCTGGTACACCAGATGGTAGACTGCTTTATGCTGCTGCTGCTGGCCGGCGCAGGGGATGAACTGCAGGGTATCAAAAGAGGTATCATGGAAATGGCGGACCTGCTGGTGATCACCAAAGCTGATGGAGCAAACCAGCGGGCCGCACAGCAGGCCGCCGAGGAATACCGCAATGCGCTGCACCTCTATCCCCTGCCCGAAAGTGGTGTAGCTCCCCAGGTACTCAGCTGCTCAGCCCAGGAAAAAACCGGTTTACAGGCACTGTGGCAGGCAGTACAGGCATACCAACAGTTTACGCAGGACAATAATTATTTTGAGCAAAAACGCCGGAATCAACGGCTGCACTGGCTGCATGACACCCTGGGCCATCACCTGAAGCAGCTGTTTTATCAACATTCGGAGGTACAGGCAGCCCTGCCCGTCCTGGAGCAACAAGTGCTGCAGGGGAAAAGCGCTCCCGCAAAGGTGGCCCGGGAATTGATCAGCCTCTTCGCCGCTAAGGGTGCGCAGCAGTACTCAGCTGGTGGAGATGCTCCGTCAGGCTGACCTGATGCTTCTCCAGGTCTTTGACCGGCGGCACTTTATCCATCCGGATCAGTTCGTTCAGTGCGGCCATCTCCCGGTCCCGCTGTATGCCCAGCGCCGCCCTGACCATACCGTCCTTGATATAGTAGGCAATAAACTTGCGTTCGCTGATAGTACCGTCTACCACGATCCTGTCATAATCTTTGACATAGCCGACATAGCGTATCTGCACCCCATGCTGGGCAGTCCAGAAGAAGGGCACACTCTCGTAGGCTTTCTTTTTTCCGGCCATATTCTCTCCGGCCAGTCGCCCATGCTGACAGGCCAGCCGCCAGTGCTCTATCCGCACCTCATTGCCTTTATAGGGAAAATGGGCAATATCTCCGGCCGCATATACATCTTTGCCGGCATACAATTGCGCATCCACGACAATACCGCCATCCTCTTTCATGTCCAGCCCCTGCACAAAATCGGTAGCAGGGTCTACGCCTATGCCCATCAGCACCAGGTCAGCCGCCAGCGTTTCGCCGTTTTCCAGCTGTACCTTTTTTACCTGCCCGTTCCCCTCCATAGCGCTTACTTTCGTTTCCAGCCTGAACTGAATGCCGTTTTCTTCGTGCAGTTCCTGCAGCATACGGCCTACTTCCTCTCCCCATTTGGAGGCAAAGGGCACTTTCTCTGGCGAGACCACGGTGACCGAACAGCCCAGCTTAGCGAGTCCCCAGGCGGCTTCCATCCCGATAAAAGAAGACCCTACCACCACTGCCCTGTCTGCCTCCTTGGCGGCCTGCTGTATCCGGCTGCTATCCTGCAGGGAACGGAGGGTGAATACATTTTTCAGATCGCTGCCCGCTACCGACAGTTTCCGGACCTTAGCTCCCGTACAGATCAGCACTTTGTCATAGTGTAGTGTGTCTCCCTGCTGCAGCCTGATCTCTTTCTTGTCTGCATCCAGTGTTTCCACCGTCGTGTCCAGCATCAGCTCTATGCTGTATTCCTCATAAAAGTCAGCACTACGGAGCGGCATCCATTCTTCAGGGGCCTCACCCTGCAGGTATTCCTTGCTGCAATTGACCCGGTCATAGGGATGGTCTTTGTCCTGGCTGATCATCAGGATACGCCCCTGGTAGCCTTCCGCCCGCAGGGCTTCGGCAGCATACTGGGCGGCAGTCCCCCCTCCGATAATGGCATACAGCTGCTCGCTTTCTTTATTTCCTTTATCCATCTGTACCATACGCTGGGCAGGCGGGTCCTCGGGCAGTTGCACAAAAATAGCTTCCCCTCTTACCACTACTGTAAAGGATGGCAAACTGTCGCAGCCGGGAGGCTCCATCTGGCGGCCGCTGCTGATATCAAAACAGGCATGGTGCCAGGGGCAGACCACCCGTTTGCCGTTGAGCGCTCCCTCGGCCAGGGGTGCGCCATAGTGGGTGCAGTGGGCTGCCGTTGCAAAAAATTCATCCCGGTAGCGGGCCAGTAAAATATCGGTATCACCGGCCTTGACCTGCCGCATTTCACCTGGCTGCAGATCGGCTTTGCCGGCTACTTTAAACTCCTGAAGTGCCATAATATGTAGGTTTGGTATAAAAAATCTATACCATAGCAACCGCTGTAGGCGGACAGTGTTTCACTTCAGCCAATATGTAAGGACTCAGATAGAAAAGGAGAGCACCGAAAATTCGTTTTCAAAGTTGCGGAAGACCTGAAAGCGTTTCTCATTGTCAAAGTACAGTATGCCTACCGGAAAGCGACTTTCTATGGGCCGGTCTTTGATCAGGGTCCCCTGACCGTTGAAAAGGTAGGTAAACTCCTGTACCTGGTCGGTAACGGCAAATAGCTCATTACCGGCGCCAAAGTTATAGTACTGTACTTCCAGCATACCGCTGGCCAGGGCCGCCGGGCTCATGTAGTTTTTCTCGAACAGCAACTTGGCGTTCCGGTCCAGCACCCCAAAGAGCTGCTCGTCCTGGCGCACAATGACGTAGGTCTTACCCAGCGCATCCACGCTGATGCGAAAGCGGGTTTCCGAAGAAGGCCGGTACAGCTGCTCTCTCCTGGTAATGTTGCCCGAAAGGTTGAAGGCAATCACTTCTCCCTGACTCGTGACGGTGGTGATCTCCGTTTTGGCGGGAGAACTACCCAGTTCGGTAAAGGCTCCGCTCTGTACCGGCAGGCTCAGGCTGATCGGAAAACCTGCATAGGGCTGCCCCCGGCGGTTCAGGGCATAGATCTCCCCATCCTCCTGTATGGCGAGCAGAAAATCCTTTTCGCCTACCCGCACATGAAAGGGCGCGGTGGCAGGTGGCGCGCTGAGACTTTGGTTGGGGTTCCAGCCGTCCAGGGCTTCCCGGTCCTTGTTAAACATCCAGAGGCGGCCCTGCTGGTCGCTCAGCAGGAAACGGTAGTTACGGCTGTTATCATAGTCCACCAGGCTGAGGTGCCTGATCTGTACGCCTTCCGGCATATAGCTGGGATAGCCTGATACGTAGTCGCCATTGCGGTCCAAAATGTGCAGGGCGCTATCGGTGGCAAAGAGGTACTGCAGTTTGCCATTTTTAAAATAATCTATCTGGTAGACCTCTCCCACGATATCCCCGCTCAACGAATCTTTCCACTGCAGCTCCCCGTTGAGCTCTGCCAGGTAAAACTGCCGGGCCTCATCCTGGAAGACCACTTCCAGCGTCTGGTTGGTATGGTCTCTCACCACGAAGGGCTTAGTCCGTATAGGGTGGTCTACAAAAAGGCGGCTGACATCCCGGAACTGCTCACGCTCATTGCCTCCCGCCTCCATAGAGCGGTAGCTAATGGCTACACTGGTATAAAAATCTTCTTCTGAGCGGCTGAACTGTACGGCCAGGTGGTCAAAGCTTTTCAGAAAGCTGCTATGCTGGCTGGCAAATTGCTTCCAGGCCGGAGAAAGCTGCCGCTCCAGCAAACGCCAGCAGCGGGCAGTATTGACGAAGAGACTGACATTGGCCCGGTCCAGGGAGGATTCCAGGAATCGTACTTCCTGTATGGACTTGTCCCAGGTGTTTTCTGCCTCCCGGTCGGCCAGCAGGCGCTTAAGGGCGCGTATGCTGTTGGCAAAAACCACATAGCGCTCGCTGATCAGGTAAAAGGTCTGCTCAAAGCCCAGCGCCATCGGCCCCAGCAGGCTGGCCGGATACTCCTTATAACTGATCTCCCCGATCTGATAGCCGGCAAAGTTCTCGCGGTAGCTCAGTTCACCTTCGGGCTTCAGCCTGTTCTCCAGCCTGTTCAGCTGCTGCCGGGCCAGGGCCGTATCAGCCGCCTGCAGGATGAGCACCTTGTCCGGGGCTTCCACATCTACCGACTCCAGCCAGAGTAGCCCGATTTCACTGCCCAGCCAGGTATGGTAGTCGGGCAGATCCACCTGGTGGTATTCGCGCAGGTGCTGCCGGTAGCGCAGTGTCTGCAGGGCCAGCTTATCTTCGGATTGCTGCTGCAGTGCGTACAGCCGCTGCAGCCATGCCGGCCCCTGGCCTACCTGCAGGTGCAGCAGCATGGCGGTTCTCTCCGGCACATAGTTCAGCAGTGCTATAGGCTGAGGCCTTGCCTCCTGCAAGGTAGCCAGCCAGTAGGGAGCCTGCGGCTGCCCAACGGCAGCGGGGAGGGGAAGCTTACTGATCCCGTTGAACAGCAGTTGCTGATCGCCCAGGTTGGCATCCAGGAAGGTGGCGCTGCTCAGGTGCGACAGCGGCTGCAAATGCGGCAGCACCTCATTGGAGGTAAACACCGACAGCAGCAGGGGTAGCTTCGCGTTATTCAGGTACAGATTGCCCACATCATCGGTAAGGCTGGGCACCGACGCCAGGGATGCATTGTGGTGGCGGAAGCTCAGCTCCCTGAACTCCGTTTTTATGTTACGGACCACATCTTCCACCAGGAAAGGGGTAAAGCTTCCGGCGAAAATGTTCTGATGCAGGAGATAGGAAAACTGTTTGCCGCTCCGCCGGTCGGTCAGCTCATGGATGCGGAAGCCGTTGAACATACGGCTGTCCTGCTGCACATGCTCCATGGTCTCAAAACGCCTCAGGGTCCGCACCAGCGTATTATAGTCCCGGCTATTGTCTACTTCAAAATAAAAGCTGAAGTCAAAGGCATCTTTGGAAACCACGTGCATGCCGATCAGCAGCTGGCGCGAGGTAAAAAACTGCTGCAGGTTCAGCAGGCTGTCTATCAGCTGCATATGCGCGTCCATCTGCCGGAAGGTCTCCACCTCCTGCAGGGAGCTCCAGAGCGGGTTGTTTTTCAGCTGCTCCCAGTGGGCCGGCAGCGACGCACTTTCGTAGACCAGGGCAGCGCTTTCCGGTACCATGGACCAGAGTTCTACGGTGTCCTGCTGTGAGCGCCGGTGCTCTACATAAAATAATACCGCTGCCAGGAGTAGCAGCAGGCTGATGACCAGAATAATGCTTCTTTTCTTCAAAATGTAGTATTGTGTGAAACCAGCGATACAGGCAATTTCACTGCTAGAACGTACAGCTTTGCCCGATCATTTTACCGGTAGAAAGAATATTGCCTTAATCAGCGGCAGATGTAGCAGCCGCAAATGTATGTCAAAAATAGCCGCCGCTTGCTGTAGCCGTTTACAAAAATCAGGCAGAAAAGAGAGAAAGTAAAGGAAAAGCCTAAGGCTTTTGGTTGGGAATGCGGATACTGAAGGTAGTGCCCTGTTGCTGTACCGAGCTGACTTCTATGCTGCCTTCCAGCTTCTGCAGCACATCTTTGACAATGTAGAGGCCCAGGCCTGAACCTTCGCTGAGTTCGGAGGCGCGGAAAAACATATCAAAAATGTGGGGCAACTGCTCTTCGGCAATGCCCTCACCATTGTCTTCTACCGTGATATGGGCCGCCTCGGCATCCACCCAGATGCGGATATCCACGAAGGAGGGATCAGCACCGTAGCGCCGGTATTTGAGGGCGTTGGAGATGATGTTGTTCAGCACAATGCGGATGCGCGTCAGGTCGGAGATAAAAGGATGGGGCTGGCTGATCTTGGTCCTGATCTCCAGGTTGCGGGTGTTGCCCAGCTGGTAGAAGTTGGACACCGCCAGGTTCACTTCCACCATAAAGTTGATTTTGACCAGGGGATTCCTGCCTCTTTTGTTCCGGGATATGCTCAGCAGGTCTATCACCAGGCTGTCCAGGCGCTTGATGCTGCCTTCAATCAGGTTGACGCAGCGCTCGCGCTCCTCCTTCCTGCTCTCTGAACGCAGTATGTCCAGCAGCCCCAACACGGTCCGCAGGGGTGCCCGCAGGTCGTGGGAGGCATGGTACACAAAATTGTCCAGCTGAAAATTGACCTGCTGCAGTTCTTTGATGGTCTGCTGCAGCTCACTCACATCCAGCAGGATGATGTCCAGTACTGAAGGCAGATCCGGGTTTCCGGCAAACAGCTGCAGCTCACGGCCTTCTCCGAGACTTACCGCCAGGGGATGGTCCATGCTGCCCTGCTCCAGCTGCTGGTGCAACTCCTGCCACTGGTCCGAACCGATCAGCTCACCGATATGCTGTATCTCCTGCTCTCCCAGTTGCTCCTGCCAGAGTACTTTGGCGGCCGGATTGCTGAAAAGCGGCTCACCGCTCTGCCGGTCCACCCTGAATATGGGCAGGCCAAAGGGGGCAGGGTTCAGGTAGAAGGCCGGCAGGTTGCGGGCTGTTTCGGGCTGCAGGGCAGTCAGGCTCCCGGAGACGCTAAGCGGCTTGCCGTTTTCGTCACGCTGGGCACTGGCACTGATGATCAGGGGAACATCGCCTGCCGCAGCCTTCAGGTATACCTTGAGCTGCTGCCGCTCTCTGACGCCCAGCGAAAGCTCCCAGAGCATACGCCGCACCGCAAAACGGTCGGCCACATGCAGCAGCTCCAGCAGTCGGGGGTAACGCAGCGCCGACTCGTCTACCTCACGGCCCAGTACTTTGTTGATAGGGAAATACAGGGACAACTCCTCGCCCGCCAGGTTCCAGATAAAGCAGCCGCTGTGGTTGAGCTCCATGCTATGCTCCTGCTGGTGCAGCTTTTCCGCCAGGGCAAATTTCTCCTTCCTGAGCTTGACCAGGCCCTGCTCAAGTGCTTCCTTTTCCTGCTGCAGTGCTGCCAGCTGCTTTTTGTACGCCGTCTCTGATGCGGATTCCCTGGTCATGTATACTAGCTGAAATAATGTCCGGTATCTTGTTTATGTAACAAAAGTAAGTTTTTATTTTAATAACTTAATGCTTTCTGTATGATAATTACACCATAATATCATTAAAAAAATATAAACACTACAGGCCCACGTAAGTTTTTTTTACAAATCCATAAATTTCAGCAGTAATTAGTATACTTATCAAATAAACAGCTGTACTATTTCAGGTACACCGCATCTTCCTTACCGTCCAGTACTACTTCTATATGTTCCTCCAGGGTGGTTGCCAGTTCGTAGCCGGTATAGCTGGCCACTACCGGAAACTTGCTGTGGCTGCGGTTCACCAGTACGGCTATCTCCATCCGGCTGATGTTACGCTCCAGGAAGGGCCGCATGCTGTAGGCCAGGGTCCGGCCGGTATTGAGCACATCGTCCACCAGGATAATGCTCTTGCCGTCCAGGGTATCCAGTGCACAGCTTAGCGATACCGAACACTGGCGGGAGGTAAACTTTTCCAACGCTACTCTTACCAGCTGCAGTCGCTGCTCCGTATAGCGAAAGTGGCTGATTTCGTCGAGGGTATCCGCGATGCGGCTGGCCAGGGCGTAGCCCCGGTCCTCTATGCCGGCAATGATCAGTCCCTGCTGCTGGAAATTTCTTTCGTAGATCTCGTAGGCGATGCGCCTGATCTTCTGGTTGATCTCTTCGGCCTGCAGGATGACCCTGGCCTCCGATGCTGTAGGTTGGCTCATAAGCTCGTATTTGGATGTTTTTGACGTAGAAGATTACAGATTACAGATTACAGATTACAGATTACAGATTACAGATTACAGATTACAAAAAAACGGAAATTAGGAGTGACAGGTATTACAGGCAATAGGGTTTTGAGGTTATTGTTGAAGAAATATAGGGAATTTGTGGATGCTGTCCATCTTCCACTATATGAGAGGAAGCATTTCAGACAATTCCCCCTTCAAAAGGCCCACGGTGGAAAAACCTTATGATACTAAAAAAGCGTGTAAAACATATGGAGGGGACCTTATATTTTATGACCTATCAACTATCTTGAATCTGATATGCAAGTTACATAGTCCCATTAGGGACTTAATGTAGGTAGAAGAAACATTTGAGGAAAGATTAGCGTGCCTTGGGTACGCCATGTGATTTGACAAATACGGCTGCATCCATTTATTCGCAGAAAGTACCTGACGGAACCGAGTAAAGATTTTTATTCAAAACGCTACCCACATGTTATCCCGGTGGAACCGCCCAGAGGGAGCCGGTTAAAGGGATCTAAAACATGTGGCGGCTAAAATGAAAAAACCCGGACAGCAGCAGCCGACCGGGTTCTGAAAGCCTGACTAGGACAGCCCTTACACCTTCACCTTTTCCTCTTCAGGAACGGGCAGGGTCTTGCTGTCTTTGAAAGTGGAGAGGATCACCAGCGACTGCAGGCTGTCTACCACCGGTACTTCGTTCACCTTGTCCAGCATCAGCTGCTGGTAAGAGGCGATGTCCTTGGCGATCACCCGCAGGATGAAATCGCTGGAACCGGTTACGTGATGGCACTCAATCACTTCCTCAATTTTGTTGATCGCTTCTATAAAAGTGCGGATACTCTCTTTGTCGTGGCCGGTAAGCTTGATCTGTACAAAGGTACTGATGCCCAGGCCAATCTTAGCCGTGTTCAATTTTGCATGGTAACTGTCAATCACACCCGACTGCTCCAGTTTCTTGACACGCTCCAAAGTGGGCGCCGGAGATAAGCCTATCTCCTTGGAAAGCTGGGCATTGGTAATCTTGGCGTTACGCTGGAGGATTTCAAGAATCTTTCTATCTACCTTATCTAACTTGGGACTTGTCGCCATTTCGCTTGCTATTGTTTAAAACTAAAAAAATTGCTGCAAAGATAGTGGATTGCAATCATTTTACTAATCCTTACCAAACTATATTGCCAGTCTTTATCGAAATAAAAAATTATCCGACAATATGGTTTAATGCTGCATACGGAAATTTCCGTAGCCTTGTTGCCGCTTAGGGCAGACTATTTATTTGGTAAAACAAGGCTTTTCCGCTATCTTTTTTTTACACATCCCACATTAACGTGTACGCTACCGCTTTAGTATCTGAAAAGACAAAAATTTACAAAAAATCAGGGGCTGCACCTTTGCCAAAGTTCAAAACTTTGGCAAAGGTGTGCGGCAGGCAGCTTAAGGTTCCACTCACTGACTTAATTCCAGACAAGTCCATTCTCCGGTCGCCTCCTTCCAACTCAAACTGCGCAATTCACCAAAGATAGCAGGCAGATACCTCTACGGAAATTTTTTATAAATATCCTTCCTGTGTAAAATTCGGACCAGATCCAGTGTAGCATCATCAAGCAAGAAAAGTCCAATGCGGTAGTCTCCCACACGAAGACGGTAGGCAGATGGATGTCCCTTGAGTGCCCGCAGGTGTTGTACAGTAGCAAGATCATCAGCCTCTTCCAGTTTTACAATAGCTGCGGTAATCTGCTTTTTTTGAGAAGGATTTTTAATCTTCTTTAGATCCCTGAGGAAGCGTTGGTCAAACACCACCTGCATCAGGAGAGTGCCTTAAAGACTTCATCTCTGGAAGCTTCCTCCCCGGTGCGACCTTCCAACATCCCCTTGAGGAGTACCGCATCCTCCAGATCTTCCTCACTTAACACGGTAGCTTTGATCCGCATTTGTTTCGCCAGTTGCCTCAAAAGTTCCAGCTCTTCTTTATTCTTTGGGGAAAAAATCACTGCTTCCATAGGATATTTTTTTTTAACTAAGAATACAAAAACCCTCGCCAAAGTTCAAAATTCAAATCTCTATAGCGCTCTCTGACTGAAGCTTGCCACTACAGCCAATGTATGGTACAATTTTCAGCCCCGGCTTAGAAACGACCTTTGCCAAAGTTCAAAACTTTGGCAAAGGTATAAAGGTATCGGTAGGGCAGCTTAATCAGGGCCCGACCTGCAGGCGGTAGGTGCTGGACTCATTGCGGTAGCTTATCCGCAGCAGGTACGTGCCACTGACCATCTCGGCCACATCCAGCACAAAGGTGTTGAGTCCGGCCCGGGTATCGGTGAAGGTCAAATCTTTTAAGAGCGCACCGGCGGTACTGATCAGCTGCATCTGCACATTTTCCTGCCCCGGCAGCACCAGCGACACCTCAAAAGCCTCATTCGCAGGGTTGGGGAAGGGCGACAGTATGCTGAAGCTGGCCCCCAGGCTGGTACAGGCCCGGTTGTTGGACGGCTGTGCGTCTTCCCCAGCAGTCCCCAGCGTCACACAGACATAGCGCAGCGTATTGCGCTGGTTGAGCTGACCCGAGAGGCTGAAGTCCAGCGGATAGGCGACCTGCTCACCCGGCTCCAGCCGCCCCTCGTAGACTTCCGAAATGTTCAGCAGCTGGTCTACCGTCAGCCGTATGGGGAAATTTTCCAGGGGCAGGGTGCCACTGTTGCGGATGCTGAGGAGCAGGCGCACTTCGCTGTCCCCGCCCTCCGACAGCAGGCGTATTTCCTGCAGGCTCAGGTCGGTCACCGGCTCCACCACCGCTATGGTCTCCGTAAAGGTATCGCTACAGCCCTGGCTGGTCCCGGCCTGCAGGCTGACGGTATAGCTGCCGGGGGTGTTAAAGGTAAATTGCGGCGCGGCCTCCTCGCTGCTGCCCGCCCCGCCAAAGTCCCAGGCGTAGGTATCGGCATGACTGCTCGTATTGCTGAAGCTGACCGTGAGGGGCGCCCCCCCGTAGGTACGGTCGGCAGTAAAGGCTGCTACCGGCGCAGGCGGCAGGCTGATGGTCTGACTGCTGCTGTAGCGGCAGCCCCCGGCGGTCTCCAGTTCCAGGCGGACGCTATAGTCGCCGGCGGCTTCCAGCAGGAGTTCGGGATTTTCTTCAAATGCGGTGGCGATGGTCTGCCCGGCCTGCGAGAAGGTCCAGCGGTAGGCGCTGATCTCCACGCCCTCGGCCAGGCTCTCGTTGGTGAAGCGGAGCGGCTGCCCGGCGCAGCTGAGCGTATGGCTGAAATCCGGCTGCGGCTGCGGCTCTATGGTGATGTTGCGGCTGACGAAGGCATTGCAGGCCGACTCCGAGAAGACCGTCAGGGACACCTGGTAGGTGCCGGGGGCCGCAAAGGTATAACGCGGGTCGGAGATAACGAAGTTTTCCCCGTTGATGGTCCACAGCCACTCGCTGATGAGTTCCTCCCCGCTTACGGCGGAGGCATCGTTGAACTGTACGGTATAAGGGGCGGTCTGCACAGACTCGGCCTCCGCAGGACAAAGATTTTGCGCATTAAAGGCGGCGGTGACCGGCGACTCTACCAGCACCTCCTGCACAAAGGTATCCCTACAGCCCGCACTGGTGGTGACGCTGAGGCGCACCGCGTAGAGACCGGGACTTCCGTAGACGTACTGCGGATTGCGGGATGTGGCGGTACCACCATCCCCAAAATCCCATGCCCAGGCGATGACGTTGGAATTAATGCCGGTGGTGCTCTCGTCGCTGAACTGGGTAGGTGCCCCGGCGCAGGCGATATCCGCCATGAAGCCGGCCTCCGGCTGGGCGTAGACAGTAAGCGTCTTGCTCAGGGTAGTCTCACAGCCTACCGCATTGTTGACCTGCAGGCTAGCGATAAAAGTACCGGCGGTATCATAGGCATAGACCGGGTTATCCAGGCTGCTACTGCTGTAGCTCCCCCCTTCCCCGAAGGTCCACTGAAAGCCGGTGATATTGTCTCCGCTGCTGAGGTTTTCAAATGTAATAGCCTCCCCCTGGCAGATCTGCGGGGGGAAGTTAAAATCCACCACCGGCCCCTGCTCCACCACGAAAGTGGTATCATAGCTATTGGCGCAGCCAGGTATGCTGGCGGTAAGGGTGACGGTCTTGCTACCGCCCGTAGTAAAGGTAAAGGAAGGATTAGCCTCAGTAGAACTGCCCTCCCCGTTGAAATCCCATGCATAAGTAATGATCTCATCCGCTC
>CAZFFW010000039.1:0-38031 GCA_964518125.1 uncultured Porifericola sp.
CAGGAGCCTTTCGTATACGATGCAGGTTTCTGGAAGCTGCGCCAGGTTACCTTGTCTTACGACTTCACTCCCCATCTTCCAGATGACTTCTTCCTTCAGGGGCTTCGTCTGAGTGCGGTAGGTAATAATGTGTTCCTGTTCAGAAAATGGGTAGATAACATTGATCCGGAATCTTTTGGGTTTTCTTCTGATAACCTGATGGGACTGGAAGCACCGGGCATTCCGACTACCCGCTCCATTGGTTTCAACCTGAACGCCAAATTTTAAGCCTCAGCTTTTCAAATTTCATAACCGAACAAGATCATGAAAAGAATCAAAATATTTTTCCTGACAATCATGTCAGTCTTCCTGACGATGACTGCCTGTGACGAGGGCTTTGATGAAATGAACATCAACCCGGTGCAGCCTACCACGCTAGACCCGGTATTTCTGATGAACCAGGCCATCCTGGAGACCACATTCTCCGGCTCAACGCTTCCTTACGAACTGGCAATAGTGCAGCAGATCGTGTCGCCCAACTCAGGCGTACTGGCCGGCGGCAACTATAACCAGGACAACCGTCCGGTAACCCAGGGTACATGGAACAAGTACTACCGAAATGTGATCAAGCATACCACGGATGTGATGCGCCTCACCGCTGATGACGACAGCCGCTCCAACCTGTTCAACATGGCGCGGATCATCCATGCCCATGCCATGATGGTACTGACGGATACCTACGGAGACATTCCTTACACTCAGGCGGGCCTTGGCTTTCTGGATGGTGTGGTTTCCCCGGTCTATGACCCGCAGGAGTCAGTTTACAGCGACATCCTCAGCGAACTGGAGGCTGCTGCCGGTGCCCTGGATGCAGGCAAGTCTACTGAAAGTGGAGAAGTGTTGTACGGAGGTGACATCACCAAATGGAAGCGGTTGGGTTATTCCCTGCTGCTTCGGGCGGCCATGCGTCATTCCAAAGTTGCGCCCAATGTAGCCAGTGAATTTGTTGGCAAGGCAGTAGCCGGTGGTGTAATGCAGTCCAACGATGACAATGCTGTCATCTACCATGACTTTAACTACACCAACCAGATTGGAAACACCCTGAACGCTACTGAGGCCAATAATTACTACCTGGCAGCCCCATTTGTTACATATTTGAAGGAGAACGACGATCCCCGGCTGATGTCCATATCGGTGCGGTATAAGGGAGCAATTTCCGGTCCTGACCAGAACAACACCATCAACGGCAATCCTCCTGCAGGTGTTGAACGGAGCATTATGCCGGAAGATCAGATAGGCATGCCCATGGGCTATGATAACGAAACCATCGTGCCGGTAGCGGCCAACCTGGGCCTGGCCAGCTTCTATGATTTTTCACAACTGGACAGAACCCGCATGGGCGCCCGTGATGCACCAGTATTCCTGGTAACCTATTCCCAGACCAGCCTGCTGCTGGCCGAAGCAGCGGTAAGAGGTTGGACTCAGGGGAATGCTGCGGCCCTTTACGAGCAGGGCATCAGGGCACACATGGCCCAGCTGGCAGACTACGGCGACGCATCAGCGGTACCGCAGGAGGCCATTGATACCTATGTGGCGGCCAATCCACTGGATCAGGGCGATGCCCTGGAGCAGATCAACACCCAATACTGGGTAGTATCCTTCCTGAACGGACCAGAGTCTTTTGCTAACTTCCGCAGGAGCGGTTTTCCGGCACTTGCTCCCAATCCTTTTCCCGGTAGTGAGATCAACGGTGACTTTATTCGCCGCCTGACATATCCTACCGATGAGTTTTCAGTGAATATCACCAATATTCAGCAGGCGATTTCCCGAATGGGACCTGATAATCTTGACACCCGCGTTTGGTGGGATGCAGATTAATCATTAATTTTTTGGGGCTTTACCGGCCAGTCTGGTAAAGCCCCTGTTTTAACTGCTACTACAACCTAAATGATTAAATAATGAGAACTCACAGACTTACCATAAGCCTGCTGCTCAGTTGTGTCCTCCTTGTACAGATACCCCTCTTTTCCCAGACCGTCAGCCGTGAGCAGATGATGCTCTACACTCCACTATGGGAGGGCGAACGATTTCCTGATGGTCGCCCCAATGTGCCTGAAGATGTGCTGGAAAGAATGAAGCTGGTCACCCATGAAGAAGCCTGGGCAGTGATGAAGAACGAAGGCTTTCGCCATCAGTACGAAGAAGGCTGGCTATGCATTCATCCTGACAGCGTATTGGTTGGACGAGCTTTTACCGCCATGTTTATGCCCGGAAGGCCCGATGTCTACAAGGCCATCCTGGATAAGGGACATGCCGAAGGCCGCATACGCGGGCAAAATGCCTGGCCGATAGATGAACTGCAGCCCGGTGATGTGTACGTGGCAGATCAGTTTGGTGCCCATGACGACGGCCCTACCATCGGCGATAACCTGGCCAATGCCATCTATGCCAATTCCGGCAACGGCATCGTCTACAATGGCGCCATCCGCGATATTGAAGGGTTAAAGGAACTGCCTAAGTTTACTTCCTTTGTCAGAAGTTACCACCCCTCTCACCATAACCCCTCACATGACCAGAATACCACGCTGATGGGGATCAATGTACCTATCAATATTGGCAGCGTAATGGTAGTGCCGGGTGATATTATTTTGGGCAAGGAAGGCGGGGTCAGTGTGATTCCTGCCCATCTGGCAGAAAAGATCGTGACCACTTCCGAAGTGGTTCGCTTACGCGATATGTTTGGTCACCTGCGCCTGAGAGAGAAGAAGTATACAGCCGGGCAAATTGACTCACGCTGGTCCGATGATATTGAAAAAGACTTTTCACAATGGCTGGAAGCCAACATTAACCAATTGCCCGTAGCCCGCGAGCAGATACAGGAAATACTGAAGGAGCGCACCTGGTAGCTGAAATGTTGATTTGTTTAGTAGTTGATAGGTTTTTTTCCTATTAGCGCATCAACCTAAAAAACCCATCACGCAACAACCTTACTTATGATTAACAGAAGAAATTTTCTGAGAAATACCGCCCTGGGTAGCCTGGGGTTTATGAGTCTGCCGGTTTTCGGCAGTGAACTGGAAAATGCCCTGCGCAGAATTTCCATGATGTCTATCCCATCAGATCTGCAAATCACAGATATCAAATGTGGCTATATTCGTGGGGGACACAGTCTTTTTGTAAAAGTATATACTAACCAGGACGTCTGGGGCAATGGTGAAGCGGTAGATGCCACCCCCGGTACGTATCACCTGGTCAAAATGATGGGAGAGCGAATCAAAGGGCAAAACCCTCTCAATATTAACCGTATTTTTGAAGATGTGCGTCGGCGAGGGTTTTTTGAAGGAGCACAGGCAGGAATGTATGTCTCCGTGCTTACTGCGGTAGAAACTGCCCTCTGGGATCTGGCCGGAAAAGTACTCAACCTGCCGGTATACCAGCTGATGGGTGGAAAGTTTCGTGATAAAGTCAGGGTGTATATGGATACCGCCCTTTATCAGAACCGTCTGCCAACACCCGAAGATTTTGCCAAAAGCGCCCGTCAGGCAGTAGATATGGGCATGACCGCCGTCAAGTTTGACCTGGACCAGGCTAATGACCCTAATAAATATGACCGGTATAACTGGACCGCCAGCCCCGGTGAGTTGCAGCGTATGTACGATCAGGTGGCGGCCGCCCGGGAAGAGGTAGGCCCTATGATAGATCTTTGCTGTGATATGCACGGCCGCTACGACATGACTACCGGCAAGCGGGTAGCCAAAATGCTGGAGCCTCTCAACCTGATGTGGCTGGAAGAACCTATCCCTGCCGAAAATGCGGAAGCCTATAAATATATCACGCAGTCAACTTCTACGCCTATCTGTGCAGGGGAGAATCATTATCTCGCTTTCGGTTTTCGGCCTTTACTGGAAATGGGAGCAGTAGATATCATTATGCCCGACCTGCAGAAAGCCGGTGGGCTGGGTGAAGCGCAGCGGATTGCTAACCTGGCTAATTTATATTATGTTCCTTTTGCGCCGCATATGGTGGCCTCGTACCTGGGGGCGATGGCATCGGCGCATGTATGCGCATCTGTGCCCAATTTTATGATCCTGGAGTGGCAGATTTATTTCCATACCAATCCGATGTACAAGGAAATCGTCAGCTATGAAGGCGAAATGGTGGTGGATGGCTACATACCTTTGTCAGAAAAACCCGGCATAGGTGTGGAAATCAATGAAGAAGGCATGCGTAAATATGCGGATAAGGATGTGCCCTTCTTTGTGTAAAATCTTGTCAGCTTTGCTTGAAAATTTGTTAAATTCCGCACTGATTTTTAAGTTAAAATCCCCAATTTGAAAGAATAATTATCATTCTAATGATATTATCTGAGTTTTTTTAACACACTATCTAATCTAAGATTTCAATGAAAAGAAAAAGTCTGATTTTTTCCGTTCTCTTCTGCCTGTTATTCACCGCCTGGGATGCCGAGGCGCAGGATATCACCCTCAGCCGTGATGCCATGATTGCCCTAACCTCAGAGTGGGACGGTGAGCGTTATCCTGACGGAAGACCTAAAGTGCCTCAGAACCTGCTGGACAGGATTAAAAATATCTCAATTGAAGAGGCCTGGGGTGTAATGCGAGGTAAGGGGTATCATAACCAGTTTGAAGGCGGATGGGAGATGATCCACGAAGGTGAGCCTATGGCCGGCCGCGCACTTACTGCCCAGTATATGCCCATGCGGCCTGATGTGGATGAAAAGATAAAAGCCAAAGGTGAGGCAGAGGGTAGGATCGGTAGCCCTAACTCCTGGCCGATTGACGCCCTGCAACAGGGAGATATTTATGTGGCTGATGGATTTGGTAAAGTGATAGATGGCACCCTGATAGGGGACAACCTGGGTACTTCTATTTATGCCAATTCCGGAAACGGCGTCATCTTTGACGGCTCGCTGCGCGACCTGGAAGGCCTGGAGCAGATAGAAGGTTTCAATGCTTTCGTACGGGGCTGGGACCCATCTTTCATCAAGGATATGATGCTAACCGGCCTCAATACCCCGATTCGCATAGGTCGGGCTACGGTATTGCCGGGAGATGTGGTACTGGCTAAGCGTGAAGGTGTCATTTTTATTCCTGCCCATATGGTAGAAGAAGTGGTAACCAATGCTGAATTTATCGCCCTGCGGGACAAATTTGGTAAGCAGCGCCTCAACGAAGGCAAGTATACACCCGGTCAGATTGACAGGAAGTGGACCGATGATATCAAGCAGGATTTTCTTTCCTGGCTGGATGACAATCCCGATCTTTTGCCCATGAGCAGAGCCGAACTGGACGCCTATCTGGAAAACCGAACCTGGTGATGAATTAAAAATTGAATATTTCTGATTTCAGATTTTGAATGCAGGAGCATGTGCTTCCTGGCAATTTATTCAAACAACCTAATAAAATGAGCAACAAAAAAGATAGACTGGCAAGACTGCTGAAGCCTGTAATGCCCGCTACCCGGCAACAGAAAGAAAATGAGCAGAAAGGACAAAACAGCCGCCGTGAATTTATGCAAATGGCTGGCCTGGGTGGATTGGCAGTGGGCTCTTCATTCATGACAAAACCTTTAGAAGAAACACTGGAATATACTACCCAGAACGTTAACCGTCATTCTGCCCCTACCGAACTGAAGATTACGGATCTTCGCATAGCACAGTATGACAATGTACCTCTTTTACGGATTGATACAAACCAGGGAATTTATGGCCTGGGAGATGTACGGGATGGTGCTGATAAACGCTACGCGCTATTTCTCAAAAGCCGTATCCTGGGCGATAACCCCTGTAACGTGGAGCGAATTTTTCGCAAGATTAAGCAGTTTGGCTGGCATGGCCGGCAGGGAGGCGGGGTTTCCGGTGTGGAAATGGCCCTCTGGGATCTGGCCGGAAAAGCTTATGGTGTTCCGGTGTACCAGCTGTTTGGTGGTAAATACCGGGATAAGGTGCGTATTTATGTTGATACACCCACGGTCAATGACCCTGATAAATTTGCCCAGCGCATGAAAGATCGGGTAGACAAAGGCTTCACCATTCTCAAGATGGATGTCGGTATCGGACTGATCAAAGATATCCCCGGCACGCTGGTGAATACCGAACCCTGGGGCGAGATGCGGGGCTGGACAGACCGGGACGTGACCAGCTATGCCCAGACCATGCACCCCCTTACCCGGGTGCAGATTACCGATAAAGGAGTAGAATTACTGGCCGAATATGTAGCCAAAACCAGGGAACTGATCGGTTATGAAATTCCACTGGGCATAGACCACCTCGGTCATATGGGCCTCAACAGCATGATTAAGGTAGGGAAAGCCTTTGAACCATACACCCTCTCCTGGCTGGAAGATATGGTTCCCTGGCAACATACTGATGACTGGAAACAAATATCCGATGCCATCAATACGCCTACCATGACCGGAGAGGATATTTACCACAAGGACAATTTCCGTGACCTGATTACCCGGAAAGCAGTAGATATCGTGCATCCTGATCCGGGCAGTGCCGGAGGGCTGCTGCAGACCAAACTGATCGGTGATTTTGCCGAAGAACACGGTATAGCGATGGCGGTGCATCATGCGGCTTCGCCGGTGTCCTTTATGGGAAGTGTACATGCGATAGCGGCTACCAATAATTTCATTGCACTGGAACACCATTCGGTAGATAGGGAATGGTGGGATGACCTGGTTACGGGAATTCCCAAGCCTATTGTGCAGGATGGCTATGTGCAGGTACCCGAAAAACCTGGCATCGGTGTGGAACTGAACGAAGATGTGGTGAAAGAGCACCTTGCCAAGGGAGAAAAATATTTTGCTCCAACGGAGGAATGGAACGAAATCCGTTCGTGGGACCGTCTGTGGAGTTAATTCATCATTTTACGACAACTATTAAAATTTATGAAGAAGAATATCCATGAGCTGCTGAAAATGCCGTCATTTTCCGCGAAGCCAAAACAGTTACCGCTTGAAGAAACAAGCCAGGTGAAGAATGGCAGAAGAGCGTTTTTTCAGAAAGCCGGCCTGGGCGGGCTTTCTCTGGGAGCTTTTATGCACCGTTCTATAGAGGAAACTTTTGAGTTCAGCAGCCAAAACGTCAAAAAAGCTTCTGCACCCTCTGACCTGAAGATCACTGACCTGAGGGTGGTGGAAATCGCCAACGCACCCATGCCCTGCCCGGTCATCCGGATAGATACCAACCAGGGTATTTATGGCCTGGGCGAGGTAAGAGACCATGCCAGCCCCAAATATGCCCTTTTCCTGAAAAGCCGCATCCTGGGAGAAAACCCCTGCAATGTGGACCGCCTCTTCAAGAAAATCAAACAGTTTGGCGGACATTCCCGGCAGGCAGGAGGCGTATGTGCCGTAGAAATGGCGCTCTGGGACCTATGTGGGAAAGCCTACGGTGTGCCTGCCTACCAGTTGGTGGGTGGAAAATTCAGAGACAGGGTAAGGCTGTACTGTGATACTGCCGGTTCTCCTGACCCTGTCACTTATGCCAGGCGCATGAAAGAACGGGTAGATGAGGGCTTTACCTTCCTGAAAATGGACTTTGGCATACAAATGCTGAAGGATGAAGATAATGTGGTTGTTAATAAGAAAATGTATGACATCGGGAGCCAGTGGAGCCGGGAATACGGCAGCTATGGTACTACCGCCCACCCTTTCACCCGAATCCAGATCACCGATGAAGGCCTGGAAAAGGTAGCCGAATATGTAAAGCAGGTACGCGATGTGGTGGGCTATGAAATTCCCCTGGCCGCTGACCACTTCGGCCATTTTGATACCAATGAATGTATCCGTCTGGGCAGAGTACTGGAGCCTTACCGACTGGCCTACCTGGAAGACCTGGTGCCCTGGCAGTATACCGAAAAGTGGAAGGAAATTACCAATAATATCACCACGCCTACCCTGACTGGTGAGGATATTTATCTTAAGGAAGAATTTATCAAACTCATTGACGCCCGGGCGGTGGATATGATTCATCCTGACCTGGCCAGTTCGGGAGGCATCCTGGAGACTAAGAAAATCGGTGATTATGCGGAAGAAAGGGGTATTCCGATGATGATGCACTTTGCAGGTACGCCGGTTTCTATGATGGCCAATGTGCACTGCGCCGCTGCCACCCAAAATTTCATTGCCCTGGAGCATCATTCGGTAGACATCCCCTGGTGGGAGGACCTGGTAACGGGTATTGACAAACCCCTGGTACAGGATGGCCATATCGTAGTGCCGGAGAAACCCGGGCTGGGAGTGGAGCTAAACGAGGACGTTGTCAAGGAACATATGAAGAAAGGTACAAAATACTTTGCGCCAACTCCCGAGTGGGATACCGTGGATTCCGCTGACCGGCTCTGGAGCTGATAGGTATTTTTTTTAATGCCAGGCCAATCATTAAGCCTGGCATTTTCTTTTTTATTAATTTGAGCTGTATCAATACAACCATATGAAGCAGACAGAGACTACTTACAAAATCATGCTGGGGCTGGCGGCTGCCTCACTAATAGCCGGGATTATCCTGTTACTTTCCGATATTGAAGGAGCAGGGATCTTGTTTACGGCTTTCTTTCTTTTCCTGGCAATAAGCTTTCGCGGCTATCCTTTCCTGAGAGGCTTTTCCTTTACCGTGATCATTTTTGCTTCCGTCACAGTAGCCATGTTCTACCCCGCATATTTTCAGGAAGTAGGCGGCTTTGATCTTAAAAACCTGTTTACCCCATTGCTGCAGATCATCATGTTTGGGATGGGGACCGCTATGAGCATCAAGGATTTTGCCGGAGTGGTCAAAATGCCCAAAGGCGTGATCCTGGGCATGGGTTTGCAGTTTACCGTCATGCCTTTTGTCGGCTTCGGGCTGGCGAATATACTGGGCGTATCTCCGGAGATTGCGGCTGGTATTATCCTGATTGGTGCTTCACCCAGCGGCCTGGCTTCCAATGTAATGGCATACCTGGCCAAGGCCAACCTGGCCCTATCGGTTACCCTGACTGCCTTTGCCACGCTGCTGGCTCCATTTGTAACGCCCAACATGATGTCGTGGCTGGGAGGAGAGTTTATACAGGTTGATGTACTGGGGATGATGTGGAGCATGGTCAAAATTGTGGTAATACCAGTGGCTGCAGGGCTTATCTTCAATTACTTTTTCCACGGTAAAATCAAATGGCTGGATGATGCCATGCCCATCATTTCCATGTTTGGTATCGCCTATATCATCACCATCATTACCGCTGCCGGGCGGGATGAACTGCTCAATGTAGGACTGGTTCTGATAGTAGCGGGTATTTTTCACAATATATCGGGCTACTTTCTCGGCTACTGGGGAGGCAGAGTGTTCCGCATGAGCGAAAGGGACTGCCGTACCATTGCTTTGGAAGTAGGGATGCAGAATGGCGGACTTGCCTCAGCCCTCGCCAATGAACTCGGAAAAGTCGCTACCGTAGGCCTGGCACCGGCTATTTTTGGTCCGGTAATGAATATCACTGGTTCTTCACTGGCCACTTACTGGAGGGGTAAACCAGTAGACGACGACAAGGTGAAAAAAGAGGAAAAAGAAAAGACCCACCTGGAACATGACAAAGCAGCAACCTGATGATTATATGAAAAATTTCATTGTAATATGCATGATTGGCTTACTGCTATCAGCCTGTCAGCAACCAGGAGAACAGGAGCAGACTACAGTCAATCCTGTCAGCCTGGAAGAAGAAGTTACTGTTGAACTGACCGACAACCTGCTGGAGGTCTGGTACCCGCGTACCATTGACGAGGAAATGGGTGGCTTCCTGACCAATTTTACCCACGACTGGCAGCAAATGGACCGGCAGGATAAGATGATCGTTACCCAGGCCCGGCATCTGTGGACCCTTTCCAAGGCTGCCCAGATGTTTCCTGACGAAGCCCTTTATGCTGATGCTGCCCGCCATGCTTATGAATTCCTGGTAAGCAAGATGTGGGATCAGCAGAACGGTGGTTTTTACTGGCTGGTAGACCGCAGTGGAGAGCCGCTACTGGATGGGCAGGTCAATTCTGTCAAAAGGGTTTACGGCAATGCTTTTGGTATTTATGCGCTGGCAGCTTACTACGCCCTTTCTGAAGAGGAAGAAGTGCTGGAAGCAGCCCAGAAAGCTTTTCGCTGGATGGATACAAACGCCCATGATCCTGGCCTGGGAGGCTATTTTTCTACCCTGACACAAGAAGGGCAGGTGATAGACAGCAGTATGTTTGCGCAGGAATTTCCGATGGAAACTTATTTTTATAAGGACCAGAATACCAGCATCCACGTACTGGAAGCCCTTACCGAACTGTACCACGTCTGGCCGGACGATACCCTGGAAAACCGTCTCAGGGAAATGTTTCACCTGGTCCGTGACCGAATGGTATCTGATCAGGGATATCTGCGGCTGTTTTTCTACGATGACTGGACGCCAATTTCCTATAGGGATTCCACTTTGGCAGTAAGGGAAGCCAATTATGGCATTGACCATGTCTCTTTCGGGCATGATATTGAAACTGCCTACCTGTTGCTGGAAGCCTCTGAAGCACTGGACGAGTACGAATACGAAGCAACCCTCAGCAAAGCCAGGCAGATGGTGGATCATACACTCCGATGGGGTTTTGACCCTGAAAAGAGTGGTATTTATGACCGGGGGTATTATGTGGACGGAACTGATAGCGTAGAAATCATTGATCATCATAAAAACTGGTGGTCACAGTCGGAAGGATTGAATTCACTTTACATGTTTTCCACCTTTTATCCTGATGAAAGCCGCTACCGGGAAGAATTCAATCGCCTGTGGGATTATACTAAAACCTATATCATTGACCATGAACACGGTGGATGGTACGCACATGGTTATGACACTGACCCTGAAGCAAAGGAGGCACTCAAAGCGCAGGCCTGGAAAGGTAACTATCATAATGGCAGAACACTCATGAACCTGCTGAAATTGATGTACAACAAAGGTGTATAGTGATTTATTACTGAGTATTAGTCAATACATTTGGCAATACAACCTATGTGATATTTACCTACTTAATAAAATATAATTCCGGAAAGACGATTCTAAATTTAGGCTGTATTATTTACCAATATATGCAGCATTTTAAATTTAAAGTAGGCTCTTTTCACATCAGAAGAGTTTACCTCTTTGCCTGTCTCAGCGTAATCTTCCTGATCGGTGGTATGCAACTGCTCACCCAAACCAACTTACAGTTGCAAAGGGATAAGGCAGAATTAATTAATACTGCCGGAACACAGAGGACCATCAGCCAGAGAATCAGTAAAAAGATGCTGATGCTGGAAAAGGAAAATGTGGACAAGGAAGATCTTATCCGGCGAATCAAAGATCTTGACCAACGTTGGGGAAACGTACACAGGAGGTTAAAAAACGCTGAAGATGGATTTGGTATTCCCCAGGGTAAAAATCCGGTAGTAGACAGCCTTTTTCATTTAATTCAACCATCCAAAGATAAGATTTCTTTTGCAATCGCTTCATTGCACAAAGATCTGAGTAATGACGAAATTCGGACCATCAGTAGTAGCGTGCTTGGCATGGAGGATGTGTACCTGCAGTTGATGGATCAGATAGTCATGCAGTACCAGCTGGATCTTCAGGAGAGCCTTCATGCTCTGAGTCATGTAGAACTACTACTATCTTTTGGCTGTATTCTGATTATTCTGGTAGAATTTATGCTGATATTTCGTCCGGCTTTCAAAAGCATGAAGTTTCAGCACGAACAGCTTAAAGCAGCTTATACAGAGCAGGAACAGCTCAATAAAGAACTGTGTGTTACGGAGGAGGAACTCAGGCAGTCCATGGAAACGCTGGAAGCTACCAACGAAGAGCTGGAATATGCCAGAAAGAGAGCAGAACAGGCAGCTCAGGCCAAAGCAGACTTTCTCTCCACCATGTCGCATGAAATCCGTACACCCATGAATGGTGTCATCGGTATTACCCATCTGCTGCTGGAAGATAACCCCAAACCTTCCCAGAAAGAAAACCTGAAATCCCTGAAATTCTCTGCCGAAAACTTATTATCACTCATCAACGACATCCTTGATTTTAGCAAAATAGAAGCTGGTAAGGTAGAACTGGAATACGTTGATTTCTCTCTTTCAAATCTAATGGAGGGAATTATGTTCAGCCTGGACATACTAGCTAAAGAAAAAGATATCTCCCTTACCTACAGTATTGATCCACAACTCCCGGATATTGTCACTACTGACCCGTCCCGGCTCACCCAGATACTGAATAATCTACTGGGGAATGCCATCAAGTTTACCTTGCACGGATCAGTAAGCCTGACAATCAGTAAGGGAGAAGCATCAGAAAAGGAATGCCATTACATTTTTGAGGTCAGGGACACAGGTATCGGCATACCTGAAGAAAAACTGGACAGTATCTTTCATGTTTTCAGCCAGGCCAATACCTCCACCAGCAGGATATACGGGGGAAGCGGCCTGGGGCTCTCTATCACCAGACGACTCGTAGAACTCATGGGCGGAAGTTTAGAGGTACAGAGTGAGGTGCATAAAGGAAGCTGTTTCTGCTTTAGTTTACCGATAAGCATTCATGAAAGGCGGATAGAGGCTGAAGAAGCCAACATGAAAGGGCCGCAGCTTATGTTGCAGGGTTTTCGTATCCTGGTGGCAGAAGATAACCGTATGAATATACTGGTGATCAGTCAGTTCCTGAAAAAATGGGTGGCGGACTTTACCATAGTGGAAAACGGCCTGCTGGCAGTCAACGAAGCCAGAGATAAGCAGTATGATCTGATCCTCATGGATCTGCAGATGCCCGTGATGGACGGGCTGCAGGCTTGTATGGAAATTAGAAAGTTTGACCAGGAGATACCCATCATTGCCCTTACCGCTTCTGCCACACTGGAAGCGCAAAACCAGGCAGTAGAAAATGGCATCAGTGATTTTGCTACAAAACCCTTTGTCCCTGAAGAACTACTGAAAAAAATGGAGCGGTATCTTCGGCAGAAACATCAAAATTCTTTTAAAGGATGAAGTACGTGTACTGGCTGGTGAAGGATTACTTTGGTTTTTCGCGTACGGAGAGCCGAGGTTTATTTTTTATGCTTGCCCTGGTATTGCTGGCGATAGGAGGGAACTGGTACTATGACTACCATACGGTCCAGCACTATGCACTACTGCAAAGTGATCGGGAGGTTTTAGCGCAATTACTTACCGAAATTGAGCAGAAGCAGCTTCCCGCAGAGGTTGTAAACGTTGAAGCTGATGCTCCCGTAATTAAGCGGGAATTATTCTTTTTTGACCCCAATACTGCGGATCAAAAAACCCTCCAACGACTTGGTATCAATGAGAAAATGGCTCAAAGGATCATCAATTACCGCTCAAAAGGAGGTAGTTTCAGAAAGGCAGAAGACCTGCTCCGTATCTATGGTTTTCCGGAAGCGCTTTATGCGGATCTCAGACCTTATATACAGATTGCACAGATCAATCATGAAAAAAAGGCTAAGAAAAATTTCAGGGCTTCTGTGCTGACACCATTACCTGAAGAAGCTACTGCCCGAGAACTGAAGGAAGCAGTATTACCCAAACTTTCGCTGGACATCAACCATGTGGATTCCTTGTCACTTCAGCAGCTACAGGGTATAGGGCCGGTGCTATCTTCCCGTATTATCAGGTACCGTGACCAACTGGGGGGTATTTATGATGTAGCCCAGCTGAGTGAAGTATATCACATCAGTGAGCAGGCAATGACTGCTCTGGCAGAATACGCCTATGTAGATGAAAGTTTTGAACCGCAAAAGATCAACATCAATGCAGCAGACTTTAAAATGCTGTTGTCACATCCCTATATTGATTATGAGCTGGCCAGGGCTATTATGAATCATCGTAGAATTTATGGCAACTTTACCTCACCCGATCAATTGCGTGAGGTGTACCAAATAAAAGAAGAATTACTTGTAAAACTTTTGCCCTATCTTGTTATTTAAGTTGAAGCATATGCTTCAGTAAATAAGAGGCAATTCCATCTATAAGTTTTTTTTCTACAAAGCATGCACAATATATTACAATCCTATCTCAGGAGGTTAACCAATATCAGTAGTAATCATCGTTCTCTTTTTTTACCTCGCCTGGTTTCCCGGCAGTATGTGGATGTGCATAAATTTGACTTTTTAAATAACGCTGCTTCTTTTAAAATTATAGAATGGCTGATCGCTGGCGGGGCACACGAACTTGAAGGTATCAGCAGCAAGATCATGCCTCTTTGTGCGGTAGGTGACCCCCGCGATGCTTCTTCCAACCACGTCAGCCAGCAGTTAAAGCAGCTTTCCAGAAATGAGAAATTTATATTTGAAGAGCAGGGCTCAAAAGATCTGTACGTTGGCTGGCCGTTTGTGCGGGGAAAGTTCAGTGATGGTACACTAATCCGCTGTCCGCTGATGTTTTTTCCCGTTAATCTGGAAAAGGTACCAAGCAAGCAGCTAGGTACACAGTGGGCGCTGACGATCCGGAATGAAGTCAGTGTGTCGCTTAACAAGAATTTCCTGCTTGCATATGCCTATTACAACCAGATTCCATTAGATGAATCTTTGACAGAAAAGGGGTTTGACGAATTTGATACAGATAGCCGAATATTCCGTACATCGCTCTACCAGTTGTTTAAAGAAAGTGATGTAAAAATTAATTTCAACCAGGAAATTTTTGTAGACCAGCTTCAGGCATTTGCAGAGTTCAGCAAAAACGATCTTGAGCAACAGGAGAAGGAAGGCGTTCTGAAATTGTATCCCGAGGCAGTATTGGGTATTTTTCCTCAGGCCGGTTCCTACCTCGTGCCTGATTACCTGAAGATTATGGAGCACCAGGTGCTTCCGGATATTGAGGAGTTTTTTTCGCGCCGATCTACTACTGAAAAGGTAGTCTATACCAGCCTTGAATCTGTAGATGAGCATGTAAAAGAAAAGCTGCAGTTTGAGCAGATTGACTATGCCAGTCGTGTGAAAGAGGAGCAGCTGTTTTGCCCTTTTCCCCTGGATGCCTTCCAGGAAAAAGCCATTCGCACTGTCAAAAGAGGCCATTCACTGGTGGTACAGGGGCCTCCCGGTACTGGTAAGTCTCAGCTGATCTCCAATCTCATAGCCGATTATATTGCCCAGGGCAAAAGAGTATTGCTGGTCTGTCAGAAAAGAGCTGCTTTGGATGTGGTTTATGGCAGGCTCAAAGAGAAGGACATTCACCCCTTTGTGGGCCTGGTACATGATTTTAAGAATGACCGCAAAGCCATCTATGAACAGATCGCCCGGCAGATTGATGCGCTTTACGAATACCAGCACAAAAATAACAGCCTGGATACTATATACATGGAGCGCAACTTCCTGCAGTATAGCCGCAGGATAGAGCAGATTTGTGACGAACTGGACGAATTTAAAACGGCACTTTTTGACGAAAGTGAAGCAGGTGTTTCAGTGAAAGAACTCTACCTGACCAGCTATATTCAACAGCAGTCAGTAAATCTGCGGCAGGAGTATCGTAATTTCTCCATCCCGGAACTAAAGCCCTTCGTCAACAAACTAAGGACTTACGTAGCCTATGCCAGTCAGTTCGACAAAGAGAGTTACCTTTTTTATGACCGTAAGCCGTTCCTGAATTATTCAGTAGACGATCTACGGCAAATGCGTGACATCATCACGGATGTGCCCGCCTACAAGAACGAAGTGGAAAAGAAAGCCGCTGATATTCTCAGGACAGAAGTGGATTTTGTGAGTTGTATCAACCTGCAGCAGCGCAGTGAAGAGATCAGTAGTCTGTCAGACTTGTTGGAAAATGAGGAGGCCTATGACAATTTTACCTATATGGTCCCGCTCATTGATAAAGATGCTGACCCGCTATGGTTGTCCAATATACAGAGGATAGTCATGGAGTGTTTTCAGGCTCATGGACCTGAAGTGAGCCTTTCTTCTGACGAACTCGGCAAATGCCAGGAAAAATTGCTTCGTGCAGAACAAGCAAATGGGGGATATTTTAGCTGGATATGGTGGAAAATGTTCTCAAAGGATAAAGAATACCTGGCCGATATCTTTGAGAAAAATAAACTGAGCCTGGACAAAAATGGCTTTCAGGTACTCGCCGAGAAAATTGACAACCGCCTGAATATTGAGCACAACCTGACTAAACTGCGGGATAAGAAATGGCTTAAAGATGTGCCTACCTGGGAGTCATCTGACAATTTTGATAAAGATCAGGTAGCGCAATGGTTTGAGCTGCAGATGAAAGCCCTCAATGCGACGCTTATCTTCCGCTCGCTACGGAATTTCAATGAGTACTTCAATATTAAAAAGATCAGCTACCAGGATCTCATAGACCGGACTACTGCTTTGGTAAGCCTCCTTTCCGGAATACCTGCCAAGATCAAACGCTGGGAAGAATATCTCTCTCCCGCCCAGGTGAGCAAACTCATTTCTTCAGAACATCGGGATGCTTACCTTAAAACCCTGGAGAGAGATTTTGATGCGCTTTGTGATTATGATCAGTTGAGGCACCACCTGGAAGATTACGAAAAAGACGTTATTTTTCGCCTGCTGGAAGAGGGCGAAGATACCACCGTTGACGGTATTGAACGCCTGTTCCAGAATAGTCTCAGGCTGGCATGGATAGATCACATAGAAGTGAAATATCCTGTACTGAGGATTGTATCTTCACGCCAGCTGGCGGATATGGAAGCAGAACTGCAGCAGGCCCTGGAAGATAAAGCGGCGATCACCCAGGAAATCCTGCTGATGAAGCTCCGCGAGCGTACCTATTATGATGTGGAATATAACCGGCTCAACAACCTGGTCACCTACCGCGATCTGAACCATCAGATCAATAAGAAGAGAAAAATATGGCCTCTGCGCAAACTGGTAGGTACTTTTGACAAAGAATTGTTCAACCTGATTCCCTGCTGGATGGCCTCTCCGGAAACTGTGTCGGCCGTTTTTCCGCTGGACAATAAGCCCATGTTTGACCTGGTAATTTTTGACGAGGCATCCCAATGCTTCGCCGAAAAAGGGATACCCGCCATGTATCGCGGCCAGCAGGTAGTGGTCGCCGGCGACAGTCAGCAGCTCAGTCCCAATGATCTCTATCAGGCACGCTGGGAGGATGATGAAAGCGAAAAGCCGGAAGAAGCTCCGGCCATGGAAGCCAACTCGCTGCTGGACCTGGCGGGAGCTTACCTCAACAGCCTGCAACTGAAAGCACATTACCGCAGTAAGTCCCTGGACCTGATTGACTTTTCTAACAACCATTTCTACCACAACAGGCTAAGGCTTCTGCCTGATTATTATGACGCAATCAAAGACGAACCTGCCATAGAATACATCAAAGTAGAAGGCCTCTGGAAAAAGCAGGCTAATCATGAAGAATCCCTCGCTGTGGCAGATATCGTAAAGCGGTGCATGACGGAACATGCCGGAAAAAGTATAGGCATCATTACTTTTAACAGCAGGCAAAAGGAGCAGATACAGGATACCCTGGAAGCTTATGCCATGGAACATGAGGTATTGCTACCTGATGACCTGATAATCAAAAATATTGAAAATGTACAGGGTGATGAGCGCGATATCATTATCTTCTCTACTGCTTATGCGCCAAATGAACAGGGAAAACTGATGTTACAGTTTGGCAGTCTGAATCAGTCTAAAGGAGAAAATCGGCTTAATGTTGCCGTTACCCGAGCCAGAGAAAAAATATTCCTGGTTACCAGTATCCTGCCCCAGCAAATGGATGTCAGCAATACCAAAAATGAGGGCCCCAAGCTACTTAAAAAGTACCTTGAGTATGCCTGGAAGGTCTCAAAGATGCAGTATGTGCCTACTTTGAATGAGCTGGGCGATCATCATCAGGAATGGTTTCTGGCTTCCAGAATAAAAGCATGGACCGACGAGGAAGTATCCGGATATGAAGCGGTGCGACTCTTTCCCTTTGCTGACCTTACCTTAAAAAACCAGGAAAATAAATATATCGGGCTCATCAACACGGATGATGATCTATATTACCAGAGTGAATCGGCCAAAGATATGCATGCCTACCGGCCTCATCTGCTCCTGAGCAAAAACTGGAAGGTGAAAAATATCTACAGCAGGCAATTCTGGCAGCAGCAGGAAGAAGTGGAAGATGCATTGAACCGCTTCATCCAGACTGATGGTCAGAAGGTATGACAGTACTTTGAGATCATTTCTGCCAGTGCTTCCAGGTATTTTTTGTCTGTTGCATCAAAATGGTTGAGGTGCTCACTGTCTACATCCAGTACCATCAGTACTTTACCATCACGTAGTACCGGCACCACGATCTCTGAGCGGGAAGCACTGCTGCAGGCAATATGGCCGGGGAAAGCATCAACATCGGGTACGACTATGCTCTCTTTTTGGGCCATTACAGTTCCGCAGACCCCTTTTCCACTGGCAATACGGGTACAGGCTACCGGCCCCTGGAACGGCCCCAGTACCAGCTCATTCCCTTCTGCGAGATAAAAGCCTACCCACCAGAAATCAAACGCCTGTTTCAGGGCCGCAGATATATTGGCCAGGTTGGCTATGTAACTGGGCTCATCCCGGATCAATGCCTCTATCTGGGGCAGAAGTTGTGCGTATTTTTCTGCTTTATCTATCCCTGTTGCTAAATGTAAATCTTCTGCCATAATTTCTTTATTTAATTACAATCATGATTGACTGACAGCGTTTTCCCTGTGCATCATTTTTGCTAAACTAATCAAATACGATCACCAAATAAAACAGCTATGAAGAACATCCTGATCACGGTTTTCGTTGGCTTTTTCTCCGGAATTGGAGGTTCCTATACCTATCAGCAATTCATGCAGTCCAATGCTGAACTAGTGGTACCGGTAGATAATTCCAATCATAAACCCAAAAAGAAAGACGCTAACCTGAAACTGGCCTACTTTGATGATGAAGCTTCAACAGATGTTCCCACTGCCAGCATGCTGATAGGGGAGGATTTTGCAGAAGCGTCTGCCAAAAGTACGCCCAGCGTTGTATATATCAAAACCATCTTAGAAAATGAGTACAGAGGAAGTAGCTGGATGGAACTCTTCTTTGAAGGGCGTACCAATCAGCAGGTAAGTAGCGGTTCGGGCGTCATCTATACCCGTGACGGTTATATCATCACCAATAACCACGTGATTGATAATGCTACCAGAATTGAGGTGATTCATAATAAGCGAACTTACCAGGCAGAAGTAATCGGTACCGATCCATCCACCGACATTGCTGTACTCAAAGTGGAGAGTAACAACATGCCTGCCGTTAGTCTGGGAAATTCACGCAATTTACAGGTGGGCGAGTGGGTACTGGCTGTGGGCAATCCCTTTAACCTAAACTCAACTGTGACTGCCGGAATCGTGAGTGCCAAAGGAAGAGAAATTAATATTTTAAAAAGTAAGTTTCCGATTGAATCATTTATCCAGACAGATGCAGCCATCAATCCCGGGAATAGTGGTGGTGCTTTGGTGGACCGTGAAGGTAATCTTGTTGGTATCAATACCGCTATCCTTTCAAGGACCGGCTCCTATGCCGGATATGGATTTGCTGTTCCGGTAGATATCGTGACCAAGGTGGTAGATGATATCATTCAGTATGGTGAAGTACAGAAAGCCTTTTTTGGAGCAGATGTGGTTGACCTTAACGATGAAATTGCAGACCAGCTTGAGACCTCAGAACTGAACGGAGTCGTCATCAGCTATCTGCAGAGAAACGGGGCCGCAGAAAAGTCCGGCCTGCAGAAAGGGGACATCATCGTCAAAATTGACCAGGAAACAGTTGATTCCAGGAGTGACTTCGAAGAACTGATCTCCTATCGCAGCCCCGGCGATGAAATAAACGTAGCCTATAAGCGTAATAATAAGCTCTTTTCGGCAAGGCTGGAACTGACCAACCGGGAAGGCACTACCAGCCTCATCATGCGGGAGGTGTTCGCTTCGGAAGCGCTGGGAGCCGAACTTGAAAGCGTATCTAGGGTAGAGTCAGACCTGCTGGATATTGAGGGAGGTGTAAAAATCAACAGGGTTAAGGGGGGATTAATCAAACGCCTTGGTATTGAGGAGGGCTTCGTAGTGACGGCAATTAATCAGCGGCCGGTTAGAGATGCTCGTGAACTAGAAGAAATCCTGACCAGGGTAAGGGGCAGGGTGCGGATTGAAGGAGTAAACAGCAAGGGTGTAAAAGGCTACTATTCTTACTACTTCTAAAGCTGGACGAATAGAATAAATACTTAAAAGAGGATGTGCGAACATTCTCTTTTTTTTATAAAAAAAATTTAATAGTCTCTTTACAGCTATTTTTAAGATACAATCATGTAAAAGAGACAATAATAATTATTCAAAACACTTATATTTTTTATGTGTTAAAATAACAGAAAGGTATAAAAATTATGGATAAAATTATTTTTTGTGCCATTCGGATTTTGAATAAATGACCTCATGCACGAGGTTATGTTTTTTAGACTAAATTTTTTGACAATGAAGAAGCTATTTTTACTTTTTGCTGTTACTTTATTTATTACAGGTGCATATGCGCAGGAATCTCCCAGATTTGGTGTAAAAGCCGGACTTAATATTTCAGGCTATATATCTGATGACGGCCTGACGCTTTACCAGGAAAATACTTCCGCAAGAGCCGGTTTTAATGCAGGTTTTTTTGCTATTCTGCCTATTTCGGAGCGCTTTGCCATTCAGCCGGAGTTGATTTACTCTATGCAGGGAGTTAATCTTGTTGAACCTGAACTTTATGTGGACTATACTTACGTTGAAAGTGTATTTGTACCCGACTACATCGTTCCTGATGTTGACGCTTACGGTGAGGTAGATGCCACGGAACTTCTGCATTACATCAATGTGCCTGTATTGGCGAATATCTATTTTACTGAAGGTATTAGCTTTCAGATAGGACCACAGATTGGGTTCCTTACCCAGGGTACTGCCCGCTTTGATAGTGTGGATGAATCTATTGACAATGCTTTTCCAGATTATGACGAAAGCACTGATATTACAGATCGCTTTAATACAGTTTCGCTGGCCGCCGCGGCTGGTTTGCAGGTAGAATTGCCTTCTGATGTGGCGCTTGGCCTGAGGTATAATTTCGGACTTACTGATATAGTGGATGATACCGAAGAAGAGGTAACGCTGCTGAACCAGGTAGGTCAGTTCTACGTCGGGTATACATTCTAAAAATTAGGTAAACCTTAATAATCCCATTAATGGCACCGGCTAGAGCTTGGTGCCATTATTATTTCTGCCGGATAAAATCCACTATGGCCTGAGTAGCCTCATCTACCAGTGGAAGTTGAGGCTGGTTGTAAGTCGCTGCATTCTGCATTTTTAGTGATGATGCCTCTTTCATGATGTGATTCATACCTTCCACGATGACCAGCCTTGCATCCGGTACAGCCTTGGCCAGCATCTGTGCCTCCGCCTCGCTTACCTGTATATCAGTAGTACCCTGCACGATGAGTATCGGCATAGCAAGATCCTTAATTTCTTCGCTGGGAATGTAGTTGAACCATGAAAGCAGGTAGGGCTGTACACTGGGCCGGAAAAGGGCATAAAGTAAATTCGGGACGTTCTTGACAGTTTTGCCTTCGGCCAGGCTGTCGAGGATAGCAAAGGAAGGCTCTCTGATAGCCTCAGGCTGGTCGCTGAGTTGCTGTCGCAGCACCTGGTCGCCGCTCTGTGCCGGTCCGGCAACAGAAATAAATTTTTCTACGGCTGCCTCCTGCGCGGCCAGCATGCCAATGAGTGAGCCCTCGCTGTGGCCAATGATGACTGTTTTGCCTAAGTTTTCCTGTTCATTTAGGTAGGAAGTCCAAGCGATGGCATCATCAACATAATCATCAAAGCGCAGGCTGTCTTCTGCAGTAGCGGCATCACTACTTTCAGCTATTCCCCTTTTATCGTACCTGAGACTGGCAATCTGGTACTCGGCAAGATAATGCGCCAGCATCTGCAGGGAATTGTTGGTCATAAAAGGATTATTTCCATTGCGGTCAGTTGGCCCTGATCCGGCAATGATCAACGCTACTGCCTTATATTGTTTTTTATCAGCGGGTAGGGTAAGGGTCCCGTATAGCGTTCCATCAGCCGTTTCCAGGCTGACGCTTTCTTCCGTAAATGACTGCTCCTGCTGGGCATAAAGAGGGAAGAGTTGCAGGGAAAATGATAAGACTAAAAAAAAGTATTTCATGAACAAATCTTGTAAAAAAACTTGAATGAAGGTAATAATTTTTCAAGTTACTTTCTTGTGCCGTTTTCCTCTCTGCAATAGAAAGATGTAAAGGGGATACATTAAGGCAAATTCCGAACCTCAGCCTGCGCATCAAATTTTTTGATCATGATGCAATGCTTCTGCGGCATAAAATATCACACAGAAAAAACAATCACTAATCATGATAAGCAATTTTTGGGTTACCTCAACACTGTCGCTCTCATACACCAGCTGCATGTATCAGGATAGTACCATGCAAAAGTCTAGAACCAGTTTTCGTACAAATTAGCCCTTCAGCTTGGTCCTATTGAATTAAATAACCCTCTCTTTGATCGCTTTTGAAACCAGGTCACGAGATTTATTGACTCCGAGCTTTTTCATGATATTAAAGCGGTGGGTTTCTACTGTACGTATGCTGATGCTTAGTTCATCGGCAATCTGGGTATTGGAAAAATCGCGGAGGATGAGTTTCAGAATTTTTTTCTCCGTTTTGGTGAGGTGGTATTTATTTTCTGCCTTCTGCGCTTTGTGTAAGTTCAGTAGATAATTATCAACCAACACATTGGAAATACTGCCGCTAAAATATTTCTGTCCCGCATGGATGGTTCGGATGGCAGTGAGAAGTTCTTCCCGGCTGGCGTCCTTCAGGATATAGCCCGAGGCACCTGATTTGGCTGATTCAAGGATATAATCCTCTTGCGCATACATAGAAAGCACCAGCATCCTGGTAGTAAGGTTTTTTTCCTGCCGGAGGGTACTGATTGCCTCCAGTCCATCCATTACCGGCATTCTGATGTCAATCAGCATCAGGTCAGGTTGCAGTTGCTTCACCATTTGTATGGCTTCAACTCCATTAGCTGCTTCACCGATCACCCTGATATCTGATTCGCTTTCCAGTATTTTTTTCAGGCCATCCCTGATCAGGGTATGGTCATCAGCCAGTAAAACTTTTACCATAAACGAAATTATTAGTAGGTGATAGCGGTAACTGAATGTGAATTTTAGTACCCTCTCCAATTTTGGAGTAAATCAAAAACCTTCCCATCATGTATTTTGTTCGTTCCCGTATGTTGGAAATACCATGCCCCCCCATAGTTTTTTTATCCAACTGATGCTCCACTGTACGTAAATCAAATCCCCGGCCATCGTCAGTGACTACAAGTTCCAGTTTTTTTTGAGCATGCCGCAGGCAAATACTGATAGTACCCGCTTCAGCATATTTGAGCGCATTGTTGACGCATTCCTGTACGATACGATAGATGTTTGCCTCAGCTACGGGGCTGAGTCTTTTATTGAAGCCGCTTTCGTTATCAAAAATGATGTTTTTGCCGGTGATTCGCTGCATTTCACTGGCAAAATTTTGCAAAACAGAAGCAATACCGTAGCGTTCCAGTACGCTGGGCATCAGGCTGAAAGATGTACGCCTGACATTTTTGATAATACCCTGTAACTGTAAACTTACTTCACCCAGAGGATTTTTCATAGCGATATCATCCGTTTTGGCACATAGCGCTTCTACGTAATATTTAAGTGCAGTAAGCGACTGCCCGATATTGTCATGCAGTTCCATAGCGATGTGTTTGCGGTCGTTTTCCTGGGCATTAATGACCAGAATAGATCGCATCCGCTGCTCTTCTGCCAACTGCTTCCTCCTGGCTTTCTGCTCCTGGTGCAGTTTTCTTAAGGCATCCTTTTTATCTGTAATATCGGTGGCCAACAGCAGACAGGTATACAGTTCTTCATCAGTATTTCTTACCGGCAGGATGGTCAAATAGAGCCATTTCGTCTTTTTCTTCAGGTCTTTGACACGGATTTCGCCACTCCATGTACCTTCAGTATTTACTGATACCAGTAGCAATTCTACCTGTTTTTCCGTGATATGCAGGAAAGTAGAGAGAGGTATAGGAAGGCTAAAGGATGTATATCCCATCAATTTGCAAAAATCCTGGCTGATATAACTGATTTGACCACAGGCATCGGTCTTGATCAGCAGGGAGGTCTTTTCTATCGCAGCATATACATCCGTAAGTTTCTGGCGGGATGATCGCAGGGAACGGATCAGCTGAGCTCTTTCTTCAGCCAGTTTAATAGCCTGGGATCGCGACTGGTTGATGGTATAAATAATTTTTTTGATAAAGCGGCTGATTGGCCTGAAAATGAAAATTATTTCCAGTAAAATGATGGCTAACGTCAAAAACGTCAGGACCTTTTCAATAAATATTAGCTGGTCTACCCGTGCTTTTGCTTCCAGGTCATACTGGTTGACAATCTGGTCCATGATGGTCACAAATGATTGCTCATGAGCCAGAATGGCATTGATATGCGGTATAAGGTTCCACACATCATGACTTTCTAGTGCTTCACTCTTTTCCAGTAGTTGCCGCCCGTGCCTGACCATTTGGGTATAGGGCACATCAATCTTTTCAAAAAGTGACAGAATAACTGCACTATTCTGTGATCTTACGCCCATTTCATCTTCTTCGGTGAGCAGTGCGGTATGTGATCTGGTCCAGAGGGAAAGCGTTTCTCTGATCTCTTCCTCGCTACGCAACCGGACTTCGCGGTCAGCAGAGGTGAGCAGCAGTACTGCCTTGGAAAGCTTCTGACTGAGCATTCTTTGGCGGCCAGCCACATTGATGACCCTGGAATCATTGAGTTGCTCGTGCAGCTTATGTTGTACCAGCCAATTGCTTAAAACGATGATACAGGCAATTGTGGACAAAGCCAGCATATACCGGATACTGAGCTTTTTGAAGACCTGCTGGTGGAGGCGATTAAATAAGGTAGGCTGGATTCTGGCAGACATAGGGCAGGCAATTAACGGATGATTAATTTCCGATGAATTTAGTCAAATTCCACAAAGGCTGTATTTCCTCAGACAACAGTTTTAAGCCAGCCGCCATCCACATAGTAGGTGCTACCCACACTGTAGCTCGCCCGCGGGGAGCAAAGAAACACAAAAAAATCTGCCAGCTCCTGGGTACTGGCAAACCTGCCAATAGGGGTATTTTCCCGGGCGATCTTCTCAAGAAAGCTTTCCGGATTGCCCGCTGCTCCAACGGCATTTTCAGCTGCATTTTCCCAGGCCTCAGTGCGTATCAGGCCCGGATTAATGGTATTGACCCGGATGTTATGCCGGATAGCCTCATTGGCCAGGCATTTACTGAACATGGAAAGCGCTGCTTTGGTGGTGTTGTAAATGGGCTCATGCTCCATCGGCTGGGTGGCACAGATGGATGCATTGTTCAGCATCACGCCTCCTCCCAGCTTACGCATATGGCTAAGCATGAGCCTGCTCAGCCTGATTGCCGACATGACATGCAAATCCCAGTAATGGTACCAGTCTTCATCTTTAGAGTTTTCAATGGTCTCATTGGTACCGGTGCCGGCATTATTGATCAGGATATCCACATGTCCTTTAAAATCAATCGCCTTATCTGTCAATAGCTGGATATCTTCCATTCGGCTCACGTCAGCAGGAAGGGCGAGTACATCCACTTCATGATTTTTTTTCAGAAAAGAGGCGGCGGCTTCCAGGTTTGCCTCATTACGGGCACAGATGACGATATGCACACCCTCCCGGGCCAGTCCGCTGGCAATCGCCAGGCCTATACCTTTGCTGCCACCGGTGATCAGGGCTACTTTGTTCTTAAGTTCTAAATCCATATCAGCTATCGGGATAGGTTTTTTTCATGTAATCAACTGATGAAGATATCAGCTGCCTTAGTTTACCTTCATCAATATCGGATAGTTTACGGATGTACAGGCAGGATTTTCCGGTTTTAAATTTTCCCAGTTCCCTGGTCAGTTCGGGAAAATGCTCCACGCCAGCCATAATGTACACCGAAAGCTGCTTCTTGCGGGGCGCAAAACCGCACAGGAACCAGTCTCCTTCACGGCCACTGGCATAGCGGTAGTGGTAATGGCCGAAGCCTATGATCTGATCTCCCCACATGCGCGCAGGTTCCCGGGTGATTTCCTCCATCATCTCACGAAGCCTCAGGGCATCAGCTCTTTGTTGTTTTTCTTCTATCAGGGCGAGATAGGCATCTACGCTGGCATCATGCTGTTGGGTCTTAAGGGTAGCCATTCTGCTGAAAGTTCAAGGTTATTTATTTTCGTTTAAGTTTGCCATGATCTTTGCCAGACCATCCAGGTTTCTTTGTAATACCAGGGCAACATCTTCATCCTCCACATGCCCGAGGATGCCAATAGGACCATCATAGTCTGACCGTAAAAGCTCTGCAATCATTTGTGCTTCCCGCTCACCTTCTCCGATAGGCAGTATTTTTGGTCCTTCCACCCGCATACCGTTCAGGTTTACCGCACTTAGGTAAGGCAGCATCTGGTCTAGCAGTTCGGCAAATTTATCCACCTGCTGATGCCCGTGGTGAAAATTATAGACGATGCCTACATCAGCAGGCTTGTCCAGGCTGTTGATGATCTTCAACTGATTTTCAGGATCGCCAAACCAGTCACCGTGGTTGTAGAGCGCCAGGCGGCAGTTCAGAGGTGCTATCCTTTGTTGCAGAAAAGAAATAAATTCACTGGCTTTACGGATTCTTTCCGGCTCATCTGGCGTATCATCAAAAAAATTATGGTTGATACCCAGCCAGATTTCCGTCTGTAGCCCACTATCCTGGATGATTTGCAGTAACTTTTCATTATCCCGGCTGAGCTTGTTGAGAGCATCTGCATTGCCGTCTATCCACATCCAGACTGCGGATATTTCAATATCTGACTGTCGGGCCAGCTTTATTTCATCCGAAAAAGAATCAAGATGTTTCGTACGCCAGTCATAGGCATAGCTGCCAAATCCCAGGTCTTGCAGCATCTGTATTCTTTCGGCCGGTTCTCTTTCCTGGCTGTCAAAAGGAACGATACACCAGGCCAGCAAACGATCGTGATCATTGATTGCTTTCTGCCGGTTTGTAGAGGCAGGATTACAGTTAAGCAGCGAACAAATGATTAGCAGATAAAAAATCCTGAAATAGTTGTGGTTGAATTCCATAGCGTAGGTTTGAGGAATTCAGTATAGCAATTTTAAAATACTTTCAGAAATTGGGGATAAAAAAAACGGTATCACGACCAGACAAAAAAAGATGTTCTCCCACTGGAGGAAATGGGAGAACACTAATTGAGGAATGCAAGTTAGGTCAATCGCATCGCTAAACCTGACAGTTTATACAGTCATCCTGACCTGCTAATCCACTATCACAGTCTACGCACTCAACCAAACAGGGAGGGCAACCTGAGAATGCTGCCGATGAATTTAGAGATTGGGTAGCATCCAGGTAAGTGCCAGACTGAGTGTAGCAGGGTTCTTCGCTTTCTTCCTCCTCCTCCTCTCCATCTTCTCCAGTACCCCCGCCACTACTACCTCCATCGTCACTGCTTTGTGCATCTGTAATCAGGATAGATCCAATATGCAAAAACTTATCAATGCGATATTCCTTCGGAATAAGAACATAAACTGCTTCTTTAAAAGGTTTCGCCTGATCAGACTTTAAAAGTATGGCTTGAATCTGGTTCTGTTCCAGCAGCTTTTTCAATATTTTACGATTAGCTCTGTTGATCCTGGAAGATTTATTCATTTCGTTTGCCCTAATCCAGTTTATCAGCGCTGTTTTTGTTAGCAAGCGTGCATTTTTAGCATCAAATGATACCGGGTACATTCCTGATATGGTTTCATTGGCAAAATTGAAAAGTACATTGGCAGGCTCAGAGTGCTCAGTCATAGAAATGGAAGCTATATCGGCCTGTATCTTAGGTTGAAACTCAGAGCCTGCTTCTTCTTCCTGACAGGAGAGAAGTAGCCAACTTAACATGAGAGAAAATACAATGTGTGGTTTCATGGTAATAAATTGTTTAAATGGAGTTGATTAAAAATGCAGGACGTCCTATTGATCTTTAGTATGGCTGGAAGAGACAGTGTAACCTGCTTGCGGATGGTGAGGTATTTTTTGAAAAAAAACTGCTTATGCTCAATCTTGATTATATGCAACAAGCAGAGGACTGAAAACCTGTCTAAAAAATATTTGTAAGTATTTCAAAAAGAATGAAGTAGTGGAATATTTTGCCGGTGTTTTATAATATGTTAAATATTGATTAAATTAAATTGCGTGAGTAACGGAATTCTTTAATGTTTTTTTAATATAAATTTTTCCAACCTAAATCCTATTACTATGGAAAAGGTCATCCACTGCCGCGACCTGGGCTATGAATGCGATGGTATCATTCGGGCCCATACTGAGGAGGAAGCCCTCGAGTTGGCGATCATGCACGCAGAACGATTACACGGTCTGCAGCATATCAGCCCTGAAATAAGAGAGGAAATCCGGGCGGCTGTTAGAGAAAAACCTATACCAAGGCCGGTACTGTTTTAAAGTAAAAAAGCCCTGTTCATAAGAATAGGGCTTTCATTTTTTTGGTAGGGAAATGTCAATAGTCAGCTCATTTTCCCAGTGGAATGGTCACGCCCAGCCAGGGTACGACGATCAGCGTGCCAACGTCTCCTACTGGAATGATACCGCCATAGTCCAGCGAAATATTTTCCCAGGCACTACGTCCGCCCAGTATGATGATACCGCCCCCGGCACCCTCTGCGGTAACAAAATAGCTTTCACCCATCAGGTAGCCTCTTCTGCCTACCTTTACCATGCCTCCGATATTGATCAGGGGTGTACTGGATACTTCTCCCTCAGCAAAGCCGTAGCCAAGACCAAAGCTCAGGTTTTTTTCCCGGCTACCCAGGGTAAGGGTAGCATAGCCCAAACCAAAGGATACTTCTTCACCGATGACTGTTCCCAGTACGCCGCCTACCCCAAGGTTTACCTGATTTTCCTTGATTGGAATAGAAAACTTGGGTGTAATCCAGACCGGGCTGGACGTTCCGGCAAAGAGAAATAAGGGGATCACGCCTACACCCATCGTAAAATGATCGGTAAAGCCATAGCTGGCCTGGTTGAAAAAAATCAGCACATTTTGATAGTAACCCTCACCTTTTTTTAACCCATATCCATTAGGCGAATAAAAATACCGGTTTAAATGGAAATTATTTTCCAAGACTACTGACTGGTTGAATGCAGGTTTGCCCTTACCGTCTGAAATCACACTGATTTCGCTAATCGGGATAGTGATGGTACCCAGTGACTCGGTCTTCAGCCGAAGTTCATCTTGCGTCTGCGATACAATCTGGCCGAAATAAATATTACCGTCTTTGGTTTCTACCCGCCAGGTGGCTGGCTTACTTTCTTCCTGCGCAGAAGTAAGTGTAGGGACGCCGGAAAAAGATACCAGCATCAGTAAAAACAGCCATGTTTTGAAGTGCTTTTTCATACGACAATGATACAGAAAAGCATGAAATGGTTGGGATTAAAAAAATAATTTTTTGCGACTTTTTTAGATTTTTCACAAATGGCTGTTTTAGAGTTATAGATATGAGAAAGCTTATGCCCGATATAGAAAATTCTACCTAATTATTTTTTACTTTGCGCCCTGTGAAATACCTGGCTTTCATCCTTACCATACATATTTTATCAGCCAACATGGGTAGCCTTGCTGAACCTTTTGGACTACACCTGGAGTGGCTGTGCTGTGATGATTCCGAATCTGAAGAAGAGGATAGTACAGAAGATACATCTGTCTGCAATCCCTTTGTCCTTTGCCACTGCTGCTTCGTTTTTTTTCCTGATGTAATGAGCCTGTTATTCGCGGAAACGCCCACTTTCTCAGCCTACCAGCTATTCTATTTTTTACCCAAGCCTGAGCCGTCGGCTGCACTCTTCTGGCATCCTCCCAGGATGTAATCTATGCCTGCCGTTTATTCAACACTTTTTTCCAATTGATACAAAATTTAGACAATAATGAAGTTATTGACACTATTGCTGTGCGTGCTGGCGACGCATTTTGCTTACGGACAACACACATTTGAAGCATTCATCAAAGACCGCGATACACAGGAGCCTTTACCGGGTGCCACTGTTACCCTGAAAGGCACGGATAAAGGCAGTATTACCGATGCAAGCGGTTTTGTGCGCCTGGAGGGTATTCCGGAAGGCGTACAACGCCTGATTTTTTCCTACGTTGGCTATGAGGCGGTAGAAAAAAAATATGAATTCCCGCTCAATCCTGATGACACCCTCACTATCTACCTGGAGGGTGGTGAAGAGATGGAGGAGGTGACGGTTACCGCTACCCGGAGCAGCCGTACCATAGACGAAATCCCTACCAGGATAGAAGTGTTAAGTGCCGAAGAACTGGGTGAGAAGGCCGTCATGAACTCTACCAACATCGCCATGCTCCTCCGTGAGAGCACCGGTATCCTGATGCAGCAGACCTCGGCTAACTCCGCAAACCAGAGTATCAGGATACAGGGTCTGGATGGGCGCTATACCCAACTTCTCCGTGACGGATTTCCTCTCTATGCTGGTTTTGGTGGCGGACTAAGTATCATGCAGATACCGCCTATTGATCTGAAGCAGGTAGAAGTAATCAAGGGAAGTGCATCCACGCTCTACGGCGGAGGGGCCATTGCTGGCCTGGTCAACCTGGTGACCAAACAGCCCCATGAAGATGAGCCCGAATTGAGCCTGATGCTTAACCAAACCTCTGCCATGGGCACCACCATCAATGGCTTTTATGCAGAGAAATACGGGAAAACCGGTGCCAGTCTCTACGCCTCAGCCAACCGACAGCAGCCCTATGACCCGAATGACGATGGCTTCTCGGATATTCCCAGGGTGAGGAGTATTACCATCAACCCGCGCTTTTACCTGTATCCCAATGATGATGCGACGCTGTGGCTGGGTATCAACAGTGCCCTGGAATCCCGTACCGGAGGGGATATAGAGGTTATTGAAAACGGCCCTTCGGCAACGAATCGCTTTACCGAAGAGAATAGCAGCCGCCGTTTGTCGTCCCAGCTTCGGTATGAACAGGCGCTGTCGGAAGGTACTGAACTGGTGGTAAAAAACAGCATCGGCTTTTTTGACCGTGAGATCATTGTGCCTGAATTTAACTTTCAGGGACAGCAGTGGAACAGTTTCACCGAAGCCAGTTACAGTCAGCGCCTTGAAGATTTTCAGTGGATAGCCGGGGCTAACCTGCTCACTGATCAGTTTGAAGAGGGGGCTTTATCTGCTAACCTGGATCGGGATTACCAGAATGTAACTCTGGGGGCTTTTGCCCAGGCCAATTGGGACATCAATGACCGCTTGGCATTGGAAAGTGGGCTGAGAACGGATTACAATTCGGATTATGGCACATTTGTGCTGCCGAGGGTTTCACTTTTGTTCAAAGCTACACCCAGGCTTTCGGGCAGGTTGGGAGGCGGACTGGGCTATGTAGTGCCTACTATTTTTACCGAACAGGCCGAGTCGCTGACTTTTCAGAACATACTGCCCCTCAGCCCGGATAATGTGGAGGCAGAAACTTCAATGGGTGCGAATTTTGACCTGAACTACGAAGCCCTCATTGGTGACGAGCTTACATTTTCTATCAATCAGTTATTCTACTATACCAAACTAAACGATGCCCTGGTTTTGACTGAGGAAAATGAAAATGGCCTGCGTTCCTTTCAGAATGCGGCAGATGCGGTGATCAGTCAGGGCTTCGAGACCAATGTAAAACTTGGATGGCATGACCTGAAATTATTCCTGCAATATGCTTTTATTGATGCAAGGCTAAACTACCTGGACGACAGCCCGCAGAAACCGCTCACGCCCCGCCATAATGCCGGGGCAGTGCTGATGTTTGAGCAGCATGGAAAGTGGCGCATAGGGCTGGAGACCTATTACACCGGGCGGCAGTTTCGTTCAGATTTTAGCAGAACAAACGATTTCTGGATTGTCGGCCTGATGGGACTGAGGGAGTTTGGCAGGTGGAGCGTGTTTCTGAATTTTGAAAATTTCATTGATACCCGGCAGTCACGCTTCCAGGAAATTGTACGTCCCCCCATCACCGATCCCAGCTTTGCCGAGATTTGGGCACCTACCGATGGCTTTGTGGCCAATGGAGGGTTTATCTATCGTTTTCTGGGAGGAGATCATTAACCTCAAAAAATAAGAAGGTCAGGTAAAAAAGACCTGACTTCTCTCATTGTGTCAATGGTACAAAAACACTAGATTTGACACTTGTGTAAAGTGAATAAGAGGCAATGGAAACGTATTTTGCCGCTTAATCATGCGCCAAATTTGACTAATCAGTTCATTATCAATACAATAACCTACTTACCTTGAGATTATTTCTAGCAGTATTCAGTCTGTTAATTTTTGCTAATTCGGCTTTTGCCCAGAAAAAGAACGCCGATTATCGTTTAAATATCCACAAAGCACTGACTGCCATCAATATTGATGGGGTGATGGACGATGTAGCATGGCAGGATGCTGAAGTGGCAGGAAATTTTCACATGGTATTGCCTATGGATACCAGCCAGGCCCGTGCCCGTACCGAAGTGCGTATGGCCTACGATGATAATTTTCTGTACCTGATCGCGGTCAACTACCACACCGGAGATGGCTCATACATCGTGGAATCCATGCGCCGGGATTTTTCCTTTGGCAAAAACGATAACTTCCTCCTTTTCATGGATCCCTTTGATGATCAGACCAATGGTTTTTCATTTGGGGCAAATGCAGCGGGGGCACAATGGGACGGCCTCATGTCCAACGGTAGCAGTGTTGCCCTGAGCTGGGACAACAAATGGAACTCAGTCGTCAAAAACTATCCTGATAAATGGGTATTTGAGGCAGCGATTCCTTTCAAGACGCTGCGCTACAAAAGCGGCATCACCGAATGGGGTATCAACTTTAGCCGTCTGGACCTGAAGCTGGGCGAAAAATCCGCCTGGGCACCGGTTCCCCGTCAGTTTCCTACTGCCAGCCTGGCCTATACCGGTACGCTGGTCTGGGACCAGCCACCCCCCAAAGCCGGTACCAACGTATCCATTATTCCTTATACACTTGGCGGATTTACCACCAACTATGAGCAGGACCTGCCGGCTGTCTACCGGGGAGATGTAGGCGTAGATGCCAAGATCGCCATTACATCGGCCCTCAACCTGGACCTTACGGTTAACCCTGATTTCTCGCAGGTGGAAGTTGACCAGCAGGTGACCAACCTTGACCGCTTTGAGCTTTTCTTTCCGGAAAGGCGACAGTTTTTCCTGGAGAATGGCGACCTTTTTGCCAACTTTGGTTATAACCGGATTCGCCCGTTTTTTTCCCGCCGTATAGGGCTGGGGGTGCCCATTCGCTTCGGTGCAAGGCTTAGCGGAAAGCTTAACAAGAACTGGCGAGTAGGACTCATGAACATGCAGACCGGTAAGGTAAATGCCATTGACCTGCCTGCCCAGAATTTTGCGGTAGCATCCGTACAGCGTCAGATTTTTTCACGTTCCAATATCGGGATCATCGCGGTGGATAAGCGTTCACTCAATTATACGCCCAGCAGCAATCCTGAAATGCCCGTTTATTCGCAGTACAACCATAACCTGGGTGCGGAATACAATATCGCTTCCGCCAACAATCTCTGGACGGGCAAGGTGCTCTACATGAAATCCTTCAGTCCGGGTGTGGAGGAAAATAATGCGGTACATGCCGCTAACCTGGAATACGACAGCCGTCGGTGGAATATCAGCTGGCAGCATGAGTATGTAGGAAGCGGTTACAGGGCTGAGGTGGGTTTTGTGCCCAGGAACAGTTATATCATGATGAATCCCGAGATCGCCTACCGGTTTTTTCCCGAAAACAGTTCCGTAGTAAGTCACGGTCCAAGGATTAGCGCCAATTACTTTTTCAATGAAAATTTTGAAGAGACCGATCATGAAAGCTTTCTTGCATACGGTGTAGAATTTCAGGATCGCTCCAGTGCCATGGCCTGGGTCGCAACCAATTACGTGCAGTTGCTGGATCCTTTTGACCCGACCAATGCCGCTGGTGACACGCTGGCTACCGGCACCGAACATCACTGGAATGCCTTTGGCACTGAGTATACTTCCACACCTAACAGCCTGTTCACCTATTCTTTTTCTACGCGTTATGGTGGCTACTATGCTGACGGCACACGCCTGAACGTAACTACGGAAATGGGCTACCGCTTTCAGCCATATGTGAGCCTGTCACTTACTTCCAGTTACAATAATATACTGCTGCCGGAGCCCTGGGAAAGGACAACTTTCTGGCTGGTTGGCCCCAGGGTGGATGTGACAATGACCAATAAGCTCTTTTTTACGGCCTTTATGCAGTACAATGAGCAGTTGGATAATATCAACCTGAATACACGACTGCAGTGGCGTTATCAGCCTGCTTCAGACCTGTTCATTGTCTATACCGACAACTACTTTCCACAACCGCTGGCAGTCAGAAACCGGGCGCTGGTCCTGAAACTGACGTATTGGTGGAATGTATGATCTCAGTCGTTAAAAGGACGAAAATCAAAATCAACCAGGGCTACCTCATCAGCAATGATCTGGGTGACCTGTTTGCGGGTTGCAGAACCGGGGGGGACGATGAATGCCACTACATAAGTGCCCGGCAGTATATCGGTGATGACCGCCTGCTGATCATTGAATGCCGCCGATTTGATGGCCAGGTCAGCCGTGTATTCATTGCGGATGATGGCTTCCGTAGGAAAAATACCGATCTCAATATTTTGTAAGGGCAACTGCTGATCGCTCAATTCAACCCTGACCAGCAGATCGCCCAGCAGGTCGGCTTCTTCATCCACACAGCCGCCGGAAATAAACAGGCTGATCAACAGCAAAAAAATAAGCTTGTACATGCACAAAAAACTTTGGTGATGTCTGCAAGATAAAATTTCTCCACTGTAATGACTACACTGAAGCCTAGATTTAAAGCCTTAGTACTGCTCAGGAAGCTTTTTAACCCTCAGCAGTAAAATCTCTCAACTCCTTGTCTTACGATTAGAACTTTCTGCCTAACTTGATCCGTTTTTGATTTCTAACCTTTACTTCTCTTATGAAATATATTTGTTCACTAGCGCTCTTACTGTGGAGCGCATTGCTTTGGGCGCAGGATAAGGATACATCGGAAAAAAAATGGTCGCCTGAAGATGTCATCAATACTGAATTTATGCGCGAAGTGCAGATCGCACCCAATAACCAGATGGTGGTCTGGACGAAACGAAAGGCGGTCAAGGAAAAGGATAAGTTCGTAAGCGACATTTACCTGACGCGCCTGGATGTGAAGAAAAACGGTAAATTTCTGACAGTAGCCCTTACCACATCTGAGGAGAATGATTATGCACCTACCTTTTCCCGCGACAGTGAAACCATCTATTTTCTTTCTTCCCGCGAAGAGGGTAAGAAACTGTGGGAGATGAGTATTTACGGGGGCGAAGCCAAAGAAGTGCACGAATTTGACAATGGCATATCCGACATAAAATGGCTGAATGACAGTAGCCTTGCTTTTGTTTCTAATGACGGCAAAACGCTTTATGAGCAGCAACTGGAGGAAGAAGAAGATAATACGGTAATTGTTGAAGACTCCGTACACTGGACTACCGAAAAAGTATACGCCTTCAACCTGAAGGATAAAACTATCAGAAGACTTACCGACAACCAGTACCCGGTAAGCCGCTATGCCGTATCCCGTGACGGTCGCTGGCTGATTACCGGACTGCAGATGAGTCCCCATTATCCAGCTGATGCCAATCCCAAGAGCAGGTATTACCTGTATGATCTGCAGAATGACAGCAAAACCGAAGTGTTGCAAGGCTTACAGACTCCGGGTAATTTCCGCTTTTCTCCTGACCACCAGGGATTTTATTTTACGGCTGAATATTCCTCCGATCCCGAATGGAATGGTGCAGGTATCACTGAACTTTACTACTATGACCTGGCACAGCAGGCATTTCAGAAAATCCCTTTATCCTGGGAGTGGGGCATCGGTGGCGATTTTGCCCTGAGTGCCAATGGGTTGCTGGTACATCTGGCAAATGGTGCCACCCGTAAACTGGCGCATTATACCAAAGGCCGACAGGGCTGGCAGCAGCAAATGCTGGACCTGCAGGGAATGGAGGAACACCTCAGCTTTTTTGAAGTATCTGATGACGGTCAAAAAGTGGTTTTTGACTATTCTACCGCTGCGAAGCTGCCTGCCTACTATGTGGCTGACCTGTTGCAGAAAAAGGCGCAATCCAGCATAGAAAATCCTGCTGAACTGGTCGTGCTGAATGAAAAGCTCAAAAGCAAGCCGCTAGCCAAATATGAAGTACTGCGTTGGAAAGGTTTTGAGGGCGATGAAGTAAATGGCCTGCTCTACTACCCGGAAAATTATGAAGAAGGCAAGCGGTATCCCCTGGTACTGTCAATACACGGAGGGCCTTCCGGCGTAGACCTGGACCTCTGGTCGGAACGCTGGTCTACCTATCCCAACATCATGGCGCAGCGGGGGGCATTTGTGCTAAAACCTAATTACCATGGTTCTTCTAACCACGGGCTGAAATTTGTAGAGGCCATCAAGAAAAACTACTACGAGCCTGAAATGGAGGATATCATGAATGCCGTTGATTTGCTGGTGGAGCGGGGCATGGTGGATGATGACCAGCTCGGCACCATGGGTTGGTCTAATGGCGCCATCCTGACCACCATGCTCACTGTTCGTTATCCCGACAAATTTAAAGTGGCTGCACCCGGGGCCGGAGATGTCAACTGGACATCCGACTTTGGTACCTGCCAGTTTGGGGTTTCTTTTGACCAGAGTTACTTTGGCGGTGCTCCCTGGGACGATGTCAACGGGAAGTTTTTCAACGAAAATTATATTGTAAAGTCACCACTTTTTGAGTTGGAAAAGGTCAAAACGCCTACTATCATCTTTCACGGGAGTGAGGACCGTGCAGTTCCTCGCGACCAGGGTTGGGAATACTACCGGGCACTGCAGCAGGTAGACCAGGCCCCGGTGCGTTTTCTATGGTTTCCGGGCCAGCCCCACGGCCTGCAGAAGATTACCCACCAGTTGCGAAAAATGAAAGAAGAACTAGCCTGGTTTGACCAGTACCTGTTTAAGACCTATGAACCGGAAAACGAAGCCCTTAAAGAGAATAGCCCACTGGCGCTTATGCTGAAGAAGAAAGAAGTAGCCAGAGAGGAAGGGCTGTACGGAAAAGTACACAATGGCAAATTGCTGCCGGAGGTGGTTCAGGTGGCACCTGATAGTATAGCTGTGGCCAGGTTTGAACTTACCAATGCTCAATACCAGGCTTTTCTGCCGTCTCATTCTTTTGCCCCCACGCTGGCCAACCATCCAGTGTATGGCCTCAGCATGGACCAGGTAAAGACATATCTTATCTGGTTAAATGAAATCACCGGCGAAAGCTATCGCTTGCCAAGCAGCAAGGAAGCCGAAAAGTGGCATAAGCTGGCGCTGAAAAACGCTGGCAAAGAAAATACGCTGAATTACTGGGCAGGCTATAGCATCACGCCAGAAGAGGTAAGCATGCTGAGAGACAAAATAACTGAGGCAGGAGAAAGCCTGATCAGGGAAGTTGGCAGCCACGAAGCAGTAAAACTAGGTGAAGCAGAAATTTACGACCTGGGCGGAAATGTATCTGAATACCAGGAATCGGGCGATGCCTACGGATTTAGCGCCTATGATTTTGCTGACCAGCAGGAACAGCAGTCTGCTACCACCGAAAAATACAGAGGACTGAGAGTAGTCAAAGAGTAACGCTTTTTGGAATAATATACATAAACCAGGCTGAGTGATCAGGCTGGTTTTTTTGTGCAGGTTTCATATCATGTTTTAAACAATCAAAAAAAAGATGGATAATTTTTCCCGGTTTAGGCAAACTTAC
>CAZFFW010000040.1:0-37925 GCA_964518125.1 uncultured Porifericola sp.
ATGGGCTCAGCGATGTGGGAATCAGCGCAATGGCCTATCAGGAAGAACTGGATGTCCTGGCCATAGCGTATCGCAGCGGTATTGTTGACTTTCTCATTGGCAATACCATTAGCAGCTTTACCCTGCTGGCAGATTCAGAAAGTAATGAATCCATTCATGCTATCGTCTTTTCTGGCAGTACGGTTTATCTGGCTACCTCGCTGGGAGTCAGGTTACTGGATGTGCCTCCGGAGAGCGGAGCGGATGTTAGTATTCGCGAATCCTACACACGGCTGGCAGAAGATGGTGAAACACTTGCTATTTACGATGCGGCACTTACCTCCGACAGCATATTTCTGGCAAGTGATGAGGGAATCATTGCCAACGCACTGGCTCCCAACATAAACCGGCAGGACTTTGCCAGTTGGCGAAGGTTTGGCCCTGCGGAGGAACTGACTACTGAGCCAGTTTTTTTCCTGGAACAGAAGCAAGGCTTGGTGTATGCTGCTGTCAATGGGGAGGGGGTGAGAAAATATGACGGCAAAAACTGGCAACTGACCGACCTACAGACCAGCGAAAGCTTTAGCAGTCTACGCGTTTCCGGGCAGCGGCTGCTGGCTTCAGCAGGCAATAAGGTCTGGATATCCGGGGAGGAATCACAGGTGTTGGACCTGCCCAATCCAAAAGACGTTGCGCTGGATGCCAATGGTATCCTTTGGGTAGCCGACGGCAGTACCGGTCTGATCAAAATCATGGGAGATGTGCAGGAATCCTTCTACCCTTCCGGACCACTTAGCGATGATTTGTACAGTATTCACTTTGCCGGTGACAGACTAATCAGTTTACAGGAAGGGAAACCAGCTTTCTCCACTTTTCAGGAGGGTAGATGGTCCAATTTTGACCAAACCTATCTCAAGTCTGTCATACAGCACGATGACCTCTCGCCGCTGGTAGATGCGGATTACCTCGCAACGGACGCTTCATTTTATTTTGCCAGTACTTCCAGCGGCCTGCTTCGCTGGAACGGAGAAGATCAGTTTACCATCATCACAGCCGGAAATGCAGGTAGCAGCCTGGAAAATAACCGGATATCAGCTTTGTCTGCCAGCGAAAACTTCCTATGGGTCACTAATTATGATGCTACCAAGCCACTGCACCGTTATAGTGCAGTGGATGAATCATGGCAGGCTTTTGCGCCTAACCGCCCCGAAGCACGTTTTCCGCTACAGCTCACTATTTTTAATGAAATACCCTGGATCATCAGCGGACAGGGAGATATAGAAAGCAGGACAGGAAGCCACCTGCTGGTATTTGATCCCGAATCCAACAGTACGCTGCTGATCCGCTCCGTAGTGGCGACAGGCTCTCTACCGGGGAGCATCTTTACCGAACTGGCGGTAGACCGTAGAGACCAGGGCTGGCTCGGCGGAAATGAGGGTATTTCTTACTTCCCTGCTCCCTTTGATGTGTTCAATGCGCCAGATCCGGCATTAGTCAAACCAGTTTTTGAGAACCAGTTCCTGCTATTTGGAGACTATGTGACAGCACTGGCAGTAGACGGTGGCGACCGCAAATGGGTAGGCACCCGGGATGGTATCTGGCTGTTTGGCGAAAATGGTGAAACCCTGGTTTCCCGCTTTACCGCTGGCAATAGTCCGCTGCCATCCGACAACATCCTGGACATCGCCCTCAATGACGACAATGGAGAGGTGTTTATCCTGACTGATCAGGGGCTGGTATCATACCGGGGTACTGCCAGTGAGGGGCAATCCGGGCATCAGTCGGTGAAAATTTTTCCTAACCCGGTAAGCCCGGACTTTGATGGGCTTGTTGGTATAGAAGGGCTGGTTACTGATGCCATTGTCAAGATCACCACCATTTCCGGCAAACTGGTAAGGCAACTGGAGGCAGAGGGAGGCACTGCAGCCTGGGATACACAGGACTACAATGGCAGCCGGGTAGCCACCGGTATTTACCTGGTATTTAGCGCTTCGGCTGACGGTTCAGAAACCTTTGTTGGTAAAATAGCGGTTGTCAATTAGTATGCTGCACAAAACCAGGGGAATCGTCCTCAACTTTATCAAATACCGCGAAACGTCTATCGTTACCCGAATTTACACCGAAAATTTTGGGCTGCAGTCTTACATTGTCAACAGTGTAAGGGGCGGAGGTAAAAAAAGTAGCGGGAAGATATCATTCTTCCAACCGCTAACGCTACTGGAGATGGTGGTATACTACAAAAAAAGCCCCGGCCTCAACCGCATTTCAGAGATGAAATGTACAGACCCCTACCAGACTATACCTTATGATTTTATCAAATCCGGTATCGCCCTTTTCCTTACGGAAGTACTCAACAAGTGCCTGAAAGAAGAAGAAGCAAATAGTGAGATGTTTGAGTTTCTTTACAACTCTCTGCAGGTATTTGACCATATGGCGCATGATTATCAGAACTTCCACCTGCAGTTTATGATCAGGCTTAGCCGCTACCTGGGCTTTGCACCGGGTTCTACAGAGGATGTATTCGAGCAGGTACATGAGTATATCGGCAAGCCACAGGTATCAGAAGCGGAGGAGCAGGTACTGGCGCAACTCATTACAGCATCATTCACAGAAAAGGTCACAAGTTCCAATACGACCCGCCGCCTGTTGCTGGACGACCTGATCAAGTTTTACCAGCTGCATATAGAGGGCTTCAAAGACCTGAAATCTACCTCTGTGCTGCGCGAACTAATGGAATAAAAAAAGCGAGCCGGGGCCCGCTTCTCATTTCACAATGCGATAGCTAAAACTTAGGAAGCAGGTTGTTCGGCTGCCTCTTCCAGCGTAAAAGTTCTGGTTTCGCTATTGAAGGGGCTGTCTACCAGGTTACCTTCGCTGTCTATCAGCTCTATTTGTACTGTATTCTCTCCCATCGGCAGTCCTTCCAGCACATAGGGTTCCCACTGGTCAACCATAAACTCTTGGTCGCCATTCACTGTTACCCTTACCTTATTTCCATCCGGGCTGATCTCGGTGTTCACGAGGTAGAAGTCAAAAAGGACTGTCTGGGTCTGTTCGCCAGTGTATGTTCCTTTAGGACGGCTGTAAAACAGCATAGGCTGCGACAGGTCTACCTGCTCGCCCTGGGCATCGCCCACGGTAAACTGGGAAACTTTGAAAGCTTCCGGCTGCTTCACACTTTGGTGATAAGAGCGGGAAAGGAAAGAAAGTGCCACATAATGGCCATCTTCCAGTTCCTGCTGGTAAGTAGGCTCATAAATGGCATAGTAGGGATTATTGTTAAGGATCAGGTGGATATGTTGTCCTTTATCAGAATTGGCCAGTGGCTTCTGGTCTGCATCCGAGGTTTGTACACCCAGTTCGTAATTGGTGACATCATATTCAAAAGTAACATTATTCCCATCAACTGTTGCCCCTTCGGCAGGAGCGTTCATTTCCAGGATCGCATCGGGATAATCTACTGCATCAGGAGCAGGAGATAAGGTTACTTCCTGGGTAGTCTCCTCCTGCATCGTCTCTTCGGCACCTTCCATATCGCCTGCTTCTTCCTGCGTCCCGCTGGGCCCGCAAGAGACCATTAATGAAAGAATAAAAAGTGAAGAAATAATTGATAAAAATAAATTTTTCATAGCACAGTTTGTTTTAGTTTGATGAAGTGCAAAGTTATTACAAATTTTGCCTAAATATCCATTAAACAAAGTTTTTAAAAAATCCAGTACGCAATGGCTAATGCATCATTTGAAAATATACCTTCTCTGGATCTACATGATTTCAGCAATGGTAACACAGAAAAAAGGACAAAGTTTGTAGAAGATTTAGGAGATGCCTTCAATAATGTAGGTTTTGTGGCCATCAGAAACCACGGCCTGAGTGATGAACTCAGGGAAAAACTTTACAGTGCCATTCAGGCGTTTTTTGCCTTACCGGAAAGTATCAAAAAGCAGTATGACAAACCGGAACTGCATGGTCAGCGGGGCTATACCAGTAAGGGAAAAGAACATGCCAAAGGGCGCACTACCGGCGATCTGAAGGAATTTTACCAGATCGGGCAGATTGTGGAAGATGAAGACCCTATTAAATCCATCTATCCTGATAATCTCTGGCCTTCTGAAGTGCCTGCGATGGAAACATATGCTGCTGAAACTTTCAAAACCCTGGAAAATGCCGGGCAGCAGATCCTGAAAGCAGTGGCCCTTTACCTGAACCTTCCCGAAGATTATTTCAACAGCAAGGTGCACAATGGCAATAGCATACTCCGGGCGATCCACTATTTCCCAATTGAAAACCCGGACGAAATTCCTGCGGATGCCGTAAGGGCGGCCGAGCACGGAGATATCAACCTGATAACCCTGCTGATGGGCGCCAGCGCCGAAGGCCTGGAGATCAAGCGCAGAGACGGTAAATGGTTTCCGGTGACAGCATTACCCGACCAGATCGTGGTCAATGTAGGTGATATGCTGGCCAGGCTCACCAATGATAAGCTGAAATCAACCATTCACCGGGTAGTAAATCCTCCCAGGGAAAAAATGAAAACTTCTCGTTTTTCTATCCCATTCTTCCTGCATCCTCGTTCGGATATGGACCTCACCTGCCTGGAAAGTTGTGTCAGCGAAGAGTATCCCAAGCAGTACAGTGATATGACCGCCGGTGAATTTCTGGATGAGCGGCTTGCTGAGATCGGCCTCAAGAAGTAAGCACTGCTGCAGTTTTGTATAAAGCTCTATCTCTTTGATCAGACGTGTACGTCATATCATCTTTCTCAGAGATGTGTTCCTGCTCACCATCAGCGCATTTGGTGGCCCGCAGGCACACATGACGCTATTTTTGAGAATGATGGTAGAAAAAAGACGCTACCTATCTGAAAAAGACCTGATAGAGCTTTATGCGCTTTGCCAGATACTGCCCGGCCCTACCTCTACCCAGACTATTACGGCGATAGGTTTTAAGATGGGAGGGCCGAGACTGGCCTTTCTTACCCTGATCGTATGGGCCCTGCCTGCCGTCACGATCATGACCGTACTGGCCGTTACGATTTCTAACCTGCAGGAGCAGGACCTTTCACTGGCGTTTACCCGTTTTATCCAGCCCATGGCAGTAGGCTTTGTTGCTTATGCCGCGTATACAATCAGTCGCAAAGTAGTCAATACCAAAACGGGACTGGCCATCATGCTGGTAGCAGCAGTAGTCTCTTTCTTTATCCGTAAGCCTTACATATACCCCCTGCTGATTTTTCTGGCAGGCTTTATCACGTCTGTTAAGTGGAAAAAACATCCCCACGAAAAGAAAGAAAAGTTTCAGGCCAAATGGAGGAACATCATCCTCTGGATCAGCATACTTGTTTTTGCTGCGGTACTGGGAGGTATTACCAAGTCACTGCCGATCCGTCTGTTTGAAAATTTTTACCGCAATGGCAGCCTGATCTTCGGAGGCGGACAGGTGCTCATCCCGCTGCTGTATACCGAATTTGTTGACTTCAAGCACTACCTGACTTCTGAAGAATTTTTGTCGGGTTACGCCCTTGTGCAGGCAGTTCCCGGTCCTACATTTTCTTTCAGTGCCTATATAGGCTCGCTGGCTATGCGGGAATATGGTATTGGAGGAGAAATTATCGGCGCTCTGGTTGCCTCAGCAGGCATATTTTTACCGGGTACACTGCTCATTTTTTTTATGATCCGTTTCTGGGATGCGTTGAAAAAATACCGGGTGATTAAAGCTTCTCTTGAGGGAATCACGGCTGCCAGTTCGGGTATGGTTGTCGCTGCGGCATTTCTACTGATGGAGCCCATTCCTTCTGACTGGATCAATGGAGTTTTTATTATAGCCACTTTTCTCCTGCTTAAGTTTACCAGGGTACCCGCCCCCTTAATCATCGTGGGAGGTTTGATTGCCGGTTTTGTGTTTAGCTGACAACAAAAAACCCTTCCGAAGAAGGGCTGCGTTTAGTAAGCGTTTTCCTGACCTTTGGCCAGCGAAAAAAGCGTTAGGAAGATGATTTTCATATCGAGGCTAAAGAACCAGTTCTCTACATAGAAACGGTCCAGGCGAACACGGTTATTCATTTTTTCAAAAGTAGCCGTTTCTCCGCGATAGCCTTTGGCCTGCGCCAGCCCTGTTATACCCGGCTTAACCGAGTGTCTCTGGGCAAATTTTCTGATCTGGGGAGTAAACTGCTCGTTAAGCTTCACCGGGTGAGGACGAGGTCCCACTACCGACATATTACCGATCAGCACATTGATAAACTGGGGCAGTTCGTCCAGGCTGGTCTTCCTCAATAAAGCACCGATGGGCGTAACTCGGGGATCATTTTTAGTAGCCTGCCTGTGGTCAGCATCTCCATTGATGTACATCGTTCTGAACTTCCAGCACTCAAATACTTTATTATTAAGCCCCGTCCTTTTCTGTTTGAAAAATACCGGCCCCCTGGAAGTTGCTTTGATGATGATAGCGATCATCGGAAACAACCAGGTAAAGATGAACAATATTACCAGTGAAGAGAATACAATATCAAAAGTTCTTTTGATCACCTTGTTCTTCCATTCGTCCAGAGGAATAGAAGTGATGTTGATTACCGGAATAGCGCCGTAATTAATAGGCTTGATACCATTCAGCGGAAGACCCTGAAAATCACCAATCAGTTTTACCTTGATAAGCTGCTCATGAGCAAAGTCTACGAGGTCTTTCAGATAGGCATATTCCATATACGGAAGGCAGCAATAGACCTCATCAATTTCGTTTTGGGCAACATATCCCTTGATTGCAGAAAGTTCTCTGCCCAGATCATTTCCGCTCTTATCATCCACACCAAAGGTCTTGATGACCCGGTATCCATACTCAGGATGTTTGACAAAATGTTTTACCAGGTCAGTTGACAGTTTATCATAGCCAATCACCACTACTTTACGAATGTTAAACCCTTTGGCTCTGAGGATTCCGAGGGTGTAGACAAAAATCAGGCGCCATACGGAAATGGACACCAGGAACATCAGGAAAGTAATGAGCAGTTGCGCTCTTGAGTAGTAGTATGCTTTGTTGAACACCCAGAAAGCAGTGATCATCAGCAGGTGGATGACTACCAGGGCATAATGCTTTTTGAGTACTTCGTTTAGCTTGGTAGTTCTGTCAATGTTATAAGGCTTGAAGATCAGGGTAAGAGATCCCCAAAAGACATTGACCAGAATCCAGAGTTCCAGATACGGGGGAATGGACAAGCCGTCAAGTGTATGGAACTTAATGAAATAAGCCGCAACAAAAGAAAGATTGAGTATGACAAAATCACCCAGCGAAAAAAGAAGCTTTAGATACTTAGATCTTCTATGTGGCATTGGACTCTATTTTCAACTAAACAAGTTTCAGTGCAAAAATTTAGGTATAGGCCTAACTGAAGTGAAAGCGAAGCAATAATGATGCAACTTTTTTGAAAGCCTATAAAATTGATGCCCAAAATTAAGAGGAGTGATAGCAGGAAAAAATTAGCTTTAGCCAATTTTATTACCTGAACAAAGATTTAGGGCAAGTCTGCTGAATATCGTTTATCTTCAAAGACTTGATATTTAAGCGCTTAGAGAATGGTTTATTTTACTAATATGGCAAGGGATGAGGATATTTGCGTGAATTTTAGGTGGAATATTACACCAACCTTACATATCCTTGGTACTATTCATGTTTTTTTTTGGATAACACTCCATGACTGCGGATGCCTATCATCAGGGTAAAATTATGGTATAACTCTCCAAAATCATAGGCAGCAGAAGTCAGAATCTGAAGCGGAAGTATAGTACCAAGCTGGTATGTTGCCTCTGCTAAAGTATACATCTGGTACCTGGATGATTTGAAGGCATATGGATAGTTTTCATAACCAGGCTCTCTGCTGGCCCATTCATAGCGCCCATCGTTCAAGCCAGCATAGGTGCCAAAATTGCGGGTGTAGGTAGTAAGTACTTTGTATCTTAATTTTTTGGACCCTAGCTGCCCCTGCAGGCCCAGATGATGCCCGATAATCCGGTTATTGGCTGTGGCTTCACCATTCCTGAATGCAGGGATATTTTCCACGAACTGGAGAAGCCTGTTCCTGGTAAGCAGCAGTGGGTTACCCAATATATTCCCCTGGTAAGTCCAGCCGCTCTGATATAGATAGTTATTGTAGTAATCGTCTCTACCGCCGTACTCATAGCCATAGTTGGGAGAAAGATCATTGGGGTCGTCACCCGGTCGTGGGTCAGGGATGCCAGGACCGCCCTGGTGTGTTGTATTCAGGTATTCATATACCAGACCAGTAAAATATTTCCAGCGTTTAGGCTTGATATTCACTCCCAGCAGCTGGTCATAAAGCACAAAATCGGTGGAAAGGCTCAACCTATCCTCAAAAGGGTCCTGCTGGTACAAATGAACTTCTAAATCTCTCAGGTTCAGCGTGATACCAAGGTCAAGTATCCCCAGGTGATTGCCCAGAGCGTTGACAAATTCCCCGCCATCGGATTGCTCAGCAGCTTCCCGCCCCGTAAATACGCGCCAGTAGTCATCAAACCCGGCGGGCTGTTCACTTCCGTTGGGCCGGGTACCTCCCCACTGTGCAAAATGAACCAGACCACCGTACACGCTCACCGGCCATGAATCCGGACCAATTTTCAGGTACAAAGCTTTTTCGTGAAGCAAGGTATTGCTTACGTGCCTGTCTTCTTCAAACCAGCCATGCAATAAATGCCCTTTAAAGCTGAGATAGCCTTTAGTGAAGGGAACATCTGTATACTCCGGAACGCCCAGTTGAACGACAGGCATGGGCCGGGCATTTCGGCTGATGGCCAGGGAACCTGTGGAAAGTTCAGGATTGTGAACGCCTACAGTTCGTTCAAATCGTCCTGCTGACAGTTCTATAAAATAAAATTTTGCCCTGGCATAAGCCTGCTGCAGCCGGCTGTCTCCTAAATTAGGCTTAAGTAGATAGTCAAGGCCAAAAGCCACTTTGAACTTACTGCTATCAGCGCTATAAGGCGCATGTATTCCTCCCAGTAGGTAGCCATCTGCCGACTGATCCGCCAATATACCATAGCGGTTAGCCAGTGCCCATTGCGCCAGGTAGTCCTGGTTGGATAGGGCAAACTGCAGTTCAGCATTATAGGTAATGGAATCAGGTAGCTGCGCCTGCAGGCTAAGCACAGGAAAAATAAGCGTCAGTAGTAAAATGCTACGCATACATGAAGGCTAGGCGTGGGTGCTAATATTTTTTGAGCCAGAAAACAGTGAATATTTCAGAAACAAATATATGAAATACGAATTGGTAAGGAAATACCGCTTCCAAAGACGGCCGGGCTCAGATAGTAATCTGAACAGCCATTCCAAACCATTATTCTGCATCCATGCCGGCGCCTGTTTGACAGTACCAGCATGAAAGCTGAAGGCGGCGCCTACGGCCATCATCACGGCATTCACTTTACCCAGGCGACTGGCTACCCACACCTCCTGCCGGGGACAACCCCTGCCCACCAGCACGATATGCGCACCACTCTGGTTGATCTTCTCAGAGGCCAGGGTATCTCCGGCGGGGTCATCTTCCCGGTACATACCGCAAATTTCCACTTTAGGGTAGTTTTTTCGGATAAAAGCTGCAAACTTTTCCAGGGTTTCTTCGGTACTGCCTCCGTATAAAAACACCTTCAGCTTGTCTTTCTGTGCCTTATCCAGCACATAGAGCGTCAGTGTAGGACCGTAGACCCTGTCTTTGAGGCCGACTTTGTAAAAGTGATTCATGGCCCAGCGAATGGGCTGCCCGTCGGGTACGATCATATCAGCTTTTTGGGCGGCCTCATACATAGCCGGTTCCTGCACAGCCGTCACCAGGCCATGTACCGGCATGGCAAATACTCCATAGCTGCGTTGCTGACGAGCCTGCTCAACAATGATGTCACTGGCTGATTCATAATCAACCACAGCGTAATCGGCGGTATCGAAGAGGCGGACTTTTTTCAATTCAGCTATTTTCTTGATGAAACATTTTTCAAACAGAAGCAAGGGCCTGTTCCATATGTTGCCAATACTTCTCTACAGTAAACTTTTGTAAAAACACTTCCCTCCCCTGCTTACCCATTTTCCGTCTCAGTTCATCATCTGATAATAGTTTTTCCAGTTGATCGGCAAAAGTATGATGCTGTCCTTTAGGCGACAGATAACCTGTCTGTTCTTTCTCTACCACTGAACGCATCCCTCCAATATCTGTGGCTACCACTGGTAATTCAAACTGCATGGCTTCAACCAAAACTAACCCAAAGGTCTCAAAATGGGAGGGGAAACAAAAAATATCAGCATCTTTAAAAGCCTGCCATTTAGCTTCGCCCAACATCACCCCGGCGAGGACTACTTTTTCCTCCAGATCATGATTTCTGATATAATCATAAATTTTCTGGTTTGTCTGTTCGGAATCTGGTTTCCCTACAATATTTAAACGGAAGCTCCTGCCTCTTTCGCTCAGGATATGGGCAATGGCCAGGAGGTCAAAGATACCTTTTGATTCCATAATTGCTCCAACATAGAGTATCTGAGGAACCTCTGAGAGATTTTTCTTCAGGTGTCGGTACTGCAGAAAATAGTCTTCAATTCCATTATAGACAATTACCGACTCCATACTATTCAGTGCCACATCATCCTCAGGATTATGCTCAGACAGCCTGATACACAAATCAGGATAATAATAAGCCCTTCGGTACAATAATTTAATTACGGAAGGCAGCTTATGGTACAGACGGTCTACATGTCCTGATCGAAAGTGGAATATTGTTTTACGAAATAGCCAGCGAGTGGCCAGTAAAATAATAATATCACGGATTAGAGGTACCCATTGTGCACCAACAGGCATATAATATAGGATATCTGCTTTGTAACGGAACCGATAAACGTATATCTTTCCAATAACCTCTAGCAGGTGCAGTATTTTACTGATCCTGAATTTACCAACTTCATCAATCTCGCCTGAAAAATGCATCCTGACAAGGTGAAGACGGATATGCTGATAATTGCCATCCATCAATCTCTGCGTTGAAATTGCCTGTCCGTGATAGGGAGGCGGGGTTTGTCCTACAATAAGTATCTTTTTCATGAGTCGGACTTATCGGTAAGAGCATGTAGAATTCCATCTGCAAAGCGGTCACTCATGCGGTCTAACGTATACAATTCCCGCGCTTCCCTACAGGCCGCTACCATTTTTTGTCTCCTGCTATTATCCTTTAGCAAGTCAATGACAGCATGAGCAAAGCATCTCACGTTATCGGCAGGAGAAACGATCAAACCATTTACTCCTGATTCAAGGTAATCAATTTCAGGGCTGTGATAATCTATGCTGGTGGTGACCAAAGGTGTTTCCAGGGCAAAGGAGTCAACTACTGATAGGCCTACCAGGCCGGGAAGTAGCATCAACCTGGAGAGCTTAAAATATGGTACTTTCTCTGCATCAAACAGGCTCCCCTTGTAATGTATCCAAGCATGTGCTGTTGCTGCCTCTTTAACAAGACTCTCCTGTGGCCCTGCTCCAATGATAATTATCTCAAAGTCGCTGATTTCTTTACGTATATACTGGCAAGCTTCCAATAAAAAATCAATTCTCTTCTCCTGATAAAGGCTGCTGGTGTAAATACATACATTGTGTCCATTGATCCCTTCCTCTTTTCGGATCTCAGCCATCTGCTCATCAGTGATATTTTCAAAAGCCTGCATCAGCGGACGTGTATCAATAGCATTCATGACGGAAGTAACTCTTTCTGGCGGATAGCCTAGTGCTGAAACTGCCGACGCACTCAGATCGTTATAGGCAAACCACCACCATGCCTGCCGTGAAATAAGCTTTTTGATATACTCACCACTTTTGCTGGACAGGTGTGGCTGAAAACTACGCCCATGGCCCCAGAAAGCCACCTTATATTTGCCTAGTATCTGCAGTAAGAGTAGTATGTAATTTAGCAACAACCTACTTGCCTGTTCCACGATCACTATGTCTACCCCTTTTAGGTGCTTCAAAGCCGGTTGCCACAACAATGATTTTGAGCCAATGCTTACTTTCTTATTCTCTATTTGAACGGCCCAATCCAGATCCACATGGTCTTTTTTGCGCAATTCTTCATCTGTAGGTTTCCCATAAATCAATACCAGATCAATCCCCCTATCTTCTAATTTTTCTCTAAGTTGAAAAAAAAAGGGTTTGCGGTAGTGCGTCAGACGGCGTTGTATGATCGCCACTCGGTATTTAGCCATACTTGGGTAAATTCATTATTCCTGTAGACCTATTTTCTGCCAGGGAATATCAGGTAACTGAAGTTCAGAGTTATTGAATAGCAGTTCCAGACTGTCATTAATGACCTTATACTCTGAAAAATCTTCAATCAGACGATTGTTTTTCATTTGTTGAAGCTTGGCGGCTTTGGGTGTAATTTCCATCCACTTTCCCTTCAAAACCACATTATCATGAATTTTATTGTCTTTGGGGGCCAGAGGCTCATCTTCCAAAAGAGTGTTCAGTTCAGGGTACTTCTTTAGCCAGGTTTTACTTTGATAGGGTACAGATTCCAGTCGTTTACGCAACTGTGTACTGGCATTGCTGGCAGTCCCTTGGCGATATTCAACCCGAAGTGCACTGTTGCGGCAGTTCAAAAAGATGTTATCAGCTACCACATTATTTCTTCCTCCTCCTACTACCACTGCTCGCTGTACATTCTGAAAAATATTATGATGAATGTACATACCACCAACCAGATCATCCAGGTACACCCCCATCATGCCCCTGTGATAGGGACTGTTAATATCATGGAAGTAATTGTAACGAATCACATTACCACGCATAGACCAGTCTTTTCCAATGTAAACTGCTCCCGCGTCTCCGGTCTCACTTCCGATTTGGGTAAATTCGTTATACTCAATAATATGGTCATTACCCAGTAAACGAATGGCCATATGAGGGATATGATGCAGCAGATTATGACTAATCAGTATACCTACCCCTTCCACTTGTATACCAGGGCTGTAGGTGATCACCCAGCGGTTGGTATGGTGGATTTCGTTGTTGAAGATACGGTGACCGGCACTGATCAAAGAATCCCTTTCGCCACCACTGACTAATATACCTCCTTCTCCGGTAGCATATATCTGGCAATTATCAACCATGTTACTACTTCCGTCACGTATCGCTATAGCAAGGCGACCTGTATTCCTGAATGTGCATCCGAAAAACTGCACATGAGCTGCATCTGTCAACTCCGCTGCATGCCCCCGTCCTCCTTCAAATATAAGCCCATCAAAGCGGAGGTGGTGCGCAGCATTTACCTGCAGTAAGGGTGATGTAAGCCGCGATAACATTACCTGGGCATCATCCGAATTGGGTAAAGGCCAATACAGGATAAACCTGTGCTCCGTATCCAGATACCACTCTCCTGGCCTATCCAGTTCCTGTAGCAGATTAATGGCATAGAACCGCTGTCCTTTCTCATATCCGTAAGTACCGTGGGGCTCCTGAGTATATATGACATTTGCGCTAGTGTCTACTTGCCGTACCAATTCGTAAGAATCCGCCCAATCTCTGGCCCAGAAGCCATGCAGCCAGAAGGGGATATTATCTGACCACTGATCCACATGCTCACTGGAATAAGTAAACTGACCGCTGAAACGCCCCTTGTTTGTACCACTGATTCTTACCCAACCTTCGTTAGGCCAACGAGCCATTTGTAGCGGTTTGTAATCTACGAAAAGCTCCATCGGACTGGGGAAATCCGGGCGGGGGAAGCCCCGGTTTTCCAGGGCACCTATTTCAGCAATATCAAACCGACTAAGGTCAATGTAACGCAAACTATCCCTGATAAATGGGTCAAGCCCCTCAAGATCGGTGGGAGGCGATGTCAGCCACCCCTGAGGCACTATCATCCCTCCAATAATACTAACCTTAGCCCCTGCCGCAGCTCGAAAGATGGTCTCACCGCTGGTAGTGCCGGACAATTGCGATGAGATCAACCAGCTGCTGTCCAGTTGATAAATACCTTCTGAAAACTGGACTACAACAGGTCCCTCGATTCCTGCCATACGTACATTATTTACTGCCTCAGTAGCACAAAAGGGAGATGCAAAGGGTCCATCAGTTTCCCCTGCCATCATCTGATTCATCCTGCCTGACCAGGAATCACTTCCCTCAGGACTTACATAAAAGTAAAGAGTATCCTGAAAAAAAGAAATACCACACCATGCATGGTGGGCGAGTAGCTGTATAGAGAGCAAAACAAAAACTGCTATCCTTGGGGGTTTACACACATGGATCATTCTATCACCGCCCCCATTAGCCCCATTTTGTATACCTCACTTCCTGCAAGAAGGAATGCTCCTGTACCAAATTCCTGGAAATTATCAAAGGTAACTTCATCTGGCTCACTACCTCCCGGCTGCACCCATCCCAGCATTCCATCTGGATGTATAGCTTCTACCATACCTTTCCAGGCTGACATGATATGTGGCTGAAAGGTTTCCCGGTCCAGGTAACCATTATTGACTCCCCAGGCCAGAGCATAGGTAAAGAAGCCAGTACTGCTTGTTTCTGGATATGGCGCCTGCGCTGAGTCTAGCAGGCTGGGCCGCCATAGGCCATCTTCCTGTTGCAGGGTGATGACTTTTTGAGCCATAGCCTGATGCAGTGCTACAAAGCGGGCGTGGTATTGATGATCGGCAGGCAAATGCTGGAGTACCCTCACTGTACCTGCCATTACCCAGCCATTGGCCCGCGCCCAGAAGGTTTTGAAACCATTAGGCGTTTTATACTTGAAAAACCAGTGGCTCTGGAAAAATAGGTCATCCTCCTGGTCATAGAGAAATTCGTAAGAGTCCCACCACATGTCACCCAGGAAATTCAGGTATGCTTCATCTCCGGTAATAGTATAAAGGCGGGCTAGTACCGGTGGTGACATGAAGAGGGCATCAGCCCACCAGTAGAGTTCGCGTCCTACTCGGTTTTCTGTCATCAGTTGACCAAAGGCTTGCTTTACTTCTTCAATACGAGCACGATTCGGCTGCCGGAGGTGCAACTCGGCAAATACTTGTCCGGCCGAGTGGTCGTCTGCATGGTCATAGCGGTTTCCCATTTTCCAGTCTCTGGACTCACTCCACTCTCGTGCTACTCTGAAATACTTTTCTTCCTGCAGAGATTCTGCCGCAGCCATAATGCCTATATAAAAAGCAGCTCTTGCCCAGAGCATTCCGTTGCCATCATTCATAGCAACAGGATGGAGGAGTTGCCACTGCAGGGTCTTTTCCATGACCAGCCCTACTGATTCAGGGGTATAGATATCTTCTAATGAGTCGATGTTTATCTCCAGCGCATCTGTCAGGCTGCCGAAGCTTACTGCTTCATCCTCATTGCAGGAAGATATTACTAAAGCGGCCGCGAGGAGCAGCCAAATTCTACAGTTTCTGTTATACAGTTGCATGTTTTTCAGGCATTAGCTTGTTTTGGTCATTTATTTTCTCCAGCCGATAAAGCTTTTCCAGGAAAGAGATCTGAATGAAGTAGAAACAGAACATAAAGAAAAAGTATATCAGTACATTGGTAGTAAGAAACAGTACATTTGAGTACACGGCAATTACAAAGCCAGCATTGGTACGGGAATTAACATAATAAAAGGTCATAAACCACAGTGCAAATACCAGAAATCCATGTTCTACACATACCTTGAGCACGTCATTTAGTGGGTTGTGCAATGGATAATTGAGATCACCTACCAAAAAATCGCTGATACTCCCCAGTCCTGATCCCAGGAAATTCAGTCCAAAGCGATTGTTGATAAGCACCCAGAGATTATAACGCCCCTTGGTAAATGAATTGGGTGGCAGGCCAGTATTGGTCAGGATAAACTCATCAAACTCTCCACTAACCAGCATATGGATAAAATAAATAAACAGCCCATTTACCGCCAAAGCAGCCAGTGCGATCGGCAGTTTGTATCTGTTTACATCTATACGCAGGATCTTCAGGAAGTAAAAAAGCGCTACACAGGGAATAAAAGCAGCCAAAACAGTCCTTTTACCGGATGTAACCATAAAAAAGAGACTAAGCAAAAAAAAGAGCTTCTGTTTTCTGAAAAGAAAGTAAAAAGCAAAAAGACCAATCAAAAATGCAAGCCCTGACTCGCCGCTGAAGCGGGAATAGATAAGGCTCTCTACCAGGTCAAAATTCAGCGAAAAGATATTTGAAACTCCCTTCTCCAGAAAAAAAGCAACGATCACCCCCAGAAACAACCACTTGATGTACTGATCTAATCTTTCGCTAGCAAGGAAATAGGAAATTACTATCACTGAAAGAAATGGAAATATCAGGAAAACTGCTTCTCTTATCAACCTTGAGTTGATATCCCCCTCCACCGTATATGCCAGAATAGACTGCGTAAGGATAATATAAAACAGCAGGGCATATCCTATAAAATATTTACGCCAGAGAAAGGTATGGAAACCACTTTGTATCGTCAGCCTCTGATTCATTATTAAGGCCACCAGATAAAAAAACAGCGCACCCAGCGGTAAGGCATAGGCAATATCCCGCAGGCTACCTGAATTATAGTAGATAATCAGTCCAAAAATATGAACAAAGAAGATCAGGTGAAAAACCTGATTTTTACGAAGTGATATCATGCAGATAGTATCGCTTTAGCAGTATAATATCCTTTTAGAAAATTGACATACCAGCCGAACAGAAAAAGCTGTATCCTCTTTTCCTCACTGCCGCGCAGGTAATTGGCCTGCAGCGGATTGGGCGGTAAAAGCATCTTGACAACCGACTTAAAGATGCTGGGAACGATGTCTGGAAAGCGTTTTGGATAAAGCTGCTTTAATTTGACTTGTCCAACGCAGCCACGTCTGATCTTACTCTTGTACTTCTCAAAGCCCCGAGGGGGGTGAAGCACCTTTAACTCTGGTTCATAGCGCTGTTGGAAAATACCAGCGGCGTATACCCTATCTCCAAACTCGAGATCACCACTAGACCGGAGTCTTTCCTCAAACAGCCCTACTTTATCGAAAACCTCTTGTTTTACAAACAAATTGGCTGTTACTCCAAAGTGGTACTTCTGGATATACTTGTGTATATCAAATGCAGTATAAAACTCATAAAGGTCAGCTACCTCTCTGATTTTGTCCTTTTCTATCTCGATATCTCCGGCTACATAATGAGCCTGCTCCAGAACTGCCAACCCCCTCTCCAGCCACTGGGTTGGAACTGTGATGTCGGCATCTACAAAAGCAAAATTGGCAGCATGTGCTTGTTCTATGGCACGATTGCGTGCATAATAAGATCCACGGTTGGGTACGATATTGATACATCTCACATTATAATCATAACATACGCTCTCCACTTCTGGTGAGCCTCCATCATTGGCAACAATGACTTCAAAAGAGTGTGGCACCAGACTTTGTCGTTTCAAGCTTGACAGTGTTAGCATAAGTCCTTCAGTATCATTGTAAACCGGAATGACTACCGAAACTAAGAGATGTGTTCCCAAATTATTGAGGAAGATTGGTTAATTAACGATAAACTTTACAACATAATTGTCGGAATCGTTCCAGAGGTGCAAAAAGTACATGCCCTGAGTAAGTAACTGTTGCAAATGGTATGGCTGTGTGTTATCAAAATTCACATCGGCAGCAATAGTCTTTCCTTGTGTATCGAATATGCGGATGCTGTAGCTGTTATTTTCAGCCTGTTGCACGTACATTGCTCCCTGATCATAAAAGACAAAGATGTTGTCCTGATAGGTAATCTTTGATTCTATACCTGGAATATTACCACAGCAGTAGCGGTCAAAAAGCTTACCTTCATTCCAGCGGCGAAAAGCAGGATTACTGGCTGCCCCCGGATCATTAGGATCGATAGAGGGCCATTCTTGGCTTCCGTAAAAATCAGGTTTCTGATCCAGGTAGAGTGATGCCGTCAGTGGAATAGACTTGGCCGGTACGTTCCTGCCTCTGACCTCCAGATTCTTATATCGGTACACATCATTGACGCTGGTGTCAATCTTTATGCTGTAAAAGACTACATTACCTATCAGGTTCTGCTGCTCAGAGGCCTGGCTAATCTTCATCCCATAACGCGACATGACCTTATTCCGAAAAAAAGTAGTGCCCGGCCCGGACGGACCCCAGTTATCAGCACTGTGTACAGCCTGTACGACATTGTGCTCAAACAGATTCATGTAGGAGAAATGGCCATGTATTGAGATATCAGGAAAACTAGTGACCCGCTGATTAAAGCATGCACCATCCTGTATTCTTCCGTCAGAAATGACCGGGTCATAAGAATAATTATAGCTCACCACATTCCGGTTAGCACCTTCTTTTATAATCATTGAATGCCGCAGCCGTGAAAAAATATTATTGTAGACCAGGCATTCTGTCGGGTGCTTACTGAGCATAACCCCATAACCGGCACCGCCGCCACAATGAAAATGTGCGTCATAAAATGAACTGCCTTTGACCTCACAGTTCCGGGAATAGTTGATCCTGACATGCTCGCGGGTTGCCAAGTAGCTACGAACGCAGGAAATTTTACTGTTTGCGGCATATGAAAACCAGAAGTTTGAGCCCTGTAGTTCATCCTGTCTTTCTACGGCGAAAGCTTCAAGTTTCACATCGCTGACCATGTGTACTTTGGTCAGCCTCAGATCTAGTTTAGGATTATAGTCAAGCGTTAGTGTCCGGTCAAAATACACCCGGTTCCCCTCTACTTTCCTGACGACCAGCATCTGCCCCACCGCTCGCTTTGCCCATTCAGTATCGTGAGACTGATAGTAGAACATCCGCTTATCATTTTCCTGATCCAGTTCTACATCATCACCGGGAAGAAATAAGTCAGGATTTCTGACTACCACGAAATTCGCTCCCTGCTCACCGGCGTCTATTACGCTTGAGGAAAAAGCCGGTTGCTTGCCGCCACCCTTTATCTCAAACAAATTGTAATATCCACCAGAAGGAGGGTTGAGGTTACTCAGGCGAAAGCGGAAAATAGTGGTAAATGGGGAAGCTCCCAGGATCGTAACACCGGAGGGAATTTCTAGCGTTTCAGAAAAAAAGTAAGTCCCGGGCCTAAAATAAATGGTGACGGGTTTTGGTAACGCTTTAAGAGCAAGGTTTAGCAATTCAGCATTGTCCGAATCTCCTGAATTGTCGCCATTTAAATCTAACACAAAATCTACTCTATTTTCATTACTTTCTGACAATAAAGATATTGATGTAGCATCATCTTTTAATCCTACTTCGTTCCAGTCAGTAATTCTCCCTTCAGGTAGAAACTGCGCTTGCAGAATAATTGGCAAAAGAGCATAAAAAGTTATCAGAGTAAAAAAGCGCATAGGTAATTATTTATACTCTAAAATATAAAAAAAAGAAGTTGAACCTATGTTTGATATAGAAAAAAGCCCTTAACAATACCCGCTCCAGTATAAGCCTCTGCCATTCCCAGATATCGTCGCTTTTTTGAAAATGTAATGATTGACAATAAAATCCTGCCAATAGATTTTATCCAATATTTTGAGGTAACAAGCAATAAGGACACAACGCCTTGCTGATTACTCTTCATCAGTATGCCTTGTCTTATTCCGAACTGGTAGGTACGTTCAAGGGCAAACTTCACACTACTCCTTTCTTTTGGTACATAATGCCATACTATGGCTTCTGGCACAAAAACCGGCCTGACTCCTTCAGCAAATAGGCGGTCCTGCATATTATGTTCCTGGCCTACCCTTCTGGGAACTGTCCCAGGCCCAAAACGAACATCGAACCCCCCTGCTTTTTGAAGGTCATTCAGATAAGCGCCCCAATTGATACCTAGAAAACGATGTTGCTGCATCATATCAAGGTCAGGGGTAGGCCAATTGGATGAAGATGTAGGCAGAATAGGCAACAACCAATCAGGAGGAAAATGCTCATATTTAGCCAGCATCTTACCACCAAAGTAGGCTTTTTCAGGATATTTACGCGCATACGCAGCATAATGGTTTAATACATTTGGATCAAACTCAGCATCATCATCAGTCATAAGAAGCAAGGCATCCTCCTCTTTGATATGCTCTATGGCAAAGTTCAGAGCATTACTTTTATTTCCTTTTGGGTGGTACAAATAGTAAGTATTCAGGCTATCACTGTATTTTCTAACAATCTGCTCAGCATCATACTTTGAACCGTTTTCCACGACTACTGTAGCAACATAGTCTGCTGGCTGCATACACCTGGATAAAGAGGCCAGCGTTTCTTCTAGTTTTGTACTTTTTCCGGCAACTGCCATTACCACATATATTGGCTTCCTCATTGATAGGTGGTTTCTTTATTCATGATGAGCATACTTAGTTCAGGCATATTTCTAAAAATCTGGGCATTCTGATTTTTTAATTCAGAAAGACAGCAGATATCAGGCACCAGCAGCTTTTTGCCATAGTTCATGGCCAGTACGCCAGCACCAGAGGTCAGCGTTTCCTGGTGGTTCAGGATCACCGTATCCGCTGCGCCATAAAAATAACTTTCGTGCTCATCAGGAATAAAATAAGGCATTAAGATGATCGCAGTGGACTGTAAGGTTAGTTGCTCTAATTGCTGCGTGTATGCCGGTTCTTTGTTACTTCCGGCAATGATTAATTTCTTTTTCGCACCTCCGGGAAGTTGGCTGAAAATCTTCGCAACCGGTAATACCCCCTTGTACGCACGAATCTGCCCAAACATCAGGTACAGGCTGTCTTCAGCTTGTAAATGCGCTACATTAGGTGTCTGTTGATATTTCTCTTTTACCAAAGAAAAAGCTTCTTCCCTGTTACGCAACTTCACCGGATAATCAGGATGCGGGATGACAAAAAACTTTTGCTGATCAGCCTTCAGTATTTCTGCCATCTCCTGCACAGCACAGTGGCAGTGTACATGGTTACGATAGCTCAGTTTCTCAAAGAGTATCCTGAGCAGGCGATTCAGCTTTTCGTATTTGCGAATATGCGGACGGCGGTTGTGTATCGTCCATATGAGTTTGCCACCGACCAGCCTAAAGATTAGCAGCCAGAAAAAAGTGAGGATCACCGGCTTCAGAAACTTAGAACTGGAATACTGAAACCAGTGGTAGTGCACAATGGATTTTTCTCCTTTCAACCTTCTGGCGATTGCTACCCTATAGTTATCCTGCACCTGTCTTTCTATCTCAATACCTTCAGTGGCAAATTTCTGGTAGAGGAGGTTGAGGTATTGGTTATTGTGGGTTGTAAGAGCATTTTTTAATACAGTGCCTACATATACTTTTTGCAGACCGGGCTGAAACTGCCTGAGCTGCCTGATTAAACGACCTGATGCGCTAATATCTGTTGTCATTATATTTGTAATACTCAGATGCCCTTCAACGCTTGATCACTTTCCTAAGCGCTTTCATTGTGGGGTGCCTAACCAGCTTTTTGAGTACTGCGAGCTGGTCTGAATCTTTATACAAGGACTGCCTTGCTGCTTCAAACCCGCCCGGATAGGTAGCAATCAGCAGAGCTGTCTCTGCCCTTGACCTTTCCCGTTCTGCAGTCGTCTTGGCATCAGGATGAATATAGGCATGAGCCAGATTTTGCTCAATTTTTTCAAATTTAAACTTTTGTGAAATTTTTAGCCAAAGGTCTACGTCCAGACAATAATGCAGACTTTCATTTAACGGACCACATTCTTTCCATGCTTTGGCTGAAAAAAAACAGGCTGGCTGCATGAAGTTTCCGTAGCCCACCCAGTTTAAAAAAGCTTCATAATTAAGTTCCGGGACGGCGGGTGTATATTGTATCTGGTCATGTAGGTCTACTTTATGGCCAATGCCCACCACTGCACCAATATCCGGCTGCCAGTCAAAAGAACCAATGTGGTACAGAGCTTTGGGTAACAGATAGTCATCACTGTTGATCCAGTAAAGTATTTCTCCGGTAGCCCTGCTGAGTCCTTTGTTGATGGCGTCGGCCTGTCCGTGGTCTTTTTCACTCACCCAATAGTCTAGCTGGGTAGCGTACTTTTGAATGATCTCTACTGAATTATCGGTACTACCACCATCTATGACAATGAGTTCCAGCCCGGGATAATTTTGCATCAAGACCGAGCGGATGGTCTTTTCCAGAAAGGCTCCCTGGTTGTAGCTGGGAATGACTACTGAAATGGTGGGCCAATGTTGTCTCTTTCGGTACACTTCAGCCGAGCAAGCTTCTGCCCACGGCCAGCCTTTGCTTTGTACTACTGTAGACTGTTTTATGATCTCCTTATCCATATCATGGGCCATTTCTCATGTGCAAAGATCCTACCTTCCGATAGTTTTGATTTAAAAGCTATTGATTGACTACAGGCTTCTTGTAATTGAACGTTAGTATATCATCCAAAAATGCTTCATATACTAAGTCAATGGTTGTTTGATCATAGTATTTCAGATAAGAAGATTCTGTTCTACTTTTATTTAGATGGGGCAAGGTCACATTAATGTTAATTTGATTACAAACTTTCTTAAAATCTGCATCAAGGTTTTCCATTTTTCCTACAAAATCCACTAAGCACTTATCGCCGTCATAGAAGGCATTTTTTTGCAAACGAACCTCTTCATTTACCCTCCATCTTATATATTTCTCAAAGCTGTTCATTTTTTTGATAAACTCATGCTGGCGATGCTTAGGCGATTTCAGCATATAAGTATAAAGTGATACTTGCCAGTCCCAAGGATCTCTTACAAATCCAAATTTAAAATATTCTCTATACAAAGTATCAGGCAGCTTTTCTTTCAATTCTTTAGCGTGAATGTGTGCTGGGAAATCGGCAGAGTATATATTGGGATATTGGCCTAGCAGATGCCATAATTTTCGCTTAAGGGGCTCCTTACTGTTTGATACACTGGAGTGGGGGATTAAAGCATTTTTGATGCTCGTTCCCGCTACCTTATAATTATGGATAAAGATAAACTTCTTACTATGAGAGATTAGCATAAACAAGTCCGTGAGATAATAATTACTTAATCAACACATTGTCTCGTCCTAAAAAAACAATATCATTTCTTATTAAACGCTTTTACGTCCCTAACCAAGATATCCAGGTTTTATTTCTAGCACTTCGGTAGAAATGAGGACTTACCCCAACAGCTTTCTGTATAGTTCTTCGTACTTAGCAGCCTGCACTTTCAAATTATAGTCCTTAGTGGTTTTTCCGCTAATACTTTGCGAATCAAATTGGTGTATATCTAGACTACTAATAGCTTCTGCCAATGCGACAGATGAGACATTTTTTGCAATTAAACCATTTTTACCATCCTCTATAATATCCGGCACTCCTCCGATAGGGAATGCAATGACTGGCGTACCACAAGCAGTAGCCTCCAATAATACATTCGGAAAGTTATCTTCCCGGGAGGGTAGTACAAAAGCGTCGCAGGCGCTGTATAACAGAGCAATGAGGCGTTCGTCATTAATTCTGCCAAAATTACAAGAGTTTTCCAAATGACCTGTATCCACATCATTGTTTCCTACGGCACAAAGCCAGAATTTGTCATTATATATTTCCGAAAGTGCCTGCTTTAGCAGTTCAAACCCTTTTCTTTCATTTTTCAGTGAGTCACTGACAAACAGCAGAATTTTCTTATCTGGAGGTAAGTTAAAAACATCCCGGACAAAAGCACGTTCGTAAGGTTTAAATACGGTCGTATCTATGCCGTAAGGAATGTGGTAATTGGGAAAGTCACCCATCAATTCACTGGAACTGGCTTCTTCATACATCCAGCGGGAAGGCGCTACCACACTAAGCGATTGACAGTGACGATAGGCTTCTTTCTTGACCTCAAAGATCTGCTGATCCAGTTCCATGATCTTACCTTGGTTCTTTTCTACGTCACACTTATAATGAAAGCCTCCGCTGAAAGGGTTCATGTCATGTAGCGTCCAGACTACCGGCTTGGTGCATTTTCTGAAAAAAGAAGGATAATCCAGGAAACGCGGCACCCAGTGCAGGTTAATCACATCAGCTTGGTGGTATTCCGGCAGTTCGGTGATATTCACTCCGCTGTCCGCAAAACTAAACATATCATAATTCCTAGGAATCCCTCTCAAGCGGGCTTTATTTTTTTGCACTATATCCAGGCCTAACCCAAATTTGTTGGATATCTGCCGTTTCAGACTTTTGGGATGCTGTGGCAGGTAAGAGCTTGCTGGAACTTCAGCCGTTTTTTTCTCCTGAAAAAGAAAATGAGAATCCACACCGTTCAATAACAGGCCTTTGTGCAACCTGATTCCGGCGATAGCTGCCCCTCCCTGGTCTTTCGTTGAAAGATGAAGTACTTTCAGGCTCATCGTCTTACTCCATAAATATTCAATTGCATATCCATACCGAGCGACTCCCTGACTTCAATAAAGGGGTTCTTAGAAGCCAATCCGGGAGCATCAATATAGTACCTAAATCCAGCCTCTCTTAAAATTTTTAAGATCTGCTCCAGCGTTTGTTCCTGGTCTAGAAAAGAATGGTACTCTACAAATATGTTTTGAACGTTGGTAAGTTTGTCTTTACACTCCTGCAAAACTGTCAGCTCAGCCCCTTCAATATCTATTTTCAAAAAATCAACTGTATTATTTAAATAACCAGACAGCTTGACTACTTCAATAGTACTTATGGCATTGTCATTTTCATTCCCGGAAACTCTCCCGGCGTCAGCTCCCTCAGCTTCAAAATTAAGCGTGGTTTCTTTATCCCACAGCCCTTTATTAATAAGTTCCACATCGTTCAAATGAAAAGAAGAGACATTTTTTTGGAGCAAACCAAAGATACGTTTATCAGGTTCAAATGCTATGACTTCTGCATTTCTGTACAATTTTTTAAAATAAATTATGCTCATACCAATGTTTGCACCACAGTCCACAATAAGAGGAGCTTTTCTGGAACTTTGAAACTTATAAATCTCGCGCTCAAAAATTTCTTTGTACATGAACAAAAAGGAAGCAGCATCAGCTATCTCAAGTGGCTTATTATCCAGGTAATTTGTAGTAACAGGTGTATAACGAGGAAGCGTTTTCAGCCGTGTTTCTTCCAGATATTTCGCTTTGTAATGGCTGTTGGCTAACAGTTTTACCTGATGCCTTATTTCAGGAGATAAATATTTTTTACTTCCTTTTTTTAGCTTTTGTGTAAAACTTGATTTTGACTTACTTCTTAGTCTATAATAATGCTGCATTGCCTTTCTTGCGGGTATAGATGCTTGAATAATTTTTTTCTTTACAGGAATTTGATCTGCCAACTTTTCCCAGGTATAATAGCTTGTATCACCACTGTTTACGCCGCTCCCGTCATTTCCGATGTTGTTGGTAAGCGATGGATAAGGGTGCAGCGCAAACCCTTTTTTTAAAAAAAAAGAAGCATACCATTTTACGGCCCATGTTTTGATTACACCCTTTACATTCATTCTAAGATGCTCCAGGAAAGGGAAAGTGCCTTCTATGTCAAATTCATATTCTCTGCTACTTTCGACAATACTGTTCAATAATTTATGTGCATCTTTCTCATAATGCTGCCAGGCATTCAGCCAAGTAGCCCATCCCCAACAGGAGGCTGTGTTATAAAAGAATGTTTCTGGTAATTTCTTGTTTACAGGAAACATATATGCAGAAATATGCATCACTCGCTCTTCATCCTGATAAATATCCAGCGCATCATTCATGTAGCGTAAAAAACCCGGAGAAGTAACAATATCATCCTCCAGCACAATAATCTTCCCATGCTTATGTACAACTTCAGTTACACCCTCTTCTATGGACCTTGCCAGTCCCTTATTTTCCGGAGATTCAACGATGATTACCTCCTCACACCATTTTCTTTCCCTGATTACTTCTTTGGTTTGCTCAATTAGCCTGAGTTGCTCATCTGAGGCATTTACTTTTGGACCATCAGCGTAGATATAGAGCACTGACTCAGAAGCCAATTCGTTTTGTGAGAGGGCCTCTAGTGTTTTGAGGGTATGTTCGGGGCGATTATAAACAAAAAGAACTATCGGGGCCCATGGTATATTTTCAGTTGAATCAATCATGCTTTTAGAAATAATATCTATTTCATGACAAAAAAAGAAAAATGGTCAGCATCGTACTCAAAAAAGTAGTCTGCTATTTCATGCTCATGTTGAAGTACGAAGAAGAAAAAAAACTCATAAACATCTTTGTATTGCGTAGTAGCTTTTCGTGTACCACTGATTTTTTCAGTACTGATCCTGGCGTTCAATAATTTTTCCAGTATTTTTTTGATTTTTCTTTCCTGGGGCCTGTTTTCTTCAATGTACAAATAGTCTCCTCTCTTGGTCTTTTTAACTAATTCTAAGAAATTCAGAATGTTATAGGAAAAGTTCATTTTCCAGGAAATCTCAAACTTTTTTGATGTGTCAAATTCTCTCGTACGGACAATATCAAGAAGAGGCCTGTCCTGATATCTTCCGTAATCTGGCTGATCTATCCTGGAAACGTATTCATTTTTTTTGTAGCGCTCCTGCATCACACTGTACCATCCAAAGGGAATAGTGATAGTACCATGAGGATGCCACTGATGAAAAGATGAAAACGCTTTATCAGTCAGCCAACTATGTTGAAGCCCCTTATTCTTTAGCCTCCTGAACATATCAAGGTCTTCGTTTCCCCATAGTCTGAAATATTCATCATAACCATTCATCTCCCGTAATATTTTGGTAGGGGCGATCAGTAGACCCTTGCCATTTTCAGAAGATAACTCGTAGTTGTAAGCTTTAGATGAATGGGAAATTCCGGATACATCAAACCCCTTAGGAAGATAATAACACTTATAGTTGAAAAAGCTGTTTGGGTTTACTATGCGTTTCAAGGAAGTAATAAAGTCTTTCCCCAATACGACATCGGCATCACAAACCATGAAAAAATCTCCTGAGACTTTTCTCAAAGCAATGTTCAACGCATGTGCTTTATTAAATAAAAGCCCCTCGGCGCAGACCTTATCGTATTTGACCAGTGGCTGATGATCAATAAAAGCTGCTATCTCAGCACTTAATGCTGCAGTGGAGCCGTAATCTACCACGATAAGTTCATCAGACTGATCTAACTGACTGCTTGTTGAGTCTATGCAATTTTTGAGTGATTTAAACGGTCTGTTTCTGAAAGGAACCACTACCGATACTTTGTGATACATAATGAATTTATCTCTAAGCTTTGAGAATCTCCTGTACTAACGTTAAAAAATTTCATCTATTCTTTCCTACTCATAATACTACCCTTTACACACCTTAAAGATACTTTTAAAAGTAGTAGTTTATTCATGTAGGAATAGAAAGGTAGAGTAGACTTAAGAACAATACGAAGTACACCCAGGTTATAAAATTGCAACTCACTAACAGCTCTCATCCATTCTCTGGCCAGAAATTGGCAAAAAGATATGCTATTATACACAAGGTTGGATTCGTTCGCTCTTTTTAGTTTCAATAACCACTGATACCTTCTGTAGAAAGCAGCAGTTGTTGGAGGAGGAACCCGATTAATTACTTCCAAATGTGCTTTCCATTCACAAGTGGAAGGGATGATATTCATGGCAGCAAGTTGTCCAAGCCTTATTTTTTTTGTGTTTCTTTTTTGCAGTATTTGCTTTTGGCTGGATATACTTTGTGTGTGATAGCGATAAGTGAGCAAAGGCTCTGGTAAGTTTGCCAGTTTACAATAATGGCTCATCCGAACCCACAAATCATAATCCTGAGAAGTAGTAAATTCAGTATCGTAAGATAGGTGGTGGTCGGTCAGAACTTTCTTTCTTATCATAGCTGAGGGATGCGCAATACGGCTTTTCAATAATAGCTCTATCCGAATGTCTTCATCTCTTAGCGGATACTTCCATAAAACTTGGCTACCGCCCTGGCTTGAATAATAGACCCACGAACCACAGACGCCAACCTCGGGATGCTCGCGCATAAATGACCATTGTTCTTTCAGTCTATGAGGAGCAGCGACATCATCAGCATCCATTCTGGCAATAAATTCCCCCTCGCAGTAACCAATGCCTTTATTCAGTGAGCGGGTCAACCCCAGATTTTGCTCATTTTCTATTAGCTTGATACGTTTATCCAGATAGCTCTGAATAATCTGTTTGCTATTGTCTGATGAAGCATCATCAATAATAACAAACTCAAACTCCTTAAAGGTCTGCTGTAAAATAGAATCTATGGCATCTCGCAAATAAGATTCTGCATTATATACGGACATCAATACAGATACCGGAAGGTGCATAAACTGGTTGTCAGAGTATATAGGCTATTGACTACAATTATTAGGGGCAAATAAAAAAGCTTTTATATTTTGATCCACCTTTCAGGCACAACATCCTGGGTACCTTCAGGATTCACTTTCCAGTTTTGAGGCGCCACCACGATTTTATCCTTAAACTGATTTAGCCAGGCACCCCACCAGCTAAATGAGCTATTAGAAATCACATGGTGCATGCAATTGCTCATAAGGTAAATATCTTCGTGAGCAAGCGTACCTGTCACATAGCATGCCGGTAAAGCAGAAGGAAGATTAGCTTTGCACCATGCAACATCATCGGAAAAAACAAAAAATGTAGGATCTGTAATTCTGGAGTTTATGTAGTGAATAGCTTTTTCAAAATAATCGGGTGTACATACGTAATGAGTAGCTTTTACCTTTTCGTCATTCACATAATCACCTCGCCGCACATGGATAGAAACAGCCTGAGATGACCTGATCTCATCAAAAAAATGAAGGCATGCTGCTGAACCTGGCTTTACCGGTGTAAATTCTTTACACAAGATCTCTCGGATAGGCGAAAAATACTTTTCAGACTGCCAGTACCCTTCCAGTTCAATCTTCTTTGACCTGCTTTCTGTCAACTGGGGTTTGTATGCTGATATCTTGCTTTCCTTAAAAACACATTTTTTTTCAAACAGCTCCAGAAGATAACTTCTCAGGCTTTTCCCTGATCCGGAAGATTCAGAAATGTTGAAATGGCCTAAGCCATAATTTCTTGGCGTTACCTTACCCTGAAAGTCATTGTTAAAATAGGAAGTGTCCAGTACTAAAGCTGTCCGGTTCTTCAATGAAAGAAATTTCCCTGCTGCGTATTGAAACATTTGGTTGCCTAAACCACCTTTTAATTTTACACAGATCATCTAAGTGATTATCCCTTTTTCCTGGCAAAAACAAAGAATCCAAAGCATAACAGTTCCTCAGAACCCTTATCTCGCTCGCTAAGCTTGTTCAGGTAGCTTAAGACTACTTTGATGCTAGATTTTTCCAGGCTGTCAGCTGAAAGTTCAGCATATTTTTTGCCGATATTTTGCACCCTCCTCAGCTCCTGGGCCATGTACTCAAAATAGTTACCATTGGCATGTAGATCCAGTATTTCATAACCCAAAGCTTCTAAGTGCTCTTTGTAAAAATATCTATTGAAGCCTGTACTGAAATGATAAGGTGCAAAGTGTGTCAAAGAAGCAAAGGGGGCGGTTACGACCAGATAACCTCCCGGCCTGAGTACCCTGTTTAATTCTTTTAGTGCTTTTACAGGATCCGGTACATGCTCAATTACCTCATTGCACATCACAGCATCAAAGGAATCATCATCTACCGGTATAGCCGTAATGTCTGATACGATATCCAATTTAGAATTATCCCAGGTCTGGGTCTGTAGCCCGGAACTATCACCTTTACCATCATATTGGGCAAAATCCTGACTTACATACTCAAGGTGTGTACAGTATTTCTTGAACTTTAACTCTCCTGCACCGGCATCTAATATTTTATGCCCGGAAGGTATCTTTCCTAAAGTCTTCTCTACCCATTGATAACGAGCCTCTTCATTGTGAGTACCTATGCCAGTTTCCTCTATCTTAGAAAACAATAGCTTTGAGGCTAACTTTTTCAATTTCATTTTCATTTTTTAAACCAGAAACATCCACAGCCATATACTTGTCTTTGCAGTAATTCATCTGATGGATCCTCTACCAAACCTCCATCAGAGCTTTGCTGAGGGATTAAAGTAAAGCTATGCAAATTCAAAGACTGAAAAAGCCTGATGACCAACTCTTTGGTATAGATCCGATGGGCATTAAACATGATCTTCGCTTCTCTACCTACTGGAACCACAAAAAGAAGATCACCACCCGGGGACAATACCCTGCTGAGTTCGTTGATAGCTTTAATATCTCCATCATAATCCAGAGGATCTCCATATCTGCCTAAACCCACATGTTCTACAGTATGCATACAAGAGAGTGAACTGATGGAATTATCATCAAAATGAAGGTTAACAAGATCAGCTTTTTTTGATTCCAGATTACTCAGGTATAGCTCCGCTGGCCGATAATCATAGTAATCCATGCGAATAAAAGTTGATAATATTCCGCAGAAATACAAAGTAGAAGATATATCTACATGAAGCTGAGGGTTTGTTTCTTTCAAAACCCTGGCTGCCCAGGAGGTATGGTATACATAATGACGGTCAAAATTTGTAGTTTCTGTACGATCATTCAATTGAGGGAACAAATCTTGTTCGGCTAACAAGAATCGGCGCTCTGTTTGAGTTTCTTGTTGTTTTAACGCTCCGTACTGTGTCCGAAAATAACGTTGCTTACTTTCTTCTTCTTCTTTTTTCCTCCTTCGTTTCTTCAGATCTCGGAATACTTTTTTCATACATTTCTACTAGTTAAAGATGTGTCAAAGAGGTAGAAGAATTATGAATGATCATGTTCAAAAAAGCTGATAAAAATATTGACTTGTACCCTATTCTGTGCTTCAATAATAGAGCTTCAGACAATAGCCATAATATGATAAAAGGCCTGTTCGCTTTTTACCTACGCTTCCACTTTTCTTTATCTACAAAAATTGAGTTTATATAGGTATCAGCGTATAAATAATAATCGTTTTCTTCTAACAGTTTAATTGTGCTTACTATCTTTGATTCTTCTCCTTTTTCGGTGAAGGTCAGAGTCTCCACACAAATAGCGGCAGGTCTGTACTTGGCAAAATCAATAGACCTTAATATTTTTTCATCTAAACCTTCTACATCTAATGATAGCAGATCGGGGAATTTTCCATTGTTATACTGGTCAACGACATGCTGTATGGTATCTACTTTTATTTCCTTCCGATCAACAATTCTGTAATTAGTTTCTCTTTCCATCCGCTCAGCCTCTTCCTTTGAAAAGGTGTTAAGCGAAGGAGAGGACATAATATATAATGGTAAGGTTCCAGTATTGGCAGAGATACCAATGTTCAGATTAATATCTTCACTTCTCGACTTAATAAACTCCTGAAATAACCCTGGGTCTGGCTCAATATTGATACCTCGGCTACCTTGATCATAAAAAATAGCAGTATTATTTATTTTGTGCGGATGATGCGCTCCTACATCTATATAACTAGGTTGCTTAATATTTAACATTCCGAAGAGGTGTTGTAGAATAATATCTTCACCCGATTGGGAATAAGTTTTTCTGCTAAAGTCTTTAACCTTCTTAGATAAAAGAGGGTCAGCAGCGAACAACTTATGATAGTATTTCTTAATACCCATGACAGTTACTAATGTGTTACGCTTTTTACAACTTCTACATTCATCTGATTGAGAATGATACCAGAATTACTCCTTAAGGCAACTTCTTTATTGATATAGCTATCAAATTCTATGTAAGCAGCCTCAGATAGATACTGAAATGACCGCTCTCTGCTAGACAAGCCAAGTACCAACTTATAAACTCCACTAGTTAAATAAACTGTTTCATCTCTAAAAATAACTTCATAATCCCCCGCTTCTAAGTCCTCTGGCTTGGACCAACTTGTCCTGATAGCCTGATCTTCCAAAGTTTTCATGCCAAGAGCAATTACAAAATGAGTGACTTTTTCAAGTAATGTAAACTTTACTCTTACCTGCCAAGACTCGCCCAAAGGCAAAACAGGTAATGTCTGTCCATGTTGGTCCTCAAACCTGATTTCAGTAGCATAACCTAATTGTTCGCTAAACTCTCGTACGGGTGGCTTTGGCAGGTGGAATATTCCTTTCAGTTCAACTGTGTTCTCTAAGTAATGATCAACAACTTCTTCAGCAGTACCTATTTCAACTACCTTCCCATTCTTTAATAATATACCAGAATTGCACAAGCTTTTGACAGCACCCATGTTGTGACTCACAAAAATAATTGTTCTCCCTTCGCTGGCTACATCCTTCATTTTCCCCAGGCACTTCTTTTGAAATTCTGTATCCCCTACCGCGAGTACTTCATCAATAATCATGATTTCGGGCTCCAAATGAGCTGCCACAGCAAATGCCAAACGTACTCTCATGCCTGATGAATACCTTTTGACCGGGGTATCAAGAAACTTTGTAACACCACTAAAATCTACAATCTCATCAAATTTAGATCTAACCTCTGCCCGCGTCATGCCTAATATCGTGCCGTTAAGAAACACGTTTTCTCTTCCTGTTAATTCAGGGTGAAAGCCTGTACCTACTTCTAACAAAGAAGATACTCTTCCTTCCAACTCAATCCTTCCTGAAGTAGGCTCTGAAATGCGAGAGAGTACCTTTAGCAGGGTACTCTTACCTGCACCATTCTTACCTACAATACCAACCGTATCACCCTTTTTAACTTCAAATGAAATATCTTTTAAAGCCCAAAAGTCCTCAACTTTTTTGCTTTTACTTCCGGAAAATAGATTTGCAACAGTTTCTCTAAGGCTGCCACTGGATGTATCTCCAATCTGATAGCATTTTGAAATATTCTCAACTTTTATAGCTGTATCTCCCATATTAAATAATATCTGCTATTTTCTTTTCTACTTTTTTAAAGTAAAAAAGAGAACTCGTAAACAGTATGACCACCACACAGAAAGAAATATACGATAGCGCATTTGGTGGGTCCGAATTAAGTATACTCCAGCGGAACCCATCAATAACACCAGCTATTGGGTTCAGATAATATATGACAGCTGCCCAATCCGGAATTCTTTTGATTAATAAACTGGCAGGATAAGCCACTGGCGTGAAAAACATTCCAAACCTTACTAAGAAGGGTACGACATATTGAAAATCTCTGTACCTGATAGTTAAGGCACTCAACCAGATACCAGCACCCAATGCAGCAACTATAGCCATTAAGATAAAAAATGGCAAGTATATGATATTTGCTGATGGACTATAGCTATACATAAACATGAGAAAGAAGATAATCAAGAGGCTAATGAGAAAGTCAATCAATCCTACTACAGCTTTAGAAAGCGGAATAATTAATCTAGGGAAATATATCTTCTGCACCATTCCTTGTGCCCCAATAATTGACCCTCCTGCCTGCCCCATGACAGTAGAAAAATACGACCAGCCTGCTAAGCCACATGCAGCAAAAAGAACATACGGCACATTACCTGTATCTATCTGTAGCCCTCTGCTGAAAACTAGCGCAAAGACAATTAAAGTCATAAATGGCTGAATAAATGCCCATATGAAACCTAAAAAAGTCTGTGCATATTTTACCTTGAAATCTCTATAGGCTAGTGTATAAAAAAGATCTTTATAACTTAAAAGTTCCTTCAAATCCAACGAGAAAACGCTCTTATTAGGATCTATAATTACTTTGTGGCCTGCCATATTTTTTTCTTTACTTCTTATAATACTCCCTGTACCAGTCTACAAAATTCTGGATTCCCTGCTTCAGTGGCGTAGCCGGTTTAAAGCCTACATCCCTGATCAGGTCGTCTACATCCGCAAAGGTAGCCGGTACATCTCCATCCTGTATGGGCATCAGGTTCTTTTGCGCCTCCATTCCCAAAGCCTGTTCCAAAGTCCGGATAAAGTCCATCAGTTTTACCGGATTGTTGTTTCCGATGTTATAGATGGCATAAGGGGCAAAACTGCTGGCAGCATCGGGCTGCATACCATCCCATTCCGGGTTTGGCCGGGCTATATGCGGCAACAGTTTGGTGATTCCTTCCACAATATCATCCACATAGGTGAAGTCTCGCTTCATCTCTCCCTGGTTGTACACATCTATGGGCTTCCCTTCCAGTATGGCCTTGGTAAAGAGAAAGAGCGCCATATCAGGTCGGCCATAGGGGCCATAGACCGTAAAAAACCGCAGACCAGTAGTCGGAATATGATAGAGGTTGGAATAGGTATGGGCCATCAGTTCATTGGCCTTCTTCGTCGCAGCATATAATGAGACTGGGTGGTCTACGTTGTGGTGCACTGAAAAAGGCATCATGGTATTAGCGCCATACACCGAACTGGAGGAAGCATATACCAGGTGCTCAACCGGATGGTGGCGACAGGCCTCCAGGATGTTCAGAAAGCCAGTGATATTGGCATCAATATAGGCGTACGGATTGACCAGCGAATAACGTACTCCGGCCTGAGCAGCCAGGTTCACGACATAGTCAAACTTTTCTGCGGCGAAAAGTTCATCAATATGCTTTTTCTCCAGCAGGTCTATCTTATGAAAACTAAAACTGTCTATTTCTTTAAGAATGGCCAGGCGCGACTCCTTGAGCGTAGGGTCATAGTAGTCGTTGATATTATCGATGCCAGTTACTGTATGCCCCAGACTGCAGAGCTTGCGCGACAGGTGGAAACCGATGAATCCGGCTGCGCCGGTGACCAATACTTTTTTGGATGTATGCATATGTCTTTGATTAAAGCTTACCGTCTACCAGACTTTTGTCAAGTATGCTTTTCACGTCATAGATAATGCCGTTCTGCTGCTTTATCTCCCTCAGATCCATCTGCAAAAAGGCTTTATGGCCTACTGCCATCACGATACCATGGTACTCTTTTTTTAGTTCTGGTATCAGTTCAATACCATACTCCTCATGTACTTCGGCAGGATTTGCCAGGGGATCATGCACTTCAACGTTTACACCAAAATCCTGTAGTTCTCTGATGATATCTATCACCCGGCTGTTGCGGATATCAGGGCAGTTTTCCTTGAACGTAATACCAAGGATGAGCACATCAGCTCCTTTGATGGCATGGCCTTTCTGCGAAAGTAGTTTGACTACTTTGCCTGCCACAAAGCTCCCCATGTTGTCGTTGATCCGCCTTCCGGAAAGAATCACCTGTGGATGATATCCTATGCTTTCAGCCTTATGCGTCAGATAGTAAGGATCTACGCCAATACAGTGACCGCCAACCAGACCGGGACGGAAAGGCAGGAAATTCCATTTAGTACCAGCGGCTTCCAGCACTTCCTGGGTGTCAATATGCATACGGTCAAAGATGAGCGCCAATTCATTGACAAAGGCAATATTGAGGTCGCGCTGGGCATTCTCAATCACCTTGGCAGCCTCGGCTACCTTGATGGAAGAGGCCTTATGGGTACCTGCGGTAATAATTGTTTTGTACAACTGGTCTACCTGTTCGGCAATCTCGGGCGTACTGCCGCTGGTCACTTTTTTGATAGAATACACTCTATGCTCCTTGTCGCCGGGATTAATCCGTTCAGGTGAATAGCCGCAAAAGAAGTCCTGGTTATACTTTAGTCCGCTGAACTGCTCCAATAGCGGCACACAGTCATCCTCTGTACATCCGGGATAAACAGTAGACTCATAAATGACAATGTCACCTTTCTTGAGCACTTTGCCGACCGTTTCGCTGGCTTTGCGCAGCGGTGTAAGGTCCGGTTTTTTGTACTGGTCGATAGGCGTAGGCACCGTAACAATATAAATATTACAGTCTTTAATATCTTCTAACTGCTCGGTAAAGGACAGTCCGGCAGATGCTCTCAGTTCATCAGGCTCTACTTCGTCAGTGCTGTCTTTCCCCTCACGAAGTTCGTTGATTCGCTTACGGTTGATATCAAAACCTGTAACCTGGTATTTTTTAGCAAATTCTACGGCCAGGGGTAGTCCTACATAGCCCAGTCCGATAATGGCTAGTTTGTAATTACTTTGTGTCATTTTATAGTTTAAAGTTGATGCTTTGAGCGAAACTCCTCCAGAAAACTTTTACCAGAAGAATACCTACTCCTAAAAAAATACCAAAAAATAAAGACCCGATAAGAATTATTTCAACATTAGGCTCACTATTATTAGTAGGCACCTTCACCGGCTCTAGTTCTCTAAACACTGGCGTTTCTTCCTGTAATTTAATTTTCGCCTGTTCAATTTGTTGTGCAAAACTACGATAAATACCGAAATGCAGGTCATACTGCGTCTGTAAGCGATCAAGCTCTGCTCTTGCTCTTTCGGTAACCATATTTTGGTTCCTGTCTCTAAATGAAGCCAATTCCTGTTGTACTTGTACAAATGTTTTCTCACTTTCTTCGTACTGCTGCTCGATAAACTTCAGGTTCTGCTTTACCTTTTCAGTCCTGTACTGCACGATGTAATCAGTAAGATAATTGACTGATAAAGAGGTTAGCTTGGCCGCAGCCAGAGGTTCAGGCATTTTTGCTGATACGCTCACGATTCCATTAGCTTTTATCTCTACTGAAATCCTCTTCTTAAGCTGTGCTATAGCAGCAGCTTTCCGGGGAGGAATATCATAAATATCAAAAGCGATTATACGATTGTTGTCCTCAGCTTCAGAAGGTGATTGTGGTTGAGTAAGCGTTTCCAATCCGGTAGCATTATTGACAGTTTCCTGCTCCAAATCCTCTCCCTGAAATGACTTAATAAGACTAACAGGAATGTTAAGCACTAGTTTCGGTAATCCAATGGTATACTTTTTAATATCCTCAATTAGCGGTTTTTCTGCGATTTCATTAAAATATGTAACCAGCGACACTGAAGTATCCAATGAAACAACCGGTATTTGCTGATCAGCCAATTGGGAAAGGTAAGGTGTACTACTTACCACCTCCGGATAAAGTGTTGTATTAATAGAGGACATATCTCCTCCTCCACCACCAATTGAAACACCAAATTGTTGTAAAAACCCTAACCCTTTTGCCTGACTTGATTCTGATTGAGGGAGCAGCAACACCTCAGACTTGTACTCCACCGGACTTATAATTGCGATAAAAAGGCCGATGAGTACGCTTGACAGTGCCGTCCAGAGGACGATTTTTCGACCAGCCCACAGTTGCTGCACCAGGGTGCTCAGATCCAGGACCTCGCTACTATTTGGAGGTTTACCTTCATGAGCATGTAGAGGACCATTTTTTTCCTGTAGCGTACCCTGCTCCTGTGTCCTGTATTTTTCTTTTGTTTCTTCCACCGAATTCCTAGTTATTAAGGCGATCAACCCGATCCAGTACGGTTACAATCGTAAGCGCCAGAGAAGCCAAACCCGTCCCTATAGCCACCCAGGCCTGCGGACTCACCCGCTCTCTTTCAGGTTTTGTTGGCACTATAATTTGTGCGCCCGGCTTCACTTTGGGGTAATTTTTGATGAACAAAAAGTTCTCTGTCTTATCTACTGAGCCATTTGCATATACTACGTAAGCCCTCTTTTTATCTGCCTGCTTGGTAAATCCTCCAGCATCAGCCACATATCGTTTAAATCCTTTGGACTTATCAAATCTGGCCGATGCGGGGTACAGCAGTGCGCCACTCATTTTTACCGTCTGTAACTCCTTCGGCACATGCAAGGTATCGCCAGGCTGTAGTATCAGATCATATTTAGAACCAGGATTCTGGATAATTTCACTTAGGTTAATACCTATGGCCTCCGTTGGTTGCTCTTTTACTCGAGAAACAGCCATGGCCAGAACAGCTATGGAGTCTTCCTCTACCATACTATTGGGCATAGCTGGATTATTTCCATAGGTATTACTGCGTTGAAGGCCTGTATTATTGTTTTCCAAACGTTTAGCCAGTAAAGACTGTCGGACTTCTTTTTGTTTCTCTCTCAGTTCTAGTTCGTAAGCGGGATTTATTCTGACTAGTTTTGCTCCCTCCAGATAAGAAAAATTCGTAAGACCTCCCGACCTTTGCAAAAGGTCCGAAATCCGTTCATTTTTATTGGTAATTACATACTCACCCGGGTATACG
>CAZFFW010000041.1:0-37873 GCA_964518125.1 uncultured Porifericola sp.
GGCTTGAGCCAGCTCCATTTTTTGACCATAAACAGTTTGATTGTATAAGCCAGCAACTTGTGTGAATTAAAGTAAGAAAAGCGGGTCAGTTCATCCAGGTACTCCCAGAGCAGGCTGTCCATGAAGTGCTCCAGTTCCGGCACCCGCTGTTCCTCAATGAGTTCACGCAGCTTTTCTACAAAAGGATACTCCTGTGCCAGGCCGAAATCCGCCGCAGAGCTACGCAGCAGTTGCTGGTTGATGTAGGCATTACCGATCAGTTGTTGCTCCTTATCGTAGCCGTACTTCTGGGCATTGAGGGCGGTGATGATGTTGCGCAGGTCACGTTCAAAACTAAAATAACTGCTTATAAATGTGTCTTCATGTTGCGTAGCTTCCTGGTAGAAAGCGTTCAGCAGCCATTGTTCAAGTGTTGCGATGGAGCGGGCAGCAAACTCATCCTGATTTGCCTCCACAAAGTCGTGCATATAATCCGGAAAAAGCACATAGCTTTTTTCAAAGTCCTTCATCACCTCCTGGTCAAAGACGGAGGGGTAATGAAACATGTGGTGCGGCACCGGCTTGCGATGGTGCCGCGCGATGACCGACACCAGGTTGAGATTATCATTCTGGTAGAGCAGGTAGTTGAGTTTATGGCCATCCGATACTGAAATATTATCGGTGATCAGGCTAAAAACCTGGTCAAAGTCAACGCGCTCATAAGTTTCTTCTTCCAGCGACAGCTTAGGCACCGCCGACAGGAGGTAGTAGTAGTCGTTCATGGGGCTCAGATTTAAGAAAAAATAATCTGCTCAGCTTTCTGCTTGAGATAAGGCTTAAAAAATTCTTTGAGGTCTTCTTCGGTAAAAGTGATCTGGTAAGCCCCGTCTTTGGGTTGTATCCGAAATCCCTGCGACAGGCGCTGGTTATAGGTAATTTCCAGCCCGTCAATCTCCTGGCGCAGGCTGTTTTCAAAGGCATCGTCCATTCTACGTCTCAGTTTATCCGAAATATGTAGCTCTATCCCTTCAGCCTCTTGCCAGTTTTGGGTCACTGCCAGCACCAGTTCTTTGAGAAAATCTTTGTCCACCATGAGCTTCTTGGCCGGTTCATCCAGCACCCGAACCACCAGCAGCTCTTTGATCCGCTGCTTCAGCGAACTGATGGCCTGCTGTCCGGCCAGTCGGAGGTCTGACTCAGTATTACGGCGAAGTTGCTCCGCATCCTTATCAGCCTGATCGCGAATTTCATCAGCCTTTCTTTTTGCTTTTTCTATGATTTCGTCGGCCTCCCGCCGGGCGCTGGCCCTGATCTTCGCGGCTTCTTCTTCGGCCTTATCTATCCCTTCCTGGTATATTTTCTGCGTGAGTTGATCCAGTTTGTTCTGCATAGTCGGAGTTCAGTGCTAGTCTTTGCTTGTTGTCTAAAGTTAAAGCATAAAGCGCATAGGGCGAAAAAATATGTAGTGAAAAAATGAAGTTAAGCCTAAGTGATTGGCTACAATCTGCCAGTCAAAAAATTAGATTCCATGCCACTGCTTACATTTATCAGAAATTGCTCTTAATCACTGTATTCACTGCAGGCTCTTTGCCTAACTTGGAAGTGAATTGTCTGTTGGATACATGTATAAAATACGCTGCCTGCTTCGCACTGTTTTTTTTATCATGAGCATATTTTGTTTGGCTCATGCTTCCCTGGCCCAGCGCCATTATGAGCCGGGCTTTGTGGTACTGACCAGCGGGGATACCCTTTATGGAAAAATCAAAGACCGCCGACCTGCTCCTTTTGGCGAAATTTACCGCCAGATTCGTTTTCGGAACGGTGGAATTTTTCCCAGAAAATTTTCTCCCAGAGAGATCCTTCAATACCAGGCCGGAGACAGGCAGTACGAAAGCCTCTGGATCAGCAATGACTTTTCTTTTTTTAGTAAAAGGCTGGTTTCTGTCTCAGGCAGAGGTCGGCGACAGTTTTTACGGGTACTGGTCAAAGGTCCGCTCTCTCTCTATACACTTGAAAATTTTGATCCTGAATCGGGCTTTTTTGATGACATCCCTTACCTGAAACGGGAGGACAAAAGGGAATTCGTGCGGGCTACGCAGGGTGTTTTTGGTTTGAAGAGAAAACTGCTGGCTGAATATTTTGATGATTGTCCCGCACTGCAGAAAGCGCTGGAGGAAAAAGAGGTCCGTTCCGTCTTTGAGGTGGTAGATTTGTACCAGCGTCAATGCTTAAGTGACTTATATTACAATCCGGATTACGAGAAATGGTAAATTTGGGTCATGAAAAAGTCTTTTTTAGATCAGCCGCTGCCCATCATTCTGCTTTGCCTCACGCTGGGGCTGGCACCTTTTGTTCCTGAACCTCACATTGTTGGCAAAGTACGCTGGGTACTGGGCGGAGCCGAAGGTATGCAGCCCATGGATTATTTTGACCTGCTCTTCCATGGTTTCCCCTGGCTGCTGCTCATTCGTATCGGTGTGCTGAGAGGGAAGCAGTTGCTGAAAGAATGATTTTTTCAGGGGGAAGCGAGCTGGGTCATGAGGTTTGTCGGGGGACAAACCTTAGAAGTCACATGTTGGAAAACCTCAATTCAGCAGCCTATTTCTAATTTCATTCCCAGGCCAGTATCCAATCTTTGTGGCTCCAGCCATCCTCTATTTCGGCCAGGTTTACCTCAGGGTCTATGATGAGTTGGCTGGGCCGGGCGTTGAGCGTCACATAGGATTCTACCCGCACGATGGGATCACTCAGTCCCTCGGCTTCATAGTACTCATGCAGAAAATGCGCGAACTGCAGCAGCATATCGGGTTGAAAAGCCATCTGTTTTTCCTGGTGCATGTTCAGAAACTCGCTATTGACCACCACGCCTTCATGGCCCGTAGCGCGGTCTTTCACGTAAAAAGTAGCCGTACCGGCCTTTTCCATCAACATGACCCGCCAGGAAAAACGGTAGCCTTCTTCGGTCCAGAAAAGGTTGCCGGGATACAGCAGGTAACGCCAGGGAAAGAGGAGCTGAAAACTCACATACACAATCAGAAAACTGTACAACAGGCTTTTTCTCTGACCGAAAAAGGAACGAGCAACTCCCTTTGCGGCAACCGCATTTACGGTAAAACCCATTTTTTGCAAAGCTTTGCGCATTGTGCTGATCAGCTTTTCATGAAATTCAGCCGAGAAAAAGATCAGCGTACTGAAAATCATCACAACCGGAAAAACGCCGATCTGAAACAGAATCCCGGTAATGGTATGGAAGCCGATGACCGCCAGGTAGGCCCAGAGGCGGGTTTTGCGCCACATCAGGAAGAAAGGCACAAAAGTATCGTAGAGCATTCCCGCCCAACTAAAAATAAAGGCTGTGGCTGAGTAGCGGAATAAGTCGCCGATAATCCAGACCTTATCATTGGCAGGTAGCCAGATCTTGAGGGGTAAGGCTTTGATCAGCCAGTCGTGGTTGATCTTGGCCAGCCCGGCATAGAGGTACACCAGCGTAAGCTGAAACTGGAAGATGGCAATCGTCCAGCGGGGTACCATGCTGCGCCTGAGTTCCGGATTTCTGCGAGCATCTACTGAAAAATAAGCATTCGCCGGCACCAGTATCAGCAGAAAGCTGACCAGGCTGACAAAATAGTAGTGATTGAGGTAATAAGTGATATCAATCAGCTCGGTATAGGTGAAGCTGAGAAAAAAGCCGATGGTAGCGGCCCGGTAAAAAGCCCCCAGCATGATGCCAAGCGCAAAAACGATCATCAGCCCATGCAGGGCATACATCCATAAAGGAGGCAGCACCTCAATCCATCCAAAACCGAAGTATTTAAAGTGAAACCGGGGTGCCACAAAATGCTCTTCTACCCAGCCCAACGCCATAAAGCGGAGGGTGCTGCCCAGCATCAAGGCACCAAAGATGATCCGAAAAACAGCCAGCGGTGCCGCAGAAACCGGAGCCTCCAGCCACTGGCGGATGCGACTCATTATTCCTGAAGTTTCTCTGTGTAAAGTTGCTGATGGCATTTAGGTTGTTTATCCGTTTATGGGTTGATACGTTTAGACATTGATATTCAAACTTTTAACTTTTAACGTGTAACCCCTAAACTCTTTAGTCTCCGTCCCCACTGTTATAAGTAATGGCAATCCCCAGCAGAGAGGACATGTCACTTTTGAAAAAGCGGGTCAGTTTCTGTAGTTCGGTATACAGATTATCCACAGATGCAGCGTCCTGTTCAATGAGTTGGGACAAGGGCGCATCGGGCAGATTGGCAAGCGCCTGTTCCACCTGTATGATCTGTTCTTCAGTAGCCTGCACCAATGCCGGGCCTCCCTCTACACTCTGCAGGTATTCCCGGAAACCGGGGCCATCGCCTCCTTCCCAGAGATTCACCACCGAAGCAAAATGATCATCCAGCAGCTGACGGCTCATACCGCTGTAGTACGCCTCTACCTTGGCCGGCTCAGCCGAAGTCTGTCCGGGGCGGTTACCGGCAGGCAGGCCTACTTTAAAATTTTTGAGCACTTCAAAATCCTGGCTGAAGGCGTTGAAAAGCTGCGCTGCCGAACTTCCGGCTGAGGTACCGTCATTTTCAACGAAAGCCGTGCGGTATTCGCCGGTCCATTCACCCACTACCTGCTCGGTATTCGTTTTGAGATTTTCACTGACAGCCTGTAGATAGGCCAGGCGATCCGCCCCTGCTTCCGACTGATACAGGCTCAGTGTATTGTCCTGATTGGGCAAAGGACCATACAGTAGATATTCAAGTGCGTACAGACCTCGTACATCGCGGCGGAAATTGTTGAGCGAAAAGTCCTGCGCGGCGATGGCCTGCTCAATGGCTGAGGCATCTGCCGGGAAAGTGCCCAGTACCGATCCAATAGGACCCAGCGTCAGGTCGCCGGGACCAAAGCCAAAAGCTGATACATACTGCCAGTCTTCTGCCGCATCAGCCCAGGCAGTGCGCACGCTGGCCAGGTTTTCAGCACTTACATTCTGGGCAAAAACCTCCACTGCCGCATCCAGTTCGCTGGCTTCGGTCTGGAAAGCCTGCAGGCGGGGCAGAATGATATCATCTGCCAGGTTGGTGAGCATATCAGCCCGGTCAAATTCTGTGGAAGGACCAGTTTCGGTATCGTCGCAGCCTAGTAGCAGGGCCAGTACGAGCAGGATACTTAATGAAAGGTAACGTATCATAGTCAGGTAGATTAAAGACGAAAACCATCCCGGAGATTTCCGGGATGGCAAATGAATTATATAGTTTACAGATCAATGATCCGGTAGTTATTCATTTCTGATAATTTTAGCCGTTCACATAGAAGCCGGCCACCTCTTCATCCGTAAAGCCATACACACCCTGGATGATCTCAATGATCTCATCAAAATTATCCAGCAGAGCAGGCTCTTTGAGGAAACGATATGACTCAGGCGCTTCGCCATCTTCAGCCAGCAGCAGGGCCAGGATCTGGTCAATCTCAGCATCAGAAATTTCTTTGGTGCCCAGCCCCTTCCAGCCTTCAGTGAAGCCTACTGCCTCACCGTAAGCGTGCATGGCATTGCCCAGGGCTACCGGATCGTTGCCTGCATTCTGAATCTGCGTTTTGGCAGCGTTAGCGTAGAAAATCACTGTCGCAAAGTTTGACTCTTCCCAGTTGCGCAGGAAGGAAGATAAGGCAGCACTCAGCTCAGGATTGTATTCGGGACCGGCCGTCACCGCAGCTTTAGCCGTGATCAGGTTATCTTCTATGTCATAAAAATAACCGGTTTCTGCCGTATTATCAGAACGGCGTTTGGCATAAGTGGCCGAAAAACGGGTTTCATCCGGATTAAAAGTGGGATCAGCACCAAAAATCTCTACCAGCTGGTCTACTGAAGCTTCGGTAACCGGCTCGGAGAGCACATCCAATGCATGATTGTAGAGCGCGGCGCCAAAAGAACCTTTCTCTATCATCTGCTCAAGTTCCAGTCCGTACTCATCCAGCAGGCGGGTTCCGAGGATACCACCTTCTCCGGCAGGCGCATTTTCCAGGTCAAATGTATTCCCGGCAGCTTTTTCTACCTCGTCCAGCCAGTCGTTGATCTTGGCAGCATAGGCATCCAGGGTGATGCTTTCCAGGGTAGCGGGATAATTTAATTCGGCAGGCGTGCCATCCGCTTCAATAGAGTTCAGGTCAGAGGTCAGGCTTGCAAGTTGATCTGTCACTTCCGCTTCTGTAGCGGTATTGGCCGCGAAATTTGCAGAAGAATAGGTATCAGGAATCTGCAATTCAGGGCGGTCAATGGGTTCATCCTCCTCGCAGGCCAACAGCAGGCTTCCTATAGCAAAAAGGGCAGCAAATCTTAGGGTTTTAGTTGATGCTAACATGATAAAAATAAATAAGTGCTATTTGTAATTAGTCTAAGTAAACAGTTGCAAATGTATACAGGGATGAGAAGTATGCAAAGATTTGCAAGAATTTTTTGCCGCAAAATCTCAGGTAATTCTGTGCTTTTGCTAATTTTTTATGACTTATATCATTTGCTTAACCCATACTATGACTTAGTTTTGCACGACTTGTTTATATTGAATCTAATTAAACATTACACACAGATATGCCTTTCAGCCCGCTCTTGTTTCTTCTTTTACTGGGGGTTTCTTTTTCCTCACTGGCGCAGCAGGGCACCATACGGGGAGAGGTAAACGGGCCGGAAGGACAGCCCCTGCTGGCGGAGCTGTACCTGCAGGAACAACAGGAGATTGTCACCAGTAATGATGCCGGAGAGTTTTCGTTCAGGGATATCCCCTACGGCACCTATCACCTGATCGTTTATGCTCCCGACCTGCAGAGTCAGACGCTTCAGATAAAGTTGCTGGAGCCCCAGCTGAACATGAAAATCACCCTGAAAGAATTCTCACAGGAACTGGCATCCGTGGTGATTGAGGGCCGGGCTGACGTGGAAAAAATTGTCAGGCGGCTCAATGCCGTAGAGGGCTTCGGCATCTATGAGGCCAAGAAAAACGAAGTGATCATGCTGGACCGTATGGTGGCCAACAAGGCGACCAATAATGCCCGTCAGGTATTTGCCAGTGTGCCCGGCCTCAATATCTGGGAAAGTGACGAGGCCGGCCTGCAGCTGGACATTGCCGCCCGGGGCCTTAGTCCCAACCGAACTTCCAATTTCAATACCCGCCTCAACGGCTACGACATGAGTGCCGATGCGCTGGGCTATCCGGAAAGCTATTTTGCCCCGCCTATGCAGGCGGTAGAACGCATAGAGATCGTGCGCGGCGCCGCTTCCCTGCAGTACGGGCCGCAGTTTGGCGGCATGGTCAATTTTGTGCTGAAAGATCCACCTAGCGACAAAAAGCTGGGCCTCACTACTGAGCAGACCCTGGGCAGCTACGGTTTTCTCAATACTTTTACCAGCATGGGCGGCACTTCCGGCAAATGGAAATATCACGCATACTACCAGTACAAGCGCAGCGACGGCTGGCGGGAGAATACTTCCTTTGATCTGCATTCTACCTTTGCCGGTGTGGGCTACCAGGCCAGCGACCGCCTGAGCCTCAAGCTGGAGTATACCCACATGAACTACCTGGCCCAGCAGGCGGGCGGCCTAACCGATGCCCTTTTCCGCCAGGACCCGCGGCAGTCATTGCGGAGCCGTAACTGGTTCCAGGTTCGGTGGAACCTGCTGGCGTTCATACTCAACTACCAGCTCAGCGAGAATACCAAGCTGAACATGCGCAACTTCGGGCTGCTCTCCAGCAGGGAAGCCCTGGGCAACCTGGAGCGCATCAACCGGGCGGATGATGGCGGCAACCGCAGTCTCATCCGGGATAATTACCGAAATTTTGGCTCAGAAACCAGGTTGCTGCACAACTACAAACTCAATGATCAACTGGCGGCCCTGCTGGTAGGGTTCCGCTACTACCAGGGATTCACCCGCAAGCAGCAGGGAGACGCCAGCAACGGCAGCGGCCCTGACTTTGCCTACCTCAATCCTGAGGACCTGGAAAACTCAGATTTTGACTTTCCAAGCCGGAACTTCTCGCTTTTTGCCGAAAACATCTTCAACGTCAGCAAGCGCTTCAGCATCACGCCCGGCCTTCGCTGGGAGTACATCCGCACCATGTCGGAGGGAGAATACAAGCAGACCATCACTGACTTTGCCGGCAATATCATACAACAAAACCGCTTTGAGGAATCTACCGATGTAGGCCGTTCTTTCCTGCTGGCGGGCCTGGGCCTCAGCTATAAATACCATGACGAAAGAGAGCTGTATGCCAATTTCAGCCAGAATTTCCGCTCAGTTACCTTCAGCGATCTTAGAATTGACAATCCCAACTTTGTGCTGGATAGTGCCATCACCGACGAAAACGGCTACAACCTTGACCTGGGCATCCGTGGCAAGGCATGGAAAAGGTTCAGCTTTGATATGAGCCTTTTTTACCTGCGCTATAACAACCGGATCGGTTTCCTGCTGCTGGCTGATCAGCCACCACTTTTCCTGGATTACCGTTTTCGGACCAATGTGGGCGACTCCCGTCACATCGGGCTGGAAGCCTACGGACAGGTGGATGCTACTGACTGGATTTTTGGCAACAAAAAGGATTTCAAAGCTTCTTTTTTCTCCAATCTTTCCTGGATCAGGGCCCGCTACGTCAACTCCCGAGATGCTACCATCATCGGCAATCGGGTGGAATATGTGCCTGAATGGATGTACCGGGGTGGGCTGCGCCTGGGCTGGAAATCCCTGGATTTTGTGTACCAGGCTTCGGCAGTCGGCGAGCAGTTTACCGATGCTACCAATTCGGGTGAAAACCCCGGGGAGTTTGTCAGCAATGCGGTAGCCGGGCTGATCCCCTCCTATTTTGTGATGGATGCTTCCGCCAGTTACCAGTGGCAGAAGTGGCAGTTCAGCCTCAGTGTCAACAATGTTGGTAATGCCAGCTATTTTACCCGGCGCGCCAGCAGTTATCCCGGCCCGGGTATCATACCGGCCATCGGCAGGACTTATTATCTTGGTGTCAGCTTCAGCCTGTAAAAACAGGACCTTACTCAAATCTCATACACCATAAAAGGCTTGAGCATAGATTTTATTCTCCGGAATAGGCTTGGCAAGGTTGAAAACGGGTAAACCCGCTGAAGTTTCTCCCTCGAGCGTTCCGATATGTGCATCAAGCTGAAAGGCAGCTTTTACCTTGCGGCGCTTGATGGTTTCAGCCCGGTGAAAATTACATATTGAATGCATTACAAAAACCTCCTTATAATGCATAAGATGCGCGTCTTAATCCTTGTTTGCTGCCAAGTCTGCACTGGCTGAAAAAAAATGCCGGTACCTGCAGGCACCGGCTGTTTCAGAAGGAAAAAGTAGCTGTGCAGCTATCGGTTCGCGGCTGTGGCCTGATCTGCCTCTATGGCTTTGACCTGGGAAAACTGGAAGTTGACAGGATCAATGGCAAAAGCCTGATCGTAATGCGCTTTGGCCTTGTCATACTTTTTCATTTTCATGTAATAGTCACCCATAGAATCATGAGGATTGGCTAGCTCAGGCGCCAGCAGCAGGTATTGTCCAAAAGCCTTTCGGGCGAGCCGGTGATCATCCCGGTTCATATGGAAGTAGCCCATCATGTTATGCGCCCAGCTGGCATTGGCATTTCGTTCCAGCATAGCGGACAGGATATGCTGCATTTTGTCACCCTGTCCCTTTTTGAAATAGATATTGGCGAGCGCCGAGTTGAAAAACTCGCAATCAGGATAGCGCTCCACCAGGATTTCAAAATAAGGAACCTCATCTCTTTTGTACATCAGGGCATTGATGCCCTCAATGTAGGTCTGTTCTGCATAGCTCAGTGCTGCATATTGTTGGTTGGCATGAGCCATCAGCTTACGGGCCCTGAGTGTATCCTTACTGTATGTAGTCCAGGCTTTGGTAGCGAGAGCGACGGCAAAATCAGGATCCAGAGCGATGGCTTCTTCCAGAAGGGCTTCACTGTCAATGTATTGCAGGTTCAGGTACTTTTGGGAACCCTCCTTAAATTTTTCTACAGCTTCATCAGAAGAGGAAGTCAGCGGAAAAGAACCGGTAACCGAGGATTGGGCATATGATGATAGCTGGCTGGCCACTATCAGGGCGAAAAAGAGTGTTAATGCGGTTTTCATACTTCATGCAGTTAGGGTGAATGCCGAGGGAGGAAGAAAAGAGGAATAAGTTACTTCGTCGAGAAAGAAAGAAGAGAAACCTAGGGTATCATGCCGTAACCAAACAGGCTGACATGCGAAGAGTGACCACCGTTGTCAGTTTGAATGTGGATAAAAAAATGCTAAATGTCCAGCCTTAAGGGCATTTATTTTGAAAAAAAATAATCAATTGATAAAAATAACCTTCATTTATCAATATTTATTTAAAATATGATATTTAATCAACTGATTTTAGAAAATATGTTAAACCAGTGTATATACAGTTATCTTGACCACCTCAGTTTATCAGCTCCTGCAGTTCTCCAGACCGCTTGATTTTGATGGTACTGTTGTTAATGATATCGGAATCCGATTCAAGTGTACTGCTCAGTGATAAGGAATAGTTGGTTTGATTCGGCTTGAACAGCAGGTTAAACACATTCTCCCCTACTTCGTCCAGGTTAACATTGAAGGGAATCACAAAAGTAGCCGTATCTGCTGAGGGGATGGAAGTAGCTTTGCTGATCTGCCCGTATGCGATCATTTTATCATCCACCTGAAAATCATAATCCGTCTGACGCAAAGAAAATGAGAGTTGGTTAGGGTTAATTACCTGCACAAGCAATTCCACCTCTGACTGGTTGAAACCAAACTTTTCAATACTGATGTCTTTGATACTGAACTCAGGCTGCCGTACAAAGGGAAATTTGGTAGAAAATGAAAGTTCTACCGGGCCTTCTTTCAAAGGTATCCCTACAAAAAAAGATGTATTAAACTGTAAATTGACACTGTCATCAGGGCTATTTTCTACACGCTGGAGTATCTGGTTGATCTGCTCCTGGTAGAGGGTCACTGGCAGGCTTACCGTACTGCTCTGGCTGGCACCTATATTCAGGCTATCGGGTCGCGAACTTTGGGCAACCATCGTACCCTCCATTAGCACCTCGTATTGCAGGCTGTCAACTTTCAGGGCGATGGGCAGCTTGTTGTCAACCACTGCGTTCAGATCCATGGTGATAACCCCATCTTCTATACTATTGATCTTCAGGGATGCTAGCGAAATCTCCGGTTTGATAAAAGAACCTGAGGACGATGATCCATTATTTCCGTTCCTAAGTAAAAAATAGGCAACTAGCGCCAGTACGGCAACAGCTAAAAAAATTCCCAGTGTTTTCTTCATTTTACGATAACCGCTTATGGGGCAGCATGTTCGGTCCATGGGCTTGTGACAGCTAATAAATTAGGGGGCTGAGCCTGATAAGCGTCTTAAATTTTATAGCTTTGCCGGAAATTTCAGGAATAGCCCGGCGTTCTTCAGGAGTCAGAAATGTCAGAAAAGCAGAAAATCGTCAACGAAAAAATCAGGCTGCCCCACCTAAGCCGTCAGGAACTGTGGATGGCTGCAGGAATTACTGTGCTGCTGGTTTTTGCCCTCTTTTTCAACTTGGGGGTGCATCCGCTTCGCCACGAGGAACCGAGGCGTGCGCTCATAGCGCTGGAGATGATCTTCCGGGGAAACTGGATCGTACCAACGGAGGTCGGTGCGCTGTACTACAATAAGCCTCCTGTGTACAACTGGCTGATCATCGCCGCCTATCATCTTTTTGGCGAGTACTCAGAATTTGCCGTCCGCTTTTTCTCCGTTCTTTCCTTCATTGGGATGGGTTTGCTGATTTTTCTGAGTGGCAGGCGTTTCGTTGGGACTTCCTTTGGTGTATACAGCGCGCTGTTTTTCATGGTTTCTGTAGAAATCCTCTATTACTTCTCGCTGACGGGTGAAATAGACCTTTTTTATTCACTGATCACACTGGGACAGCTGCTGGCAGTCTTCCATTTTTACCGGAAAAAGCAGTTTTACCCCCTTTTCCTGCTAGTCTATCTGCTGGCCGCAGTGGGCTCCCTTACCAAGGGATTGCCTTCCATTGCCTTCACCGGTATTACGCTGCTGGCCTGGCTGATCTACCAGCGTGATTTCAAAAAACTGTTTGCCCCCCCTCATTTTGCCGGTATCCTGCTCTACGTCATACTTGTTGGTGGTTACTTCTGGTGGTACAGCCGCTATCATGACCCAATGGGATTCCTCACCCGGCTCTATACCGAATCCAGCGACCGAACTGTGGTGGAAAACGGATTTGTGAGCCTTCTGGGGCATCTGGTCAGTTTTCCTTTTAGTACACTGCTCAATATCATGCCTGCTTCGCTGCTGCTGATCTTTTGCTTTCGCGCTGATTTTCTGGCCCGGGTACGGGCACATCCTTTCGTCTTTTTCTGCCTGCTGATTTTCATTGCCAACATACTGCTGTACTGGATTTCTCCCGGTACGAGAGCCCGCTATGTCTATATGCTCTATTCTTTTCCGGTCATGATTTTTGTCTACTTCTACCTGATGGAGCACGGGGAAGCGGGTAGTGCGAAGAAAACAGTGCTCCACCGCATCATTCTGGGGCTGATCGTGGTAGTGGGGTTAGCGGGAATAGCGCTGCCGTTTATCAAGGCAGTGAGTACCCATTTGGAAAATACCTGGATTCCTGCGGCCATGACGACGGTGGGCGCCCTGCTTATCCTGGGAATTTACCTGCGCTTTCCCCTGTTAAGGACCATGAGCCTGGTACTGCTTGCAGTTTGGATAAGGATAATTTTTGATATGACGGTTATCCCCATCAGGACTGTAGAGGGCAGTGCCGCCCAGGACAAACTGGATGCAGCCGCTATACTGCAGCTTAGCGAGGGTGCTCCACTGCACGTGCTGGAAGGCAGTATGATTTCACGCTCAACGGTGTTTTACCTGGAGCGAAGCCGGCTGGAGGTGCTGGACTTTAAAGATACCATCAAGAGCGGCCACTATTACATGGCTTATGCAGATGCGCTGGAAGGAATGGATTATGAAATACTGTATACTTTCCGTTATAAAGAAGATAGCGTTCACCTGGTAAAATTTAAGTGAAATGAAGCTTTCCCTGGTAATTACATTATTTAACGAAGAAGAGAATGTTCAGCCACTGCTGGAGCGGATTGATGAAGCCCTGCAGGGTCTGGACTATGAAGTCATACTGGTGGATGATGGCTCTGACGACCGTACGGTTTTTATGGTCAAAAAGTACGCAGGTGAGAGGGTCAGTCTGGTGGTGTTCAACCGTAACCACGGTCAGACAACTGCCATGTCAGCGGGTATCCATTATGCCCAGGGGGAGTACATCGTCACCATGGACGGGGACCTGCAGAATGATCCGCTTGATATCCCCCTGCTGCTTAACAAAATTGAAGCTGAAGGCTGGGGACTGGTAGCCGGAAAAAGAGCCAAACGACAGGACGGCCTGCTGCTCAGAAAGGTGCCCAGCAAAATCGCCAATGCCATTATCCGCAAGCTGACCGGCGTACGTATCAGCGACTATGGCTGTTCGCTTAAGATCTTCAGAAATGACATCGCACATAACCTGGGACTCTATGGTGAACTGCACCGCTTTATCCCGGTACTGGCCAAACTGCAGGGAGCCAGTATTACTGAAATGGACGTAAGGCATCATCCCCGTATTTATGGTAAGTCTAAGTACGGGCTGGGCCGAACTTTCAGGGTAGTCAGTGACCTGATGCTGATGCTGTTTTTTCAGAAGTATGTACAAAAGCCCATGCACCTATTCGGCACCATGGGGATAGCTTCTTTCATCGCCGGTGCCCTGATCAACTTTTACCTGCTGATTGAAAAGATCCTGGGCAACGATATCTGGGGCCGCCCACTCCTTTTACTGGGTGTGGTCCTGCTGATTGGTGGTATACAACTGATCACTTTTGGCTTCATGGCCGAGCTGATCATGCGAACCTACTTTGAGTCTCAGAACAAAACTCCTTACCGCGTCAAAGAAGTATTCATTGGAAAAGCAGTCAGTTCCTCCCGCACCCAGGTATAAGCACTACCTCAAGCTGCTGCTCAAGCTCATTCTGACGGGGCTGGCCCTCTACCTGGTGTATCGCCAGGTGGATGTGGCGCAGTTGAGTAAGATTCTGGGGCAGGCAAAATGGGCTTGGCTCATCCCGGCCTTCGTCCTTTTTGTGGTTTCCAAGCTTTTCAATGCTTTGCGTCTCCAGTCATTCTTTAGCTGTATCGGGCTAAAGCTTGATACCCTTTATAATATTAAATTATACCTGGTGGGCATGTTTTACAACCTCTTTCTGCCGGGAGGCGTTGGCGGAGATGGCTATAAAGTAGTGCTTCTCCGAAAAGCCGAGGGAGTCAGGACCCGCGACCTGATCACCGCCACATTACTGGACCGTATCAGCGGACTGGCAGCAATAGGCTTCCTCGCGCTCAGTGCTGCCGTGTTCAGCCAGTTGTATGATGCTTTTGCGGGTTTTCATTGGGTATTCTGGCTGGGGATTGTGCTGGCTTTTCCTATCTATGCCCTGGCCATCTACTGGATATTTCCGCAATTCCGTTCTTTCATACTGGGCAGCATACTGTATTCTCTGCTGGTACAAATTTTTGTCATGGGTACGGTGATCGCCATCCTGTATGCCCTCAATGTGGAAGCCTTTTTCATTGAGTACTACACCTTGTTCATGGTAGCCGCCATCGCGGCAGCCTTACCTTTTACCGTGGGCGGCATCGGAGCCAGGGAGGCTGTGCTGGTATACCTGCCCAACCTGATAGCAGTATCCATTTCCAAAGACACGGCTGTAGCGCTTAGCCTGCTTTTCCTGGCGATTACCGTTCTAACTTCTTTCCTGGGCGTTTTTTTTAGTATGAAAGAGCCTGTCTTACAGGAACAGAATAAGCTGGGCAAGGTCTGATGCTCAAATCCAGTTCAGCTTAATGTTATGAATCTGCTGGTCCTGCAGGGTCTTTTTGATCGCTTTCAGGGGTTCTACCTGTTCCGGTATTTTGGTTTCGTGGGTTTCCACCAGGATAAGCTCAATCCGCTGATAAAGTTTTTCTGCGATCAGGCGCTGCAGAATTTCAATCTCTGCGCCTTCAATATCCATCTTCAGGATAGATATCCGCTTTTTCTGCTGACGGATAAAATCAAGGAGGTCAATGGCTTCAATCTCAATTTTGTGTTGTTGAGAAACATTTTTTTTCTCTTTGACCAGGGAAGAACTGACGGTAAAGTCTGCATTGTTACCGTCCTGATCGGGATGGAGGTATAGGTTGATGGAGCCAGGTTCTATCCAAACTGCTTTCTGGATGCAATGCACGGAAGCATTTCCGCTGAAGCGACTCTTCAGCAGGCCAAAGGCGAGCGGATCAGGTTCAAAAGCATAGATTTCTGCCCCTGTTTTAGCGAAGAGTTCAGCAATTTCCCCGCGATTGGCGCCACAATCCATGATGATGGTTCCCCTCAGATCTTTCTGGAGGATAGGGGTCAGCTTTGCATAAGAAATCCAGTAGGCTCCTCTGTTCAGTATTTTTCTTTTAATTTTCTCAAGCATAGGTATTGTGGATAAACGCTAGAAACATACCACCCCGCCAAAAAAGCGCATTTTCTGATTCTTACAAACTTTAGGCTGACAGGAAAAGTACTGACTTTAACTTCAGCAAAAGTATCTTAACAGAAGGGTAAATAAAATCTTTTCTGCTAAAGAATACATACATCCGCACATCCTACGAAACCCTTTATTGAACTCCTCACTACAAAGGAATGCCATTGATCTGGGTTTGCTCATTCAGGTTTGAATTTTACCAGCCTGATTGGAATGCCTAAATCTTCAAAATTCAGCAGACTATCATATTTTCTACCTGCCAGGTGCTCTTCAAAGACGATGTAGTAAGCATTAGGATTAATGTCTTTAGTAAAACCTAACACCTCACCTCTTGCTCTTTCCAGATAAAAGCTGGTCACCCTGGGAGGCCGGGAACCTTCCCCCCACACATGCAACGGCTGATCTCCAACAATCTCCATGATCTGGTAAGCCAATTGTTTATCGCGAAAATCACGACCACTTTGTGCCCGTATGGGTAAAACAGTAAGGTCAAAAATGAACCTTATCCAGAAAACCAGTAGTAACAAACTCATCATCCGGAGCGAAGCATACTTTCTGTACACCCAGAAAACAACCACACCCCCTGATACAGTAACAAGAGATATCAGCCTGATGGAAGAAATGAAAACAGCGATTTGATCTATAAAGGGAAGGGCCAGACCTGCAAGAATTACCATTACAATCAACAGCAGAATAAGCTTTTCAAAGAGCATTTGCTTTTTTTCCCCAGTATCCGTCAGCCAATAGTAAGTCATCACAATGGCAAAATAGGGATACAGCGGGCAAAGGTAGCGGCTACTGGCACCGGGAGACAGCCAGTATAGGATTACGTTGGCAATAAATACCAGAGCAGCGTAGGCTACTAAAGAATTTTGTTGTAAAGTGTTGATAAAACCCTTTCTGAACGCAAATACCAACAAAAGACTGTAGGGCATCATGTCTACCAATGCCTGAAATGGATAAGTAAACAGATGGCGAAAAAATGAAAAAAGGCGGCTCTCTACTACTGTGCGCTGGCTGGACTCTCTGAACAACTGCATTAGATAGGGCACCGGGTCAGCATACTGGCTGTACCAGAAGAAATAACCTCCTACGATCAATATGAAAGTACCGATACCCACAAAATGAGCCGGAGAAAAAAGCTTCAGAAATTTTTTCCGGTAAGCAAAATATACCAGCAAGGTAATTCCCATAAAAGCAATAGATGGCAGCCCCTTGGTCAGCGTACCTAATGCAGCCAGTATATAGGAGATCACAAAAAGTTTGTAGTAGCTATTCTGCTGCTCAAAATGAAATATGGACAAAAGACAGGCAGTAGTAATAAGCGTATAAAAAAGATCTATCTCACCTGTGATGGAAAAGTAAAAAACGATATGAATGGTCGCCAGAAAAAATAATGCGCTATAGACGCCAAAACGCAGCCCTACATACTTACGACTAAGCAGGAAAACCAGCAAAGCATTTAACAAAACTGACAGGACCGAAAAAAAGCGGATTGCCAATTCTGAATAAGCACCGAAGAGTTGGAAGGATAATATGATAATCCAGTTAAACAACGGGGGCTTGTTGTAATAGTATTCCCCCAGTTCTGTAGGAACGATATAATTACTCCTGAATAGCATCTCCAGGGCCACAAAAGCTCTGCGAGGTTCTTCATCCCGAAGAGGATGTACCCCCAGATTGACAAATAAAGCAATACTGGCCAGCACAAAGATCACTATCCCGCATACCTTCTCCTCATTACTCAATTGTGATAATTGGTACTTCAATGTATATACTGATTTAGTATTGATTTAAATCTTGGGGCAAATGTATAAAATGATTTCATTTTCAATACCTGGAATGTGAAGACAAAAAAATTATTTCCAAGCAAGAAATTATTGTGCAAGCCAAAGACAACAGCCAACCTGCTTGTATCCTTTTAAGGAATCACGATTTGGCCGAAGCATATTGTTGACCGTTTATCAAGAGCGTTGACCCACACACTGCCTGCTGGCCAGGTATCAAATGATCCAGACAGGCATTTTTCAGAGCATCTGCCGTCTCATCTCCATAGTCTATACTTTGTGACATTGCCTATTCCAGAAAACCAAGGATAGCTTCTAAGTCATCTTCCAGCCCTTTGTACTGCAGACTTTCCGGTGGCATACTTAGCAGTGCCTGACGTAACGATTTTTTTTGCTCTCCGCTCAGCTGATGTACATCTTCAAAATAGGTCCTGATCGTAAAAAGGACGGCACCGCTTTCCGGGAAACCGGTCAGCGTCTGCCTTTCTACCCGAACGAATAATGAAGGTGCTGCCGGATTAAAAGCCCTTCCCTCCCACTGGCTTTTTTCCACACCGGGAGGGGGTAGAGGGTGATGGTTGAGCCGCTGATCAGTAGACAGTCCCCAGGCAAATCGCATGAAACTTCCTCCCTTTAGCAGACTGTGCATCATGGGCCGGTAGCGGGCCCGCATCTTTTCCATGCCGGCTACCGGCGCATGTACCTCAGAAAAAGGACGGGCTATTTTGTCAGCAGGAGACCAGTGATTGGGAGCTGACAGATGGATGGTACTCATCCAATCTTCCTCTGCATCAGACTGCCAGATCGCCAAATCCTCCTGTAGCTGAGCGGACAAAGCATCAAACAGGTCTACATACATGCCGGGTGATAACAGGTTACCCTGCTCATCGTATGCTAGCTGCTCATGGGTAAGTTGATTGACCAGCGTATTATGTTTTTCTCCCCGCTGCCGTGAGAATACGTTCGGATATGAGGCTACTAGCTGGTTTATAATGAAACGGCAGATGATGTCAAGGCTTTGCCGGTTTTCATGTTTGCGGCAGTAGTATTTATGGATATTTTCTTCCCGGCATGCCAGCTTATTCTCCCGGTAAACCGGGTAGTTGTGGTCCATCTGGAAAATCCGCTGGTCGGCTGCTCCGTTGCCAAAGTCAGTGCCGAGTTTGCTCAGGCCCGGAGCTGTAGAATAACGACCCGATTGAAAGGGAAAGTAACGGGCGGGCTCATTTAATAAACCTGGTATCAGATGCATCACCGCAAAGTAAACATCTTTGGCGCCAAGCGAAAAGGGCAGAAACAAAAAACCCCGCTTTTGGCGGGGTTTTGTAATGATCATATGAAATGATATGTGCGATTAGGCCAACTGCACATTCACTGCATTTAATCCTTTTCTTCCTTCTTCCAGTTCAAAGGTAACGTCATCGTTCTCTCTGATCTCGTCAATCAGTCCAGATACGTGTACGAAATACTCTTTGCCTGTGTCATCGTCTTTAATAAATCCATATCCTTTAGACTCATTAAAAAATTTTACGGTTCCTTGATTCATGATAAAATTGAAAATTAATTGTAAATAGAAAACTTATTATTTTATATAAATGATTGACTGATAAAAGGTTATATTTTTTTGGTGGCTGATACTACATACATTATCGCTCCACCGCCTGCATGGTAGGTACCTGCGTCCAGGGCATCCAGCAAAGTATCCAGTTTACCGACATACTTGCTGTGGTAAGCTTCATAAAAAGCCAGGCTTTCCGGCCCCATTGTCTGAAAATAATCTCTTTCGTCGGTTCCGTTGGCAGCAATATGGTCTCCTTCCGCCCATTGCCTGAGCGTCGCCAGCTGATCTTTACGATCATAGGGAGGATACATAGCTATCGCCTTGTCGGACAAACGCACTTCAATATCTTCAAATCCGGCTTCAGCGATCAGGCCGGGCAGTAAATCACCCAGTGAGTTATCCCCTTGTCCCAGTACTTTCTTGCCTTCTTCATAAATAAGGGCATATTTTACATGGTCCATGACTTCCTCTATGCTTGTTTCATCAGAAAGAGAAGTACGGATCAGGTGCTGTACCCGGTTATTGGGCTCTACACACAAGATAGTCCCGCCCGGTTTCAGTACTCGCTTCATTTCGGCGATTACCTGCTCAGGGTATTCCACATGAATAAGTAGGGTCTGACAGGTAACCAGGTCAAAAGACTCATCCTCAAAGGGCAGCACGGCGGCATCCGCCTGGTACATACTAAAGTCTGCACCTTCCTTTTCAAAGTAATCGGCCAGCGCCTGCTCTTCCGCTATCCAGCCAGAATCGCTGTCTACAGCGGTTACTGCGGGAGCGGCGGCGAGATAAGGCAACAGTAGTTTGCTCCAGTGGCAGCGGCCGCAGCCTACATCCAATAGAGACTGATGCCTGTCAAGGCTGAGACGTCCTGCCATGCTATCCAGAAAGCTTTTGTTCCACCAGAAATCCCGGTAGTTATTCATAAATTTTGCTGAATGCGCATGTACGGCCGAATCTGACATCAAAATATTATTATTGGTAGCGATTATCTTCCGTATCTTTTTCCTCTGCTAAAATTACTTTTTCTTCCTGCAGACCGGTGGTCAGAACGTTGTGGTCTCCCAGTTGCTGATGTCTGCTCAGCTGATGGGGCTGCACTACCCAATGGATAAGGGTGGTTATCCACTACCGGAATCCGCTTATCAATCAGCTTATGTATGCTGCTCAGGAAGGCTTTTTCTTCTCTGTCGCAGAAGGAATAGGCAATTCCACTGGCCCCCGCCCTTCCGGTACGGCCAATGCGGTGTACGTAGGTTTCAGGAATGTTAGGAATATCGTAATTGATCACATGCGACAGATCATCCACATCTATACCCCTTGCGGCAATATCAGTGGCTACCAGTACCCTGGTCTGCTTATTTTTAAAATTTTTCAGCGCATTCTGACGGGCGTTTTGGGATTTGTTACCATGGATCGCATCTGCGGTAATACCCGCATTGGCCAGATCTTTGGTCACCCGGTTAGCACCATGTTTGGTACGGGTAAAGATCAGTGCGCTTTCTATCGTTACATCCTGCAGCAGGTGCGTCAGCAAGGCTTTTTTGTTGGATTTATCCACAAAATATACTGACTGCTGTATGGTTTCAGCGGTAGAAGAGACGGGTGAAACTTCTACTTTCCTGGGGTTATCCAGAATAGTATCTGCCAGGTCCACGATATCGGGAGGCATGGTTGCCGAAAAGAAAAGCGTCTGACGGCGTGCCGGTAATTTGGCGATCACGCGCTTCACATCGTGCACAAATCCCATGTCCAGCATACGGTCTGCTTCATCGAGCACAAATATATCCAGGTAACGAAGGTCTACAAATCCCTGCTTCATCAGGTCCAGCAGTCGTCCCGGAGTAGCTACGACAATATCTACGCCTCTTTTAAGGGTACTCGTCTGGGCATGCTGAGAGACACCACCAAAGATGACTGCATGACGCAATGAAAGATGTCTTCCGTATGCCTTGAAGCTTTCGTCTATCTGTATAGCCAGTTCCCGCGTGGGTGTCAGTATGAGCGACCTGATCGGTACGCGCTGATTCCTGTTGTGGTTGTTGCTACTTTCAGAAAGTAACTGAAGAATGGGTATCGCAAATGCCGCTGTCTTACCGGTGCCTGTCTGAGCGCAGCCCAGAAAATCATTTCCCCGTAAAATAAATGGTATGGCTTGTGCCTGGATAGGCGTTGGCTTGGTATAGCCTTCCTGACTGAGCGCTTTCATGATAGGCTCTATCAGGTTCAATTCTTTAAATGTCATTCGTATTCTTTAAAAATAGGGCTGGCTTAAATCGGAGGGCTCTGTGGAGGGTATTCTAATCTAAAACAGCAAATAATATTATCTGCAGTTCTATCATTCTAGTCTGCAGTCTTTATATGGACAATAAAGTACCAAATGTAGTTCCTTTATTCTGAAATATTTAAGATTAGCCGGATTATTTATTTCAGCCCGGGCAAAATTGACGATATATACCCGGGCCGAATGAAGTATTCTATGCAATTTCCAGCACTACACTGCCCGGTACGGTTTCCTTTTCCAGCGCACGATGGGCTTCCTGTATCTGGTCAAAGCCATAAGTAAGACCCAGGCGAACCTTTAACCTACCATCCTTCAGCCATTCGGCAAGCGCCCGCAGCTGGCTGCCGTTGGGCTGTACTGTCAGGTATTCGGCGGTCAGCTGTTTATCGGCTGCCGCTTTTTTGACCTTGTCCGAGATGGGTCCGGGTAAATGTACAAGACGCCCATTGGTTCGCAGGGTTTCCAGTGAGCGCAGGGTGTGCTCATCACCCCCGACAGTTTCCAGCACAAAATCAAGGTCTCTGGCTACTTTGGTAAAATCACTTTTGTGGTAATCAATTACTGTATTACACCCCAAAGCACTCACCATATCGGCATTCTCAGGTGAGCAGGTACCATACACATGCGCGCCCAACTGCCGGGCAATCTGCACGGCAAAATGACCTACTCCTCCTGAAGCCCCGTGGATGAGTATACGGTCGTTGTTACCAATATTGCCCCGATCCACCAGGGCCTGCCAGGCGGTGAGTGCTTTCATCGGAACTGATGCCGCATCGGCAAAACCCAGATTATCAGGAATATGGGCTATATCACTGGCTTTGGCAGTGACAAATTCGGCATAGCCCCCACCTGAATCAGGAAATCTGGTCATACCGAATACACGATCCCCTTTTGTAAATCCCTGGGTACCTTCTCCGGTCTCTGTAACCACACCGGCAATCTCCCAGCCCAGTACAAAGGGTAATTCAAGGGCCTCAGCAGCACCATTACCGGCTCGGCTGTGCAGGTCAATGGGATTGATCCCGGCGGCTTTTACAGCTATCAATACTTCACCAGCCTGCACCTGCGGCACATCTATGTCTTTTATTTTTAGTTGATCAGGTCCTCCAAACGCGTCTAACACAATCGCTTTCATATCTAAAAAAATTTAAATGCTCAAAAAATATCTGCTTAGTTAACCATATCAGTACCCGATTGTGAGAAGCAGCCTGCTATAAATCCGGATTTTCGTGTATTGAGCAAAAAAAAGCCTCTCTTCGTTGGAATCGGAAGAGAGGCACTTTGGGGTTTTGAGATATCAGGCTATTTCACCCTAATACCTGCAGCACGTACGCATTATCTTACTCATCATCCAGCGAGTTGATCCAGGCAGCGATCTTCATTGCCTCTTCTCGCGGCACCTGAGGCATGGCCATCATCTCGGTATACTCTGGCCAGTTTTCAGGCTCTGGGTTGTAGATCAGCTCTACGATTCTCTCGTTGGAATAATTACGTTTGGCCACATCTTTAAAAGCCGGCCCTACCTGACGCTCTTCCACCTGGTGGCAGGCGTTACAGGTGTTTTTGACCAGCAGAGGCTCTACCTCGGCAAAAGTTGGTTTGGCTTCTTTTTGGGGCGCCATCTTTCCGGCAGGGCCGTCAGCTGAAACCAGTTTTTTGGGCTCCTCCCGCACTTTGGGCGCATTGGTCTGGGCAGCAGAGTTGCGGGTGCTGAGTTCATTGGCGGAAAGCTTGGGGCCATCAGGGATATTATTCAGCGTATAATAAGCCACCGGATGTAGCAGAGGCTTATTTTCCTGATCCCTGACACCAGCAGCACGGATCGTATGGATGTGGTACTGCTTCATTCCGTCTAAAACAATACGGGCTTTCATGCCATCTTGTGAAACCTTGATGCCTTTGATAGCAATGTTTTCATTCATCACCGGAGGGCTACCGTATACCGGATGGTACTTATAGATATAAGAGTAAACATCGTAGGAAGCAATATCTTCGGCGGTACTGCGATCTACTGCTTTGGTAAATTCCACTTCAAACCCATCGGGCATGGCACTGATGGTTTTCATTTCAAAGGGCGTCTGCCGCTTCCATACCAGGCGCTGCAAGCCCTCATTGGCATTACCCGCCGAGCCCCAGCCACGGTTGGTCTCTCCTACGAAGAGCGAACCATCCTGGGCCCAGGCCATGCGCAGCACCCCTGACTGAAAGCCGGAGCGGAAATCAAAGGCTACGCCCTGGTACTCACCTTTCACCTTTTCCAGTACGACCCGCATGATCTTGCTTTGTCCCTGGTCGCCTACCAGCAATTGCCCTTCAAAAGGGCCGAAATGTCCTTCCGGAATTTTAATGATCTCTGAATTTGATATACCCAGTATGCCATGCGGCAGCCAAACTGCGGGGAGTTTTACTTCAGGGAATTTTTCCTTCATCTCATAAAGCGTATTGAAATCAGCTTCTTCCACATTCTCAGGCTTGATGTAACGTCCCTGCTCATTCTTCTCCTGGCGAGGATCGGCCATTGCATAAAGTTCTTCAGTGCTAAGTTTTACGGGTGAATTAGGCTTGTCTGCCCAGCGAAGACCAGCAGGATGTCCCATAAAATCACCTTTTTCCACATGCCAGATACCGCCGGAACCCATCCAGTCGCCCTGGTTGTCTGAGTAGAAAAGCTCACCATCAATCATCCCCAGGCCAGCAGGCGAACGCATGCCGGTAGCCCATGGCTCCAGGTTTCCTTCTTCGTCAATTTTCATCATCCAGCCTCTCCAGGGAACACGGCTTTCACCTCTCCACCATTCTTCATTACCGAAAGCTACGTTACCCGACACGAAGAAAGTACCATCGGGTGCGATCTTAGGACCGAAGCTGTATTCGTGGTAATGCGCTGACAAAGGCCAGGCATGAACTGTCTCATACACATCAGCTTTGCCGTCCATATTGGTATCTTCCAGGCGGGTGAGTTCTCCCCGCTGGGCGGCATAGAGAGAGCCGTCTTTATAGGCAAGTCCCAGGATTTCGTGCAGACCTGAGGCAAAATGCCGGTAATAGGGGCGGGCGCTGGTTGGGTTTTCAATAATATATACATCGCCACGGCGGGTAGATACGCCGAGGTTACCGTTAGGCAGTACCGCCAGACCGCCTACTTCCAGCAAAACACCTTCAGGAACAGCCACCTTCATGATCTGCAGGTAGTTATCCTCGCTGGGGCGCTGGGCAAAAGCCGACGTCAGCAGGCAAGTAAGCGCCATAAAACTGAGCAGGCCCCGCAGTATGCTTTTTTCGTTCAGGAAATTTTTGATATAATTTTTCATGATGTTTTCTTCTTTTTAAAATTTAGAAAAGGATAGAATAAACCAGTTTATCCTGAAGAGGGGCTACCAGTTGTTGCTTTCCATCCACTTCCTTCAGCATGGCCTGCACTGAGGCCGGATTTTCCAGCTGCAGGTAGTACGCTTTTCCATCAACTGCATACATACCATCCTCCATTTCTTCAATATTGCTTCCTTCAGCCAGTTTGACGTACAAATTATCAGCTGCCTGCTGCGCACTGATCTCGCGGCGTAGTCCTTTACCTTCCTGTGCCACCCTGATCATGTCATGGACCATTACTCCATCCAGCAGATAGCGGAAAGTAGGCTGGTCATCACGGTCCATCAGGTAACCTTTAGGAGTGAAGCTGGTACCGCTGGTATCACTTTTCCAGCTCGCCTGAGCAGAGGATAAAGGTGCTACTGTAAGACCCAGGCCACTCAGCTGCTGTAGTGCGCCCAGTGGACGGGCAGTACCGTTACCCCGGTTATCCCACATGGGCGTAGCGTCAAGAAAGTCGCCTCTCCACGCCTGTACTATCGTACCATGATTCAGGTCGTAGGTATAATGCAGTTTTTCAGGACTGCCTACTGATATGGCATGGGTGACCACTTCGTTCTCGGGCAGCCTCATGAAACTGCGGTGGGTGGTATTGTTACTGGCTTCTTTGATGATAGGATCCTGGATACGTGCCTGCTGAAAATCATCCTCATCGCTGATAATGGTCTCACGGATACCGGGACCGGCTACGGTAAGGCCCAGACCGGCATCTACCCAGGTCACATATTTGGAATATACCACTTCAAAAGGATGGGTACCGGCAGAAAGCTGTACGTTTCCACTGCCGCTGTTGATGGTGCGGTCAATTACTTCCTCTCCCTTGATGCGCAGTATGCCTCCTCCACCGGGTACATTCAGGTTGAATGTATAATTACCTGCCTGTTTGATATTCATATTGCCCTGGTAACGGATCAGCAACTGATCGGCACTGGTGGGCAGGTTGGACGTCAGTACTTCTGACTCACCCGTCATGGCTGCTTTCTGAGCGGCATAATCGGGTTCTTCTTCAAACTGGCCATTGTAAACCGAATACTTCAGGTCGGTAAGCGCAGGTGCCTGGTTATCATAAAGCGTATAGCTGATATTACGAAAAGCTACTGCTCCATGGTCTCCCTGTATACGAATCGGACCTTTGGCCACTTCTTTGGGTTGCATAGAGCCCCGGGTGGGCCCTAGCATTTCCACATCCTCATGAATGGCCACGCCATTGAGTTCTACCAGAAGCATGCGGGCGTTTTCAATCTTGTTACCCTGCGCATCAAAACGCGGGGCGCGGAACGAAATTTTCATTTTCTGCCAGAGACCGGGGGCTTTGCTGGCGTTCTGACGGGGAGGATAGCCCTGGTAGCCTTTTTCGCCATCAGGCTTACTGTCATCCCAGCGCTCGTAAATACCGCCATTATCGCCGGAATAGGGTGTTTTCTTTCCCCAGCTATCCAGCAGTTGTACTTCGTACATACCCTGGAGGTAGATACCGGAATTTGAGCCTTTGGCTATCATATACTCCAGTTCCAGCTCTATGTCGCCGTGTTCAAAATTGGTATAGAGGTCTTTTCCCTGACGGCGCTCAGTGGGTTGATTGACCAGCACCCCTTTTCCCTTCTCGGTCTCCAACAGATTATTTTCAGAAAGATCGGCTGATACATCTCCCGCGATTTCCCAGGTTTTGCCCGGATCACGAAAAGCAGAGAGGTCATCCAATGTAATTTGCTGTGTCTGGCTTTGTGCCTCAATAGCAAAAAATAAAGCCACTGCTGATAGCAGGCCGGATTTCATCAGGCCACAGTAGTACGTTAAAAACAGGTTATGCATGTGTAATTGATTAATGATTATGTAAGCAAACGCTAATTTAAACGGACTTTCCTAAAAACCATTGTGTAATGTTGACTCATTTGGATTCTGGATCAGTATCCGTCATAAAAAAATAGCGCTGCAGAAAAAAACAGGCTGCCTTACAAATATTTTTCGCTGACCTGAACAACAATTTGCAGGCTGACGGTAAGCATATGGCTGCTAAGCTTTCATGGTGCAGAGGAAAGCTCGTTCTTCCATTTCTCGTGCATACTTTGCATCGCTTTGACTTTATCGGGATAGTTTTTCGCCAGGTTTTCCATTTCAGTGACATCCCCGGCCAGGTTCACCAGAAAAAGCCGGTCATCATCGGTGAGGGGGGCCTTATGGCTGGTATCGCGGGGGTTTCCGATCAGCTTCCAGTCGCCATCCCTTACCGCCCATTGCTCACCCTGCATCCAGAAAAACTCCTGATGGGGACTCGCGGCAGTAGCTGAGCGAATTATGGGCACAATACTTTTACCGTCCAGGTCAGCAGCATCATACGACAAACCGGCCAGTTCGGCCAGGGTGGGGAACCAGTCCAGGCCGCTACCCATCTGCTCCCTCACCGCTTCTTCCGGTAGGTTTCCCGGCCAGCTGATGATGGCTGGTACGCGAATACCGCCTTCAAACAGGCTGAATTTGGCACCACGATAAGGTCCGGCATTTCCTCCGCCACCAAAGGTACGCTCTTCGGTAGAGTGTCCATGATCAGACATAAAGACGATGATAGTATTTTCCCGAAGACCGAGTGCATCAATTTTACTTACCAGCTGCCCGATTTTTTCATCGGTGGTAGATACGAAAGCCGCATATTCGCGCCGGGGCGAGGGAAGTCCGGCATAATGCTCCCGCCAGCGGGCTTCGCCCTGCAGGGGATAATGCGGCGTATTGATAGCCCAGTACATGAAAAAAGGCTCATCCCGGTGGTTTTCTACAAACTGAGTGGCTTCCTCCACCATCAGTTCAGGAAAGAAATTTCCGTCTTCAAACACTTCTTCGCCATTACGCCATAAATCGTGACGGTTAGGGCCGTTCCAGTAGAAATAATGCGAATAATTGTCTATGCAGCCGCCCATATGTCCAAAGGAATAGTCAAAGCCCTGACCATTGGGCATGGTTTCGGGTGTATAGCCAAGGTGCCATTTACCAATATGGGCTGTAGCATAACCGGCATCCCTGAACAGTTCGGCCATCGTATACTGCTCAGCAGGCATACCGTCATGGCCTTTCTCAGAGGATGCGTTACCAGCCAGCCCGGCACGCTGCGGTACTTTTCCTGTCATCAGGCCGGCGCGGGAAGGTGAGCATACCGGGGCAGCGGAATAAAACTGGGTAAAACGCACACCCCGGGCAGCCAGGGCATCCATATGAGGGGTATAAAGGTCTTTGGCGCCATAGCAATTGACATCAATACTTCCCTGGTCATCTGTATAAATGACGATTACATTGGGTCTGTCCTGTGCCTGCAGGATGCATGCGCCAGATAGAAAAAAAAGTGTAATAAGCCAGTTGTGTGGTGCAAAATTCATCAATACCTGAGCTAATTTTGTTTATACCAGTCCCGCTTCCTTCAGATAGCGGCGCACGCTTTCCATATCCCTTTTCATAACTTTTTTGGTGTTTTCCAGCTGCTGTTTTTCGGTGAGGCTGTCATCTTCTTCGGGCATTGGATATTCATAGTGCATAGAAATTGGCGCAGTGAGGTCTAAAGCCTTTAACTGCCTGCAATAGGCAGGAAAATCAACCATTCCCTTCCCTATCGGCGTGTTGACTACCTGCCAGCGTCCGTTTCTTTCCTCCCACACAAAATCCTTCATCACCAGGCTGTTGATGTGCGGATGGATATAGTTGAGGCTGATAGGCCAGGCCTGTCCTCCCTCTACAGTAGCATGGCGGATATCGAACTGGTTACCCAGATGGGGAGAGTTAATTTCATAGAGCAGACCGGCGATATCCCAGATGGGCGCTCCCATGTAGTGGCTCCCGGCATGGTTCTGATAAGCTCCGTACAAATTCAGCTTTTCATTATAGTCAGCCAGCGACTGCAGTTTATCTTTACCTTCCCTGAGGAATTCAGTAATGTTGACATTTTCAGGATATCTGAGCCAGTTGGTCCGGTAATACAGGATACCCTGGTCTGCGGCAGTCTGCAGCACCTCCTGGTTCACTTTATCGGCTGGATCAATAAGGGCGGTGGTCATCATCTTGGCTTGAAGCCCCTGCTTTTTGATGGCGGCTACCGCTTTAGGGAGATCTCTTTTGACATTTTCGGGCAGTACATGTCCGCCCGGCCTTACCGTCAGATCTACACCGTCAAAGCCAATTTCCGCGGCAGTTTCTGCCATATGATCGTAATCCAGGAACTGCAGGTGCTTGGAAAACACATGCATGCTCATAGGCTCCCGCCTGGTGGATTGTTTGTTTCCAGCAAAGGAAAACTGGGGCAAGGTAACAGCGGCAGCTCCGCCTAAGGCTATTTTCTCTAAAAACTCTCTCTTATTCATTGGATTCAAAATTTCAAATTGAACATTTAAAATTGACTACCCTCCTGTCAGAATTTGCAATATGTAATCTGCAATTTTTAATCTATAGGAAGAGCAAAAGCGACATAGGCATCCCCTCTTTTCTTAGTAATTTTTCCACCACCGGCAGCGATTACCAGGTACTGTCGCCCATTGACCTCATAGGTTGCCGGGGTAGCCATTCCTGCCGCTGGTAATTTGTACTTCCACAGTTCTTCTCCCGTTTCTTTATCAAAGGCGCGGATATATTCATCTTTGGTAGCGGCGATAAAGACCAGGCCGCCGGCAGTGACTACCGGGCCGCCGTAATTTTCGGTACCAGTCTTGGGAATCCCCCTTTCGGTAAGTTCTTCAAACTCGCCCAGCGGTACTTTCCACAGGATTTCACCTTTGTTCAGGTCAATGGCGTTAAGCGTTCCCCAGGGAGGGGCCACGGCCGGATAACCTTCAGAATCTACAAAACGGTTATAACCAGTGTGGTTGTAGCGCACATTACCAGCGGTCCTTTCCAGAGGACTAGCCGAAACTGTTTCTACCTTCATTTCTCCTTCTGGTACTTCTTTTAGCAGAAAAGCAGTCACTGCATCCAGTTGGTTGTCCTGCAGAAAGGCAAAGGAGGGCATGGAGCCTCTGCCATCTTTTATGACAGTCTGCAACTGCGCTCTGTCCATCCGCTCTTTTACCTTCACCAGTTCGGGAGCATTACCGTGGAAGTTGCTTCCCTGTAAGTTAGCTCCATGACATCCCATACAATTGGCCTGATACACATTTTTGCCCATGGCTATCAGGTCCTGCGGCCCTTCGTCTACCACATCTACCATCGTCAGTATCCAGGGCATTTCGTTGGCGTTGACGTAGAGGATGCCAGTATTGGGGTCGTAACCGGCTCCACCCCATTCGCCCCCACCGTCAAAGCCGGGGAAGATGATGGTGCCTTCGGTGCTGGGCGGTACAAACTGCCCGTCGGAGCGGGTGCGGGATAACACCTCCCGCAAAGAATCTTTGTCTACCGAATGCGGGTTGATATCTGTTTCGTCAAATCGCTGACGGGCAAAGGGAGGCGGACTCAGCGGCAAGGGTTGGGTAGGAAACGCTTTTTCACCAATCAGGTCAGAGGCAGGGTAAGCTTTCTCTTCCACGGGAAATAGCGGCTCGCCGGTGACCCGGTCAAAAACATAGACATGACCGGACTTGGTGATCTGCGCCAGTGCCTCTATTTTTTCTCCCTCCTTCTCTATGGTTACCAGGTTGGGAGGAGCAGGAAGATCACGGTCCCAGATATCATGGCGAACAGTCTGGTAATGCCATACACGCTTGCCGGTCCTGGCATCCAGGGCCAGCAAACTATTACCAAATAAATTGGCTCCATGACGATTGCCACCATAAAAATCAAAGGCAGCGGAACCTGTAGGTACGTAGACGATGCCACGCTCCTCGTCTACAGCCATGCCAGTCCAGTTGTTGGCTCCACCAATAAACTGATAGGCAGTAGGGTCTTCCCAGCTGTCATGGCCAAACTCTCCGGGCTGCGGAATGGTATGAAATATCCACTCCTGCTTGCCGGTGCGGATGTTGAACGCCCGTATGTGGCCGGGTGCGGCAGGAAGGCGCTCAGAGTTGAGGGCTCCCATGATGATAAAGTCTTCATAGATAGTACCCGGCGCATGGTAGCTATAGTTTAGCCCTTCAATGTCTCGGCCCAGCCCTTGCGTCAGGTCAATTTTACCATTATCACCAAAGCTGCTGAGGGGATCGCCGCTGTCAGCATCCAGGGCATACAAATACTTATCGGCACTGAAGAGCAGGCGGCGGTCGTTGCCATCCTCCCAGTAAGCCAGCCCCCGGGTAAAGCTGCTCTTGTCTGTTCCTGCAAAGGGGTTGAATTCCCACTTACGCTCTCCGGTAGCGGCATCGAGGGCAAATATTTTGAGGCCGGGGGAAACGCCATACAGTATGCCATGGGCTATCAGCGGGTTGGTTTGAACATAGCCGTTACCACTCCCCTGTTCACCCGCATGGTAAGTCCAGGCTACTTCCAAATCCTGTACATTTTCCTTATTGATCTGATCCAGCAGGGAATAGTGCGAGCGGCCGGGATCGCCCAGGTAGCTGCTCCACTCGGTATAGTATTGCTGTTCTTTTTCGGTATATCGCCCTATTTCAGAAGACTGACAGGCTATGAAAAAACTAAAAACAAGCAATATGGAAAATGAGGTATGTAGATTGTGCATGTGTAATTGAATAGACTGTAAATTGCTGTAAATCAGCCTTTAATTTTTAACTTTTATTTGGAATTTACAAACAGTAGCACAACTGAAAAATGCAGAATTACCGCTTAGTTTCCTGTTCCTCAAAATTAGTCAGCACTTCTTTCAGCTTCTGATACCTTTCCTGCAACGGGCTGCTGAGGGTATTTGGATTAATGGCTTGCTGTTCTTCAGGATCAGCTACATAATCATATAGATAGCCATCGCCGTAGAGCTTGTACTGGTAATCCTGGGCATATCGGGCAACAGGAAACTGGGGCTTGCCTGAATTGTAGTCGCAAAATATCCATTCACGAGCAGTAGCATCATCTCCTTGAAGCTGTGGTAGAAAACTTCGGCCATCGGTCAGGAAACTTTCAGGAATAGGTGTGCCGGCTGCCTCCATCAGGGTTGGTAGTATGTCAGTGAAGTCTACCAAATTATCGCTGGTAAGCCCCTCCTGATCGTAGGATGGCCATGAGGCAATGAGCGGCACATGGGTGCCACGATTAATGGGCATGCCCTTACCACCTCTTACTATTTTTCCGTCCATCAGGGAGACTACATCCTGGTCGGTGCCGTTGTCACCGGTAAAAATGATGAGCGTATTATCCCGGATGCCCAGTGTTTCAAGGTGCATCACGATACGACCTATGATGTTGTCCATGTAAGTCATCATATCATCAAAATAGGCTTCATGGTTGAGCCCCTGAATGGTATATTCCTGAAAATTGGCTTGCTCCGGCGTGGGCTGAAAAGGATCGTGTACCAGGCACATGGGGTAGTAGGCGAAGAAAGGCTGTTGCTTCTCTGCTTTCCGCTGCATAAAATCCAGCAGAAAATCAGTATATACATCCGGCCCGTATTTTCCCCCGGTATCTTTCCTCAAAGCGCCGTTCTGGTAGATTTTAGGGTCTTTGTAGCGGTACCAGAAGTCGCCGCTGCGAATCTGCCAGAGCGCGTACTCGTCAAAGCCAAAATGATAGGGCGATTCCTCCCCACCATCCAGTTGCCACTTGCCGGCGATAGCGGTAGCATAACCGGCATCTTTGAGCAGGTTGGCAAACGTTTGCTCTTGCTGATCCAGCAGGCCGAAGCGGATGTAGTTGCGGAAGTTATACTTGCCGGTCATGATCTGCACCCGGGAGGGCGTACAGAGAGGCGTGGCGTAGGCCCGGGTAAAGCGGACTCCCTCAGCGGCCAGTTCATTCAGGTGGGGCGTGATGTAAGAAGCACCACCGTTGCACTCCAGCGTTTCGTAACCCAGGTCATCAGCCATGATCAGGATGATATTGGGCTGCTGCAGGGCTTGACTAAAGCAAGCCACATGATTAAAAAAAAGAAGGAAGAACAGTCTGAATAAGGTTAGTTGCTGCATATAAATGATAGCTTCATGCTTACGATCAACAGGTACCTGACAGTTCAGGCTTTGTCAATAATATACCTGAAAATAGCCAACCGTTTGGTTAAAGTCCGGATTTATCAGGAAAAACAAAAAAAATGAGTTTGCAATAACAGAAGCAAAACTTCAGAATCCAGGCCTGACTTATCAGCTGCGGCACAAAAAAAGGTTGCCAACGGACAACCTCTTTTTAAGAAGAAAAAATCATCAGCCTCTCATACTTCGTTCAATGTGGCTTCCATAGGCCAGTTCACTTCAGCATCGGGCATATCCACATGTCGGTAGGCAGAGAACAGTAGATGCACCCTTTCGCCCCCTGCATTTTCTACTGCATGGATCTTCCAGGCCGGAAATAGGTAGAGTCGTCCTGCTTCAGACATCACGAAATCATGACCATCGGAATGGAATGTACAGCGTGGATTAGGAATGATCGGGATATGGTAACGGAAAAACTTGGTGCCATCATGCCCATCATGGTGTGGCTTGATGCTTCTTTTTCCCCGGATACGGACGATTCTAGCACGATATAGTTCACCCAAATTTGCCTGAAGTTCATCAACCACATCTTTGAGGTATCCACTTAGCGCCGGGGTAGGATGTGTAAATTCCGTTTCCACAGTATAAGGGCGATAGCGGCGCCCGTGAATGTCATCAAAGCCACCGGTCCGGCTGGTTAGAGCCCAGCCGGTACGCTTGCCACTTTGCAGCCCATTATAATTGGTAGCCGGTATGCACTTGCGCATTTCCTCAAAACTCTGCAGTAATTTGTCTGGATCAAACTTGATGGATGTTTTAAACATGGGATTTAAGTTTAGGGTAATACATGAAAATTAAAAACTTACAGAATAGGTGGTGCCAAAAATCATTCTCAGGGGCCTGTCGTTGCGGTCAAGCCGATTCTGAGGGCCTACAAATACATTTAATCGGTTTCGTTCGTCTACCCGCAGGTCAAGACCCAGCAGCAGGCGGTCAGCTCGCAGATAATTACCCCTGCGAGGGTGCCCCATTCGGTGAAAAAGTTCATAGCTCATCCAGGGACGCAGGTAGTAGTTAGCTGAATAACGCAGCTTAAGCCGATTACGGAAGTACTGACTACTATTCAAGGTTTCGGTATGCATGAATTCCAATATCTCCGGAGATTGAGTTTGGTAACGGAAACGGTAATACAATTTTAGACCTGAAGTGATACGGTACGAACTGCTCAGGTTCAGCAGCAGTTGATGCCGTGTACTGATCGCTGCTTCTCCTTCCGGGAAACGTGTTACCAGACGATAAGCTCCTGAAAGGCTCAGCATAGGATGTAACTTATAACTTAGGCCAAAGTCGGTAAGCATGCTGCCTACCCGGCTGAAGTTATCCTGGAGGATGAGTTGAGGAGCTACACTGGCTGAGATACGAGGAGCCAGTTTTTTGCTGAAGCCCAGCCGGGTCCAGCCAACACTTTCAATCTCCTGGCTGGGATCCTGGGCCAGTAGTGCAACCTTGGGCATCAGGAGCCCAATCAGTAATAGTACGATTAATGTTTTCATGATAAGGGCAGGAATCAATACTCATACTGGTATGCGATCTCTTCCTTCTCTCCATTGGGTCGGGTTTCTTCCCGTTTTTCCAACATACCACGACGGTCGTAAAAGTAGCGCCTTTCCAGCACAACCTCGCCCTTAGCATTCAGCCTTAGCTCCCTGACTTTTCGCCCATCCAGACCATACTCATAGCGTCGCTGACTTTTCAATTCTCCCTTTTGGAAGTGCCTCACCTGGCTTCGCTTACGAAATGCCGGGTGGTATTCAGTTGCTGTTTCTTCCAGGAGTTGGTTTTCACCATTATAAATAGCCTTCTTACTTTCTTTACCATCATAAGTATATTGGTAGATGGTGCGGCGGCGAATGCTACCATCGGGACGTAGCATTTTTTCCTCCAAGGGCTTTCCTTTACGGTTGTAGCTCGTTACCTGAGTGAGTTGTTTTTCCTTTCCGTTTTTATCGGTGTGCTTGGTGACCACGGTCACTTCACTGATCTTTCTGCTTCGTAGCTGACTACTACTTTGCGCGGTTACTTCGGCTGCAAGGCAAAAGAAAAGAATACTGAATACATAAATTTTGTTGTGCATGAGTTTAGAAATTATCTGTCAAACTTATTGATAAAGAGAAATTGTCTGTCTATCCAGATAGACTCGGTTGGCGTTCAGTTGGCAGGACTGCTCATCCCGCAATGCAATGAAAATAATGTGATCGGCTTGCATCTTTTCCAGTAGCTTTTCCAGTTTTCTTTGATTCTGATGTTCCATATTTGAAAAAGGATCATCAAGTAGCATGATAGGACGATCATGCAAGAGGAAGCGTATCAATTGCAGGATTTTTACCTCACCGGATGAGAGCAGCTTGCCTCCGGATCCGATTTCCTGCCTGAGACTTTCATCTCTGTGCATGTCTATATCAAAGTAATCCAGTAACTCAAGAGCACGCTCTTCAGCTTCTCGGCGTGGATTTCCCAGCACTCCGGCAAGGGTATTGCCCAGAAGGGGTGCTTCCACAGTGAACAGGCTGACCTGCTCTCTCATTACGAGGGGTGAAAGCTTCTTTAGATCGATTCCGTTGATGGTGATGACTCCCTCCGGTGCTTCGCTAAGGCCGGACAGTATGTAGAACAGGAGGGATTTCCCTGAGCCGGAAGGCCCTATCAGCAGGCTGATCTTCCCTTTCTGCTGCTCAAAGGCCGGGTAAGACAGCTTTTTTCCTTTTACATCATCCAGGCAGAATGGAGTAACTGCGAGCGAATAGGGTTCATTGTCCAGGTTTACATCTCTCTTTTTTTCTTCTTCAGGCCTGAACACTTTTACCACCTTCCTCAGCGAAAGCCAGCCATCCCGCCAGTGTCGCCTTGCATAAAGCAATCTTCGAAATGAAGGAATAATAGTGATCAGAAACATGATAAAGACCAGTAGGCTGGCTCCGTCCAGCTTATCAGTATCTCGGCTAATCAATACACTACCGTAAATCAGCACTGCCAGTAGCAGGCTATACAAAAGGAACGGAATGAGTGCTCTCTGAAAATTTTCCCTCCACAACAGACTTATAGCCTGCCGGTACAGTTTATTGGAGCGATCATTAAACTTCCTCATCTCTTTCTCTTCTCTAGAAGTCAGTTTGATGGTCATGAGTGCCTGTAAACGACTGCTTACGAATGCCAGATTAGATGACCTGGTACCTCGCAGCCGGTTTACTTCCGGCAGTAACATCAAATTAAAGAGCCAGAGCAGGACTATAAATACGACCGTTAAACCCAGAATAAGCAAGCTCAGTAGGAAATTAAGGTAACTGAGGAGTGCAACTCCTAATAATAAGAGCATGATGTCGTATACAAAGCCAACCATTCCCCTACTAATAAGCCGTTTGACAGCCCCCATATCGCCGCTATAGCGCAGCAGGTAGCGACCCACTGGTTTGTGCAGCAACTTGTTGATTGGCTGCCTCAGCTGGCAGGAAAAGAGTTTTTCTCTCAGTTCTTTCACAAATTTTTCTGCAGCGGTATCAGCACATTGCCGCGACAGAAAAACAGCGAGCATGTGAAAAATGATGACTCCGGAAAAGAAGAAAAAAAAGTCTTTCAGATTGTGGACTCTAAAGGGGAGCATATCAAAAACCTTCCCTCGCGCTGAACCGGCTTCAAGGGCCAGCGTATAATACTTGCCGATGGAGAGCGGAATAAGCAGGGCACTCAGCCCTGCCAGTAAGCCTGCTACCAATGCTACAGTCAGCAGTAAACAATGCTTTCGGACAAAATACCTAAGCAGCTGATTCTCTTGCCGGAACTGCATCTTCACTGAGCTTATTATGGGTAAATATGTCTGCTTTGCTATCTTCCAGATAGTTGATCACAGTTGGTTGCATGAGTTCTTCCAGCGTCAGTACCGGCATATTGGTTAGTTCCTGTACCTCACGTACCAGTAGTGGACTCATGGTAAACTTGCCGGAGAGCGCAAAAGGCTTCAAATCAATCTTACTGAGGATTTCCATACCATAGAGTGCACTAAGGCTGTCGCCGCCTGAGAAGATGACATGATCTACCGTAGCACGGAATCTCAGCTCGGGTAGCAGAAACTTATTTTCCCTCTGAAACAAGCCATCAGCTATCTCTATGATAAGATAGTCAAAGCGCTCGATCAGAACTTTTTCTTTCATTAATGTCTCGTAGATATCCAGGATTTCATCCAGGCTGTACATGTAGGTAGAGGTAAAACCTGCGTCAGAGAAGTCCACTGTCATTACAGCGCCACAGTCTTTGACAAAATTCCTGTCTTTGGTAAAAGCTGTACCGGTGAGCTTCATGTAAGCTACTTTCTGCCCAGCAAGCATCAATCCGCGGCTCAGCCCTCCCGCAATAGTGGTCTTGCCGCTGTCCATAGAAGAACCAAGACTGAGAATTGTTGTCGGTTTGTTCAGTCCAAATTTGCCAGTAAACTTGTGTCGGGGCAAGACCAGAAAGTTCGTATTGATCACACGACCGTTATTGGTTGCATAGCCAATGAGCCTTACCCGGGTAGGTTCAGTATCTTTAAGCCTGGCATTCTGGCTGTGCACCACTCCAATCACGCCTCCCGCTCCGGCAAGATGCAACTCGTGGATGCTGAATTCCGGCACATAGGCCTCCACCTGGCTGGTGGCATAACGGTCTCCAAAAGCAGCCAGTATATGATCCCCGGGAAAGATGCTAACCCGTAGCTCACGATCATCCTGTATGCGGTTGATTTTTCCCACATCTATTACTTCAAGCAGTGCTACATCACCTGCATTAGGCACATAATCAGCGGGTAGGTGTGTGTCAATTTTAAAATTGCAGACATCTTTGCAGACATAGGTCTTCTTGACTGTTTTCATTTTCATGGTAAGTTTAATTTGTGCGTAAAAAGTGATTGCTTCAGGCATAGCCTACCCTTGAAGGCATCTTTTGCCTTTTTTTGTCAATAAGAAATCCGTTAAATTTTAATTGATTAGCCGATACGTGGGGTAATCATTTATCCTGAAATTTGTCTCTAAGTCGCAGTGGCCTGAAAGGATGTAATCAGTTAAGAGGAAAAAAATGATCTAATTTTAAACTTATTAAAAAGATCAAATTTTCAATTGGATAAAGAATATTTTTGTTCCTTTTCAGAATTGCCAACAGCAGATCTGCTTTACCCTCATACTGCTCAGGAATAACAACAACTGCTGTCAAGCCCTTATGCAACCCAGCTGCAGCCTCACTGTAGTGAAATCTTTAGTATATT